>JAEETP010000123.1 GCA_016290415.1 Bacteroidales bacterium
TCCGTTCTTTCTGACTCCCGCCAAATTCAGCTATGATGGAGTAGATTGGAAAGGCGGCAACTTTGACCCGGACACAAAGACAGAAGGCCGGTACAGCTATGTGGTGACCGACGGCGCCTACGACAAGAATGTCTCCGCCTGGGCCGCAGAGCAGTTTATCTCGGTATCCAGCGACAACAAATACCAAGTCATCTTTGACAACCGCACCGACAGCCCCGCCACCTCAACCCTGAGGGTCGATTGCTATGACTCCGGCAAAAACCTGCTCCCCTACCGAAGCCACTACCTCCATTTCAAGGCCGGCAGCGAGTGGAAGAGCGACACCCTAAGCATAGACCGCCTGCCCAAGGAGGCGGCATACGCCGCCATCCGCCTTTATGGCGCCAATGCCATTATCGGCGGCGAAACCACAGGAAAAACCTGGTACGACAATGTCCGCTTTATCAACCTCGCATCCGGCGAGAACCTGCTGCCGCAGGGCAATTTTGAGCCCGACTCCACCCGATTCAAGGTGAACATAGACTGGAGCGACTTTGAAAAGACCGCCGCCAGATACTACGGCGAAACGCCCTGGTTCACCGGTTTTACCTTTGACATACCCGTGCTGCACAACGCCTGCGGCTTCCCGTTCGGCACGGCGGAACACGAAATCATATTTAAAGACTGCGTGCAGCAGATAGAGGCCGAATTTGAAAAGCTGAACCTGCTGGACAAGGCCTACATCTACTGGGTGGACGAGCCCTTCCCCGACGCCTATCCTATGATACGCGCCACCAACACCCTGATCAAGAAGTATGCGCCGCGGTTGAGGCCATTCATTGCAGAGCAGTTCCCCTGGGTGATGAGCCACGCAAACGACCCGCAGGTGGACATCATAGATGTCACCGACATTTTCTGCGTCAGCTGGAACTGCCTGGACGACCACGACAAGATTGCCCGCGTGCACTCTATGCCGGGCAAAGAGGTCTGGACCTACCTCTGCACCGCCACCCGCGCCCCGTTCTTCACCAATTTCATTGACCACGACGGGATAGATATGCGTATGTGGATCTGGGCCACCAGGACCCTGGATCTAAAAGGCATACTGATCTGGCGCAACAACTACTGGACCGCCCTGGCCGCCACAGAAAACGGCAACTTCAAAAGTGTCTGGGACGAGCCGGGCAGCTTTATCAGCGGCGAGGTCGGCGCAAAGAATTTTGAGATGGACCAGAAAATATGGGGCAACGGCGACGGGATGCTGTTCTACCACAATAACCGCAAGCCCGGCATCGACACCGAAACGCCCTACACCGGCAAGCCGGTGCCCTGCGTAAGGCTCGAGATTCTGCGCGACGGCATAGAGGATTATGAATATCTCCATCAGCTTGAAGAGAGGATTCCCTCAATGTCTGCCGCCGATGCCAAAAAGGCCCGCAATCTGCTGACTCTGCCGCGCAGCGTGTTCCAGGACGACGACGCCACACACGACGAAAAATACTATATAAAGGACCCGCAGTACTTGCTCCAGCGCCGCGAACAGATAGCCCGGCTTTTGGAAAAGTGGCAATAATTCGCTATCTTCGTAAACTTTTTAACTTAAAATCACGAAATGGTAACAGAATATCCTCACTACCTTACCAGTTTGCAAGAATCTGTTCGCAAGTACTGGGACAAGAAAGCGTTGAACGATGTTGGAGGCGAAAGCTACAGTTTTGGCGAGATGGCCATCCGCATAGAAAAACTCAATTTGTTTATGGCCGCCGCCGGCATTAAACCCAAAGACGACAAGGTGGCAATCTGCGCCCACAACTGCGCCCGCTGGGGTATGGTCTTCCTGGCCATCAACACCTACGGCTCTGTGGCAGTACCCATCCTGTTCGATTTCACCCCCGACGCCGTATGCAATCTCGTGGACCATTCCGAGAGTGTCGGTCTCTTCACCACCGCGGCCAAATGGGCCAAGATGAAACCCGAGACTATGCCTCGCCTGCGCTTCGCAGTCAATATTGAGAAATGGGACCTGCTGTTTGCAGCTGACGATGAAGTCAAGACCGCCTACGAGAATATGGAGGCCGCCTATAAGGCAAAACATCCGAAAGGATTCGGCCCCGATGACTTGCACTACGCCACAGACAACGACGACGAACTGGCCATAATCAACTATACATCCGGCTCTACCGGCAACCCCAAGGGCGTTATGCTGACCCGCCGCAATATGAGCGCGATGATAGATTTCTGCAACCGCTGGATGGAGATTGCACCCGACCACAATATGGTCTCGATGCTCCCTATGGCACATATGTACGGCCTGATGATAGAATTTATGTATCAGGTGTGCAACGGCTGCGGCATCTACTGGCTGGGCAAGGCTCCCACACCGGCATCGCTGCTCAAGGCATTTGCACAGTACAAGCCGCACTTGCTGGTCACCGTGCCGCTGGTGATGGAAAAAATCTTCAAGAGCAAGATCAAACCGGTGGTAGAGAAACCCGCAGTGAAAGTGATTTGCGCCATCCCCGGTCTTCGCCAAATCGTATTCAAGAAGATTCGCGACGGCCTCTACGCAGCCTTTGGCGGCAACGTGCGCAGCTTTATTATGGGCGGTGCGCCGCTTAACCCGGAGGTTGAGAAATGGTTCCGCAAAATCAAATTCCCCTACACTGTGGGCTACGGTATGACTGAAGCCTGCCCTCTGCTGGCCTACAGGCCTTGGGAAGAGTATGTGCAGGGTTCCTGCGGACGCGCCATTGACATTGCAGAAATCCGCATCGATTCTGACGATCCCGAGCACGTAGCCGGCGAAATCCAGGCTCGCGGCCAGAGCGTATGCATAGGCTACTTCAAGAACGAAGAGGCCAGCTCCACCCTGTTCACCGACGACGGATGGCTGCGCACCGGCGACCTGGGCACTATGGATGCCGACGGCAACGTATTTATCCGCGGCCGCAGCAAGAGTATGATACTCTCTGCCAACGGCCAGAACATTTATCCCGAAGAGGTTGAGGCAGTGGTCAACAACCAGCCCAATGTGGTAGAAAGCGTTGTGGTGGACCGTGCCGGCAAACTCGTGGCTCTGGTTTATCCCGATCAGGCCAACCTGCCCCAGAACGGAGAAGAGCTTGCCGATATGGCAGAGGCCATCCGCCTGGGTTCCAACAAGCAGCTGCCAAACTACAGCCAGCTGGCCAAGGTCGAGTTCCAGAAGGAGCCCTTCCAGAAGACTCCCAAGATGAGCATCAAGAGGTTCCTGTACAAATAGGACCTCCCACTTTCTATACAAAACGGGCACCCTCAAAACAAGGGTGCCCGTTTTTGCGCCTTACGCCGTGAGCATTCCAGCCCTCCGGACTCACCGCCGGGGTCCGCAGGGCGCGCTCGTGAGCGCAGAGACCCGTCTCACTCACCGCCGGGGCTCGCCGGGGGCTCCCGTGAGCGCAGAGGCCCGTTTCACTCACCGCCGGGGCTCGCCAGGGCCTCTCGTGAGCGAAGAGACCCGTTTCACTCACCAGTGAGACTATTCAAAGAGTTCGCCTATATCGAACACGACCGTATTGTATTTGACGTATGTGGCCTTAGCCTGCTTCGGGGTGCCGAATTCTGTGGCTTTCCCAGACGCTGAAGCAGCAGTCCCTGTCACCACAATCCGCTTGCCCCCGGACACCTTAAGCCCGGCAACGACCCCATTGCCATCGGCCACATATCGTTTCCCGTCGTACTCGATGACGGCATTTGCCAGTCCGAAATAGAACCGCGCTGCACCCGGCATCAGGTAAACATTACCATCTTTCTCAATCTCTTCCCGATTCTGTCGCCATACTTCCATCACGGCAACGCTGTCTTCTCCGTGATAGACAGCCGTCCTGTAGCCCACCAGCCAGAGGGCATCGTCTCGGCCAAGGGCATCTATCCTGCTCTTTATGAAATTCTCCTCAAATTCTGCGGCCGCCCGGTCATTCTCGAAAACGTAAGACGATTCTACATGGGCAGACAGGATGAGGCAGGCCAGCACCAGAGGAACAAAGGCCAGCACCTTGCAGGACGCCCATTTTCCGGAGGGATTCTTGAGCATCATATCGATCCTTGATTTTACCGCACTGCGGCTGAAGCCATTAGTCACAGCATTAAGGTCGCGCCCGACTGCTCTGCCGAGCATCAGCCGCTGATACTGCCTGGCATCTGTTCCGGACTTGAGCACAAAGGCGTCTGCCTCGTACTCGTGCACAAGCAGCAAATCCCTGCGCAACAGCCACATAGCCGGATTGAACCACTGCAGCGCCGTCATTATGCCTATGCAGAGGACGTCATAGGAA
>JAEETP010000031.1 GCA_016290415.1 Bacteroidales bacterium
TCTGAAAAAGGTCTGGTAGAGTTCATCGATTACCTGGACAGCACCCGCGAGAAACTGTGCGAGAGCGCCATTCATCTGGAGACCGACAAGGTCATTCCCATTGAGGTGGCAATGCAGTACAACACCGGCTTTACAGAGAATGTCCATTCTTACGTAAACAACATCAACACCATAGAGGGCGGTACTCACCTGAGCGGTTTCCGCCGCGGCCTGACCACAACCCTCAAGAGCTATGCAGACAAAAACGGTTTCCTCTCCAAACTGAAGTTTGACCTGGATCCCAGCGACTTCCGCGAGGGTCTTACCGCAGTCATCTCAGTGAAGGTGGCAGAGCCCCAGTTTGAGGGTCAAACCAAGACCAAGCTGGGCAACAGCGAGGTTATGGGTTTGGTTTCCACCGCCGTAAGCCAGGCGCTGGAGGCATATCTCGAAGAGCATCCCAAGGATGCCCGTATGATTGTGGAGAAGGTGATTCTGGCAGCCACTGCACGTTATGCGGCCCGCAAGGCCCGCGAGACCGTGCAGCGCAAAACCGTGATGTCGGGCGCAGGCCTCCCCGGCAAACTGGCCGACTGCAGTAACCGCGACCCCGAGAAGTGCGAAATCTTCCTGGTTGAGGGTGACTCTGCGGGCGGTACAGCCAAGGTGGGCCGTGACCGTAACTTCCAGGCCATCCTTCCTCTGCGAGGCAAAATCCTCAATGTGGAAAAGGCTATGGAACACCGCGCCTTCGAGAGCGAAGAGATTCGCAACATCTACACCGCCCTGGGCGTGTCTGTAGGTACTCCCGAAGACCCCAAGGCCTTGAACATCAGCAAGCTGCGCTACCACAAGATAGTGCTTATGACCGATGCCGATGTGGACGGCCGCCACATCAACACCCTTATTCTGACATTCTTCTTCCGCTATATGCCCGACCTGATATACAACGGTTATGTCTATCTGGCAACACCGCCGCTCTATCAGGTGAAGAAGGGCAAGGATATGGTTTACTGCTGGAGCGACGAAGAGCGCAGCGCGGCGGTAGAGCGTATGTCCGGCGGCAAGGGAGAGTCCGCCGTCAAGGTTCAGCGTTACAAAGGTCTTGGTGAGATGAGCGCAGAGCAGCTGTGGGAAACCACAATGGACCCTGCCAACCGCAAGATGAAAAAGGTTCACGTAGAGAACGCTGCCGAGGCAGACCGCATATTCTCTATGCTGATGGGAGACGATGTACCGCCCCGTCGCGAATTCATAGAGCAGAACGCAAAATACGCCAACATCGACGCCTAAACGGCGCCGATGGCGGCTTTTTTTTGCCGTCAAAATCCTAAACTACGTCAGAAGAGCCGTCCAGGTTCTGGAATCCCTCCCCGAGAATCTCGGCGGAGTCAAGCACATTTACAAACGCCGCAGGGTCCACCTGGGACACCTTTTCGCGCAGGCGTATCATTTCGCGGCGGCCCACAACCACATAGATGATGTCGCGGCCGGAGCCTGAATAGAGGCCCTTGCCGGGAATCAGAGTGGCGCCGCGGCCCATATCGTTGATGATAAAGTCCCGGATTTTCTCTGCCTCGCCCGTGATTATCATCATAGTCTTGGCGCGTTTGGGACCTTCAAGTATAAAGTCTATCACGCGGCTGCACACAAAGATTATGATCCAGGAATACATCGGCAGCTTCCAGTCGCCGAATGCAAGCACTGTGCTCAGGGTGATGATGCCGTCTACAATTATGTTGCAGATACCCATTGACAGATGGGTATACTTGCGCATAATCATAGATATGATGTCGCTGCCGCCGGTTGTGGCGCGGGAGCGGTACACCAGGCCGAGGCCTATGCCGTATACAATACCGCCAAAAATAGAGGCGATGATCTGATGCTGGAACATCCCGTCGGTGACGCCCGGCTCAATGAGGGAGGCGTAGCCGTAGAAGCGGTGCATAAACTGCATAAAGAGGGGGAGCAGGATGGTGCTTACAATGGTCTTGATGCCAAAGCGGTTGCCCAGGATTATGAAGCCGATGATAAGCAGCGGAATATCCATTGCCAGGGCGGCATACTCGGTTTCCCAGCCCCAGAGGTGATGGAACACCATACCCAGACCGTAGGTTCCGCCGGGAGCGAATTTGTACGGCTCCACCAGCATAACGGCACCCGCAGCGTAAATGAAATTGCCCAGAACGAGCATCACATACTCTTTGATTCCCTTCTTTACAGTGTCTTTCATAAGAAAAAGAGCTGACCAATAGCAAATTTGTCAGCTCAGATGATTTGGAGGTACCAAGCAGAATCGAACTGCTGTCCCAGGTTTTGCAGACCTGTGCCTAACCACTCGGCCATGGTACCCTTTGTGGAAAAGGACTGCTAAGGTAAGGTAATTTTCTATAATTACCAAAGTTTGTTTACCTTTACCATTATTATGAGGAAAATACGCATACCGTTACTGCTGCTGTCTGCCATTGTGGTAATGTTGGTTTTTTTCAACGACCGCAACAATTTCCGCTACCGCTACCAGGTTGGCAGTCCGTGGAACTACGAGTCGCTCGTGGCCCCTTTTGACTTCCCGGTGCTGAAGAGCGAAGACCAGCTGCAGCAGGAGAGGGAGCAGAAGTCGGCCCAGCAGATGGATTGCTACCGCTATGACGGCAATGTGATAGACCAGGTACTGCAGGCGTTTGAAGACTTTGGCGGCGACACCCTCCGCGATGTGGTGAGTCATTCCCTCCGGCGCATCTACCGCGCCGGCGTGGTCTCTTCGCTGAACAGCGACGGCCCTATGATAAGCGTCCGCCGCGGCAAGCATCTGGAGCAGATGCCCGCCAGCGATGTTTTCACCACCGCCGATGCCTGCGCCCGTCTGCAAAAGGACCTCAGTGCCGCGGCGGCCGATATGAATGTGGATTCGCTGCTGGCCAGCAACAATCTCTCTGAGGTGATAGTGCCCAATATGTACTTTGACGCCCGCACCACAGCCAATCTGGCGCGGCAGGCGCTGGACTATATATCGCCCACCTCCGGAATGGTTTATTCGGGCCAGACGATAGTCTCCCGCGGCGAAGTGGTCACCAACGAAACGGCCCGCAAGTTGGATTCCTACAAGGCGGAATTCATATCTGCCTATGGAGGAAATACCCATTCCGACTTTATGCAGAGCCTCAGCCACCTGTTTGTGGTGTTGCTGCTGCTGGCCATCTACCTGCTGATGATGTACACCGTGGACAAGTCGCTTTTCTTCGACTTCAAGAAACTGGCATTTCTGATGCTGCTCTATATACTGGTGTACATCGGTATTTCGGTATTCCCCGCCTCCAACGAAACCATCCTATATCTTATCCCGTTCGCATTGTACGTGCTGTTCGTGAGGGAGTTCTTCCCCAACCGCATCTGCCTGCCGCTCTATCTGGCGGCGCTGCTGCCGCTGCTGGCCCTTCGCGACAACGGGGTGGAGCTGTATCTGATGAACGCCCTGGCCGGTGCGGTGCTGCTCATAAGCTACAAGTATTTCAACCGTGGCTTCCGCCAATTTGCCAATTCTGTGTTCATCTTCATAGCCCTGATGTGTGTATACGGCACCTTCAGGCTGCTTACCGGCACTGTGCTGGACCAGAAGGTGATACTGTTCCTGGCCCTGAATGCCATACTGGCGATACTAGGTTTTCCGTTCGTTTATCTTTTCGAGAGGATATTCTCACTGCCGTCGCAGATGCGCCTGTGGGATTTGGCAGATACCAACAATCCGCTGCTGGTGGAACTCTCGCGCAAGGCGCCCGGAAGCTTCCAGCACGCCCTGGCGGTGGCCAATCTTGCCGAGGCAGCCAGCCGTGCCGTGGGGGCCAACACCCGCCTGGCCAGGGTGGGAGCGCTGTACCACGACATCGGCAAGATAGAGAACCCGCTCTGTTTCACCGAAAACCAGACGGCAGAGCAGAACTATCATCAGCATCTGACACCGGAGCAGAGCGCCCGCGACATCATCCGCCACGTGGACGACGGCCTGGCGCTGGCCAGGAAAAACAATCTGCCGGAGCAGGTCGTGGACATAATAGCCAGCCACCACGGCACCACCAAGACAATGTATTTCTACACCAAATACTGCAATGCCGGCGGGGATCCCTCCAATACCGAGCCGTTCACCTATAAAGGCAAGTTGCCAGTGGACAAAGAGGCTGTGATACTTATGTTTGCCGACAGCGTGGAGGCGGCTTCCAGATCGCTCAGGGACTATTCTCCAGAGAGCATCTCAGAGATGGTGAACCGCATAATAGACGGCAAGATTGCAGAGGGACAGGTGGCCAAGGGCGACATCACTATGGCAGAAATAGACACCATGAAGCAGGTCTTCATAGAGAACCTGCAGCAGATGTACCACGGTCGCGTGGCCTATCCCGAACCCGTCAAGAATGATTAGCTTTGTTTTTTGACCGCCTTCGCCGCCATCTCTATGACGACGATGAGCGCAGCTCCCACCAGAGCCCAGATTATGGCTCCGGCCACGTGCGGCTCGCCCGCAAACTGCCCGGGCAGCACCGGACGGTCCACGCCGCTTTCAAGCGCTATTTTCCACGGCCATACCTTTACCAGTGAACCCAGCATAAGGCCGGCGAGGAACATAATGGTGCCGTTATAGGCCTTTTTCAGAAGCCACGAGAAGGCGTGCGAAAAGCCCAGGATGCCCAGAATGGCACCTATGGCAAACACCACCAGCACCGGGATGTTGAGGTTGCCCACGGCATCCATCATAAAGGCGTATTTGCCCAGTAGCACCAGCACGAAACTGCCGGAGATGCCGGGCAATATCATTGTGCACATTGCAATGGCGCCGCAAATGAATATGAACGGCAGGCTGTCGCTGGTGTGGCTGGGAGAGACTAGGCACAGCGCCACGCCGCAGGCGGCGCCCACCAGCAGCGAGAGCCAGGAGGTGAGTTTAAGATTGTTGAGCCCCTTGATCATATACACGGTAGAGACCAGCACCAGGCCGAAGAAAAAGGCCCAGGTCTGGATGGGGTAGCGCTCCAGAAGGAAGGTCATCAGTTTGGCCAGGGAAAAGATGCTGACCACGATGCCTATGGCCACCGCCAGCAGAAAGTTGCCGTTGATGCCCTGCCAGAACTCTTTAAAGCGGCCGCGCAGCAGCAGCCCCAGGTTCTTGCCGTTGATGCTTTTGATGGATTCTATAAGCTCCTGGTAGATGCCGGTGAGCAGGGCTATGGTGCCGCCGCTCACGCCCGGAACCACATTGGCCGCGCCCATAAGCGCACCCTTTACGGCCACCATTATATATGATGTCAATTTGCTCATAATAATAAAAATGAGGGTGGCCTTTCGGCCGCCCTCATTCTGTATAGAATTAGTTGTTAAGCATTCTTGATAGCTGCCTGAGCTGCTGCCAGACGTGCGATGGGAACGCGGAAAGGAGAGCAGGATACGTAGTTCATACCAATCTTGTGGCAGAATTCTACAGATGCGGGATCGCCGCCGTGCTCACCGCAGATACCCACCTTGAGGTTCTCGCGAGTGCTGCGTCCGCCCTTGACGCCCACTTCGATGAGCTTGCCGACAGACTCGGTGTCGATGCTCTGGAACGGGTCAAACGGGAGGATCTTGTTGTCCAGGTAGTCCTTCATAAAGCTGCCGATGTCGTCGCGGCTGAAGCCGTAGGTCATCTGGGTAAGGTCGTTGGTACCGAAGCTGAAGAACTGAGCGGTGCGTGCCATACGGTCTGCGAGGATAGCTGCGCGAGGGATCTCGATCATAGTACCGAACAGGAACGGGATGTCCATATCGAACTTCTCTTCTACCTCTTTGTGTACGCGGTCGCAGATGCGTTTCTGGAAGTTGAGCTCGTTAACGGAAACGGTAACGGGGATCATAATCTCCGGACGGGGCTGGAAGCCTTCTGCATAAAGCTCGCCGGCAGCGGTGAAGATAGCGCGGAACTGCATCTCACTCAGGCTGGGGTAGCTGATACCCAGACGTACGCCACGGTGACCCATCATAGGGTTAACCTCGTGCAGAGCCTCGCCGCGTTTGCGGATCTCTTCTACAGTGATGTGCAGCTCGTTTGCAAGCTCTTCCTGCTTGTCAAGAGTCTGAGGAACGAACTCGTGGAGAGGCGGGTCAAGCAGACGGAAGGTAACGGGCTTGCCGTTCATAACCTTCATAGTAGCCTTGGTGGCCTCCTTAACGTACGGCTCAAGCTCGTTGATGGCCTGCAGACGCTCTTCGGGAGTAGCGGTGTGGATCACCTTGCGGAGTTTTGCAAGGGGAGCCTCGCTGTTCTTGCCGTAGAACATATGCTCGATACGGAACAGTCCGATACCCTCAGCGCCAAACTCGATAGCCTTGGCAGCGTCGTCGGGGTTATCTGCATTGGTGCGTACACCAAGCTTGCGATATTTGTCCACGAGGCTCATGAACTTGACAAAGCGGGGATTCTCGCTTGCGTCCATTGTGCCGACCTTCTCTGCGTATACGTAGCCCTTGCTGCCGTTCAGTGAGAAGATGTCACCCTCTTTGTATTCCTTGCCTGCGATGAAGAGCTTGCGGGTGCCGTCTGCCTGATCTTCAAACTTAACGGCGTCGCAACCTACGATGCAGCACTTGCCCCATCCGCGGGCAACCAGAGCTGCGTGGCTGGTCATACCGCCGCGTGCGGTGAGCAGACCGTCGGCAGCGCGCATACCCTCAACGTCCTCGGGGTTGGTTTCGTCGCGAACCAGGATGGCTTTCTCTTTCTTCTGAGCTGCCTCAACGGCCTTTGCAGAAGTGAAGACGATTTTACCTACGGCACCGCCGGGGCCTGCGGGCAGACCTTTGGCGATAACGGTAGCCTTCTTCTCAGAAGCGGGATCCAGCACGGGGTGCAGGAGCTCGTCAAGCTGAGTGGGGCTGACGCGCATAACGGCGGTCTTCTCGTCGATGAGGCCTTCGTCCAGCATATCCATTGCCATATTCAGGGCGGCGATACCGGTGCGCTTGCCTACGCGGCACTGGAGCATCCAGAGTTTACCTTCCTGAATGGTGAACTCGATGTCCTGCATATCGTTGTAGTGCTTCTCGAGGTTCTGACGGATGGTGTCAAGCTCTTTGTAAACCTCGGGCATTGCCTTCTCCAGTGAAGGGAGAGCCTTGTTGTGCTCGGTCTTGGTGGCCTCGTTCAGAGGGTTGGGGGTGCGGATACCTGCAACCACGTCCTCGCCCTGAGCGTTGATGAGCCACTCGCCGTAGAACTTGTTGTCACCGGTAGCGGGGTTACGGCTGAATGCAACACCGGTAGCGGAGGTTTCACCCATATTGCCGAATACCATACTCATAACGGTCACAGCTGTGCCCCAGTCATCGGGGATACCCTCGATGCGGCGGTAAGCGATAGCGCGCTTGCCGTTCCAGGATTTGAACACGGCGCCGATACCGCCCCAAAGCTGAGCGCGTGCATCGTCGGGGAATTCTTTACCCAGAACTTCTTTAACTCTCTTCTTGAAAGCGTCGCAAAGAGCAATGAGGTCCTGCTCTGTGAGCTCGGTGTCAAGCTTGTAACCCTTCTTCTCCTTTACCTCTGCCATCATATTGTCCAGCTGGACGCGGATGCCCTTGCCGTCTTCGGGCTCGATGCCCTCGGCTTTCTCCATAACGACGTCTGAGTACATCATAATCAGACGGCGGTATGCATCGTATACGAAACGGGGGTTATTGGTCTTGGCGATAAGGCCGGGGATTGTTGCGCTGCAAAGACCGATGTTCAGAACGGTCTCCATCATACCGGGCATTGAACTGCGGGCGCCGGAACGGCAGGATACCAGCAGGGGATCCTTGGCGTCGCCAAACTTGCGACCCATCACAGCCTCGGTAGCCTCGAGAGCGGCGTTGACTTCGCTTTCAAGCTCTGCGGGGAACTGACCGCCGAGATTGAAATACTCGGTGCAGCATTCGGTGGTGATAGTAAAGCCGGCGGGAACGGGCATTCCCAGCAGGCACATTTCGGCAAGGTTTGCACCCTTACCGCCCAGCAATTCACGCATCTGGCCGTTGCCTTCTGCGCTCTTGCCGCCAAAACGATAAACTCTTTTTGCCATAAAAATTGATTAAATATTTAATAGTTGTTAAATTCGTGCACTATAAACACGCAAAAATAATAATAATTGTTAAAAAATATGTCAAAGTCACTCAAAGTAGTTAAGAATTCTCTCCCAAAGGGAGTGAATATGGAAGAAGTGGTAAAATATTTCAACCGCCGCAGCGTCCGCTCCCACAAGGTGGACTGTGTCAACTGGCCGGAATATCCCTACAAGCCGCGGGTAAGCTTCAAAATTGCCCACAACGGAGATGAAATCTTCTTGCAGTTCAAGGTGATAGAGCGCGGAGTGCGCGGCACGTATGAATACGACTTCGGCAGCGAGCCCTGGTACGACTCCTGCGTGGAGTTCTTTATGACGCCGGACATATCCAAGCCCGATTACTACAACATAGAGATGACCTGCATAGGGCACGGAACATTCGCCTGCGGTCCCGACCGTGACCATCGCCACAACTTTGACGACTCGGTGATCAGCCGCATCCGCCGCGTGGCTTCGCTGGGCTCAAAGAGCATAGTGAAAGAGAAAGGCCGCTGCTGCTGGAGCCTCACTATGGCCATTCCGTTTGACATCTACGGCATAGACGGCGCCGCCATTTCCGGCAAAAAACTGCGCGCCAACTTCTACAAATGCGGCGACAGGATGCCCGTTAAACACTACGTCACCTGGAATCCCATCGGCTGGCCTCAGCCCGATTACCATCGTCCCGAATACTTCGGAGAGCTGGTGTTCGAATAGATTATTGAAGACAGGCCACCGCGTCGCTCACGGTGAAGTTGCTGCCGCCGATGAAGATCAAATCTTCGGCGGCTGCTTCTTTTCTGGCCCTGGAGATGGCCCTGGCCACTGTGGATGCTGTGGCGCCGGAAATGCCGTAACGATTAAGCTTATATGCGAGGCGGCGTACAGGCATTGCCCTTTGGGTGGAGGGCTGCGTAAAGATGTAAGAGATATGCCCGTCGGGCTTGATCATCAGCGGCGCAATTGCATCCACGTCCTTGTCACTGACCACGCCGAAAATGATATGCACGTGGCCGTATTGCGGCGCAACTTGCTTCAACTGCTCAAATACCTGCCTGAGGCCGTGGGCGTTGTGGCCTATGTCGCAGATGATGTCGGGCGTGCTGCCAATCTTCTCCCAGCGGCCGTGAAGGCCGGTAAGATGCGCTGCGCAGGCAATGCGGGACGCGTCGGCACCGATGCCGTATTTCCGCGCAAGAATCTCCAGCGCGGCCGAAACGGTGGCCAGATTCTGCCTCTGATATTCGCCCGGCAAGTCAAGGCCCCCGGCGCTCAGGCGGCATTCGGTCTCGGGCGCAAACACCAGTTCACATCCCCTTTCGGCGGCGATTCTCTCGAATACCGGCCGTGTGGCGGGATTGATCTCACCTATAACCGCCGGCACGCCCGGCTTAATGATGCCGGCCTTCTCAAAGGCAATCTCTTCCAGGGTGTTTCCCAGATATGCGGTGTGCTCCAGGCCGATGTTGGTGATCACACTCAGCAGCGGATTGATGATGTTGGTGGAGTCCAGCCGGCCGCCAAGGCCGCACTCAATCACCGCCAGGTCCACGCCCGCCGCGGCAAAATAGTCAAACGCCATTGCCGTGGTGATTTCGAAGAAAGAGGGCCCTTCGCTCTCCATAAACCCCTCGTACTTATCCAGAAAAGCCTCCACCGCCTCGCGCGGAATCATCTCGAAGCCCTTTTCGGAAACTATCTTTATCCTTTCGCGAAAATCCACCAGATGGGGCGAAGTATAGAGGCCGATGCGCCGCCCTCCGCCGCTCAAGGCCGCTGCCAGAAAAGAACTTACAGACCCTTTCCCGTTGGTGCCGGCAATATGTATTGTGCGGAACTTTTGCCACGGATGGCCCAGCAGAGAGTCAAAGGCCAGCATAGATTCCAGCCCCGGTTTATAGGCCCGCGAGCCGACCTTCTGATAGGAGGGAAAACGGTTGAAAAGTTTCTCTATTTTTTCTTCGTATGTCACGCTGCGAATTTACGCAATTTGCTAAATTTGCAGCTACAAATTGTTCCAAATGAAGATATTGTTTTTCCGTTCAGACGCCGGCAGCGTCATAGCAGTACAAACAGTAGATAACCAGCCACAAGAGGCCATCGAAGCCTTGGAGTGGCTTTTTTCTTCTGCAAAAAAGACCGATGAAACATCTATCGAGGGCTTCTTTGTGGGCCCCCGCCGCGAGATGATTACCCCCTGGAGCACCACCGCCGTGGAAATTGCCCAGAATATGAACATCAGCGGCCTCAAGCGAATAGAGGAGTATTTCCCTGTAAAAGGGGAGGATGCCTCTTATGACAAGATGCTGCAGCGGCTCTATCGCGGCCTGGACCAGGAAATTTTCACCGTGAGCCATACCCCCGATCCGATAGAGTATATCACAGATTTTGAGGAATATAACCTGCGCGAGGGGCTGGCGCTTTCGCCTGAAGAAATCAAATATCTTCAGGAACTCTCCGCCCGCCTGGGCCGCAGCCTCACCGACAGCGAGGTGTTCGGCTTCAGCCAGGTCAACAGCGAACACTGCCGCCACAAAATCTTCAACGGAACATTCATTATCGACGGCGTGGAGCAGCCCTCTTCGCTGTTCAAACTGATAAAGAAGACCACGCAGACCAACCCCAACCGCGTGGTTTCTGCATACAAAGACAATTGCGCCTTTATCGAGGGCCCGGAGGTGGAGCTTTTCCACCCCACCGACGGCTCCCAGCCTTCGCTTTTCAAGCGCGAAAAGGCCGAGACGGTGATTTCGCTCAAAGCCGAGACGCACAACTTCCCCACCACAGTAGAGCCGTTCAACGGCGCTGCAACGGGCACCGGCGGCGAAATCCGCGACCGTATGGCGGGCGGCAAGGGCTCCTTCCCCATTGCCGGCACCGCGGTGTATATGACCAGCTATCCCCGCTTTGAAGAGGGACGGCGCGCCTGGGAGGCTTTCCAGGAGCGCAAATGGCTTTATCAGACTCCGCAGGAGATACTTATCAAGGCCAGCAACGGTGCCAGCGACTTTGGCAACAAGTTTGGCCAGCCGATAATCTGCGGTTCGCTGCTCACCTTTGAGTATGGCGACAGCCGCGGGATGTACGGTTACGACAAGGTAATAATGCAGGCTGGTGGCGTGGGCTATGCCAAGAAACGCGACTCCATAAAGGAGACTCCCGGCAGCGGCGATGCCGTGGTGCTGCTGGGCGGCGACAACTACCGCATCGGTATGGGCGGCGGAGCGGTGAGCTCGGTGGCCACCGGCGAATATGCCAACGCCATAGAACTCAACGCGGTGCAGCGTTCCAACCCCGAGATGCAGAAGCGCGCTTACAATGCCATCCGTGCCATTGCAGAGGAAGATAACAACACCATCATCTCCGTCCACGACCACGGCGCCGGCGGCCATCTGAACTGCCTCTCCGAGCTGGTAGAGGAGGTGGGTGGAACCATAGACATAGCCAGGCTGCCAATCGGCGACGAAACCCTCTCTTACAAGGAAATCATAGGCAACGAGAGCCAGGAGCGTATGGGCTTGGTGATGAAAGATGCCGATGCCGACCATCTGCAAAAGATTGCCGAGCGTGAGCGCGCCCCATTCTACAAGATTGGCAAGACCACCGGAGAGCACAACTTCACGCTGAAAGACAGCCGTAACGGCGTGGCGCCAATAGATTTGGCGATAAGTGATATGATGGGTTCCACCCCCAAGACGGTGATGACCGGCACCACGGTAGAGAAGCCCTATGCTGACGTCCGTCCGGTGTCGGACTACAAGCCAGAAGAACTCACCAAAGTTATAGAAGATATACTCTCTCTGGAGTCCGTTGCCTGCAAAGACTGGCTCACCAACAAGGTGGACCGCTCTGTGACAGGCCTTATCGCCTGCCAGCAGACGGCCGGCGAGATACAGCTGCCGCTCAACGACGTGGCAGTGACGGCCATTGCCTACGATTCCAACCGAGGCATCGCCACTTCAATAGGCCATGCTCCGGCGGTGGGCCTGATTGACCCGGCGGCGGGCAGCCGTATGACCATTGCCGAGGCGCTCACAAATATGGTGTGGGCTGCCATCGAAGGCGGCCTTCGCGGCGTGTCGCTATCTGCCAACTGGATGTGGCCGACCCGCAACGAAGGCGAGGATGCCCGTCTGTACAAGGCCGTGAAGGGCGCCAGCGACTTTGCTATCGCCCTGGGCATCAACATCCCCACCGGCAAGGATTCTATGTCTATGACGCAGAAATATCCTTCCGGAGAGAAGGTGATCTCTCCCGGCACGCTGATAGTTTCTACAGTAGGGCAGGTGAGCGATATCACCAAAACCATCCACGCATCGTTCGAGAGCGTCAATTCGCAGATTCTCTATATCCCGTTTGACCGCCAGCCCGCCTTCAACCTTGGCGGCAGCGCCTATGCGCAGGTGTGCTCTTCGGTGGGCGCCGCGTGCCCCGACATCAAAGATCCCGCATATTTTGCGCGTTGCTTCGAGGCGATTCAGAGTCTGGTGGGGCAGGAGCTTATCCTTGCAGGCCACGACGTGAGCGCCGGCGGTCTGGTCACAGCCCTGCTGGAGAGTATGTTTGCGAATGCCAAGGGCGGTCTGGACATCAATCTGGCCGGTTTGGACGCCAACGTGCTGCTCAGCGAGCTGCCGGGCGTGATTGTCCAGTACAACAATCCTTTCGTAGAAGATTATCTTGCAGGCCAGAATGTCAAATTCTACAATATCGGCTCCTGGAACGGAGGCCGCACGCTGGATATCAGGTATTCCGGCGGCGAGCTGCACCTTGACATAGATGCAATGCGCCAGCGCTGGTTTGAGACATCATATCTGCTGGACAAGCGCCAGACGGCGGGATGGTGCGCACGTCAGCGCCGCGACAATTTTGCCGGCCAGCCGCTGGTATACCGCTTCCCCGAGCAGCGTGCAGAGCGGGTTCAGGGCGGCAAAAAGCCCGTGGCGGCCATCATCCGCGAAAAAGGCTCCAACGGCGACCGCGAAATGGCCTGGGCCCTCTATATGGCCGGCTTTGACGTGAAGGATGTCCACACCACCGACCTTACTTCCGGCCGCGAAGATCTCTCTGAAGTGAATATGATAGTCTTTGTGGGCGGCTTCTCCAACGCCGACACCCTTGGCAGCGCCAAGGGCTGGGCCGGCGCACTGATGTACAACGACAAGGCCCGTGCCGCCATTGATGCATTCTATGCCCGCAAGGACACCCTAAGCCTTGGTATCTGCAACGGCTGCCAGCTTATGGCAGAGCTGGGCGTGGTTTCTCCCGACGACCGTGCCCGCGCACCCAAGATGGTCCACAACGATAGCCACAAGTTCGAAAGCTGCTTTGTGGGCGTCACCATTGAAGACTCGCCCGCCATTATGCTCAAGTCCCTTCAGGGCTCCAAGCTGGGCATCTGGGTGGCCCACGGAGAGGGCAAGTTCAGCTTCCCTGCCGGCCGCAACGTTGAGGTGGCAGTCCGCTACAACTACAACGACTACCCCGGCAACCCCAATGGCTCGCCTATGGGCATCGCCGGTGTCTGCAGCCCCGACGGCCGCCATCTGGCAATGATGCCGCACCCCGAGCGCTGCCTGCGCCCCTGGAACTGGCCGTGGTACCCCCGCGAGAAGCGTCACGACGCCGACACCCCCTGGCTGGATATGTTCATCAACGCCTACAACTGGCTGGCCGAGCGGTAGGTATTTTTGAATATTTCAGGAATCGATTCCGAGAATTTATATTCCGAAATACTCCCTATACCTGTCGTAAAGATGGCCGGCCTGGAGGTATGCGCTCTGGGGACTCATAAAGTGTGAGAACTCAAAGGTGATAGCCTTATCGTAACCGCATCGCTTTGCCGCCTCAAGCTTCATTCTCAATTTGTCAAATTTGATGGGGAGGAACCTGATGGGCATATCTCGGTCAAAGGTCTCGGCATTTGTCCAGCACTTGATTCCGTATTTATCAGCCAGTTTTTTGTTTACCGAGAAGAATGCGTCCAGTTCGTTATAGTCAATATGACCGTCCTGGAAGGCACACGCATCCACAAATCCGTGGATGCCGTCAAATATTTCATCCCATTCCTTCTCGTGCTGTGCTACCGAAACGGCCTCTTCTTTTGTGAGGTTGGCGTTGGCCGCATCAACGGCCTTCTTACCGTCCATAAATGGAGATATGAACGTCGGCAGGCCGCCCGACACCTCTTTGCATTGACGTCCCAATGCGCTGAAAGATTCTATAGCCCCCTTGGTTGCGCGGGATATTTCTCCGGACAGGTACCAGCCGCCAAAGCTGCTGTACTTACTGCCGTACATATTCCAGACCTCCTCTATCACATATTTGTTGTCCTCTACATCCTGGCTCATGTCTCGCGTGTCCCAGAACTGGCCTGAGTCATACAACCCAAGCATAAACTTCATCCCATATTTTTCGGCCAGGCGGCAGAACATGTCGACGAGGTCCATTGATGGCATATAACAACCTTTGGACAGAAGGTATGGGGAAGGGTATGAGATGAACTTGCGCAAACCGCAGCGGATCTCGATCACGGTGTCTATGCCCATAGCCTTCATATAGTGGAAGTCGCGGTCCCATTCGCGTTCGCCCCAGTTCTGATGGGGAATGTCAAACGAAATCTCATCCAGAAATGTGCCGGTAATGGGTAGGCCATTTGCCTTGGGGACTATCAGTGTGCTGTCTACGGAAGAGTCTGGCTCGATGCCCCATTTGTCTGTCTTTTCTTCTGGTTTGCAAGATGATAGCAGAGGTGCGGCGGCTACAGCAAGAGCACTTTTCTTTAAGAATGAGCGTCTGTTTTCCATTGTCTTTAGTTATATATCACGGCTCTGGTTATATCGATAGACGCGATGTCTTTAGGGTTGGTCCATCGCAGTAGAACCGTATGGTCTCCTTCTTCGAGATCATATTTATAGAGGACTTCCTGGCGACGCTTGTTGTTATCTGTAGGAAGGTCAACTGTCTCGCAAACGACCTGATCGATTACAATTTCTACCTGCGCTGTATAGTCATTGTCGTGGCTGTACATCAGATGGTGAATAGCGATTCCTTTCCCGTGAAATGAGATTTCGCCGACCGAGCCAATAGGCTTATTGATTTTTCGAACATCCGTGGGCCATAGATTGGCAAAAGACTGTTCCAGGCGAACGGCTTTTGGTGAGGTGTAATGGATGGTAACATCTTGGTCACCTACGCTTCCTTCATTTCTGGAGATAACTTGCAGCGCCTGGTTGAAGGACATTTTGTAGACATCGTTCAAAGAAATATCAGTATAAATAAATTTAATGTCTTCAACCTCTGATGCCCCGGCCATCCATTTATCCGGAATGGAAGAGTAGCCGAGCATTGTGCCCAGAATGCCTCCCGCAGTAGACGGGTTGCAGTCTGAATCTTGCCCGCACCTGGTCGCAATATCTATTGTTTTCTCAAAGTCACCCTGACCATACAGGAGACCGATGATAACATATGCACTATTAATCAGAGCATCAATATCGAATTCGTGTCTTACGGCTCTGGTACAGCCTATATCGTAGGACCAATTTTTCTGGCATAAAGCCCAGGTAATTTCCCAATTGTCAGGGTACTTTTTATGCCAGGATATGACGTCGGACATACATTTGTAGTACTTGCTCTCTTCCGGGATGGTCTTGAGCGCTTCCGTGACAATGAACTCAATATCGTCGCTAATAAATGCCAGAGAATACATTGCGGCGATATAAACCCCGCCGTACCAACCGTCTCCATAGCACATTATGTGTCCAATGGAATCTGTATAATAGGTGGCAGCATTAGGCATACCCGGTGACATCAGACCTGCATAATCCGCCTCAATCTGGAAGTCAATATCATCTGCATGAGGATTGTTGAGCCAGTGTCCGGAAGCCGGGGGCATAATGCCGTGCATAATGTTGTATCTGGCTTGCTGGTTTGCTTCGCAAAGAGGGTATTCTGCATAGGCAAAAGCCTGTGCAAAGTCTGTCACATCTGCGTCCAGCCCTTTTTTCTCGAATACGTCCACGAAGGTTAGATCCATATAGATGTCATCGTACAACCCAGGTGCATTCAGGATAGTGTGTTTTAGATAACCATCATACCAAGGAATTTCTATGTTATCATTGATCATCGTACCGCAGTACTTGAATTCAGTAGGGCCGCCGTAGGTGCATCCGATGGCTTTCCCTATCCATCCTCCCTTAATCTTGTCCATCAATGTATCTTTGGAAATAGTGATATCCCGTTCTCGCAAGGTGCTTTGACAGGCTGTTAATGTTGCAATTACCGTTATTGCGGTGATGATTAATGATTTGGCTTTCATATTATTATAGGTTGAAATATTTCGAACAAGCGATAAGACCGGCCCCCAGGATTCCAGAGTCTTGAATGTCTGAATAGCGTATGGTGACGTTTTTGCTCAACTTGGAAAGAGAATATTTTGTTACGCCATAAAGCATAGGCTCAAGTAGATACTTGCCGGTCTGTGCTAAAAAGCCGCCGATAATAATGGCTTCCGGGTTAAAGATGTTTATCAGATTAGCTATCACTTTTCCCAGTTCATCCCCGGCCTTTCCCAACAAATCTATAATGAGAGGATCCTCGTGCGCGGCCGCATCGATAATATCGTTTTCGGACAGAGGTATTCCGCTCTTAACCCTTTCAGCCAGAATAGTCTTGTCGCCTTTTGCTACGCGCTCCACCACTTTGCGGCAGATAGCCCGGCCGGATACTTCTGTCTCCATACACCCCTTCTTGCCGCATTGGCAAATGATGTTATTATTGTACATATTCGTATGCCCAAGCTCTCCTGCATATCCGTCACGTCCGCGAAATACTCTTCCTTCAGATATTTGCGACATACCTATACCACTGCTGGCGTTAATAAAAATGAATGTGGAGAATTGACGTCCGGCACCAAGCGCGTTTTCACAAATGGCCATAGCCCGGGTGTCGTTTTCGATGGAGCAGGGAATGCCGATACCCTCGGATAAGGTTTCTGCCAGTGGCCTGCTGTCGTCCTCGCTGTTGAAAAGACTGTAGCTATAGCCTATCTCGGAATTTACACGTCCGGAGATGTTGAAATTGGCAAACACAATGTGTTTTCTGGCGTCGGGATCTTCGTCAAGAAACGTATTGACTGTTTCGATAAGGCGGGCAAGCGCGTGAGCAGAATTTTCATAAACCAATGGATAGTCGGCTTTCCTGATTATCTCTCCGCGGGCTGTGGTAATTCCAATGGAAGTCATATTGGTCTTAGTGTCAACCCCAAGAAATGATACGGTTTCGACGTCAATGCCATAAATCAAAGGGATTCGTCCCTTTCCAGTTTTTATTCTTCCGATAGCTTTGACCAGTCCTTTGTCCATCAGTCTTGAAATACATCTGGATACTGTCGGAGCACTGTGTCCGATAGCAGCGACTATATCGTTGATGGAGTGATCCCCATTGTTGAACAAATAGTCGAAAACGAGTTTTGAACTAAGGTCTGATGATAGGAAATTATACATGTTGCACAAGATTAGTAAAAGGATGATATATAAGCAAAATTAGAAATAATTTTATTTAAAATAACGGTCATTTAATAATATTATAATTAAATAATCTCAATGGTGTTTTCGTCATAATTATTTGTGAATAAATAGGATATTGCCACTTTAGCCAGTAGGTTGGATAATAAAGTATTTTTTTAAATCAAAATGAATATTTTTTTTATTTACTTTGTGGTCACTATGAAAAGATTAATGCTTTATTTTCTCTGGCTGGCAACGTTTTTTGTGTTGTCTTTGCCGGCATTCGCCCAACATAGTATCTCGGGAAAGGTCATTGATTCCGAGAGAGAACCGGTAGTGGGTGCTGCTGTGATTCCTGACGGTAACATTCAGAAAGCCGTTGCCACAGACCAGAATGGTTTCTATACAATTAACGTTTCCAACCCTAATTGTATATTGACTTTTTCGGCGCTTGGCTTTGCTCCGTTGGAAAAAGCTGTAAACAGAGCAACGACTATGGACGTCGTCCTGCAAATAGCGGCAGAAGAAATGGAAGAAGTGATAAAGGTTGCATACGGCTCCCAGAAAAAGATTAATCTGACAGGCGCAGTGGCGCAGATAGGCAACAAGGAGTTGAAAATAGCACCTTCAGGCAACGTGTCATCTTTACTTAGTGGTAAGTTGCCCGGTCTTGTAACCAGACAAAGCAGTGGTCAGCCCGGTGCAGATGGTTCCAGCTTGTATGTTCGTGGTGTCGGTGCCGGCGATGGTCAGATTCTTGTCGTGGTTGACGGAGTGGTTCGTTCATTCCCGGATATTACTCCAGATGAAATAGAGTCCATTACCATCCTCAAAGATGCAACATCCGCTGCTGCATATGGTGTGCGTGCGTCGGGCGGCGTTATGCTTATAACCACGAAGCACGGTTTGGAACAAAAACCCACTATTTCATTTACATCCTCCTGCACACTATCAGCAAACACAAGTTTTCCCGAATTTCTTGACGGTCCTGGCTACGCCTATTGGTATAATAAGGCAGAAGAGATGGATAACGTCCCGCTTGAGTCAAGGCGTTTCACTCAAGAAGAAATAGACAGAATCACCAATGGAGACCCCGAGGGTGTTTACGGCAATACAGATTGGCTGGGGCTTATGTTTAAAGGGGTTGCTCCATCATATACGAACACTATCTCCCTTTCGGGCGGCTCTTCCAATTTCAGGTATTTTGCTTCGGTCGGCGCGTATAATCAGCAAGGTATTATCAAGAATACATCATTTGACCGTTACAATTTCCGCATCAATCTTGATGGGGATGTTACCGATAATCTTTCTATGACAGTTGGCGTTTCTGGCCGTCTTTCCGAGCAGCGCGAGCCCGGATTGACAGCAGGGAAAGGTAATGCCTGGGCATCAGTATTCCAGCAGGCGTTGCTGATGTTCCCATACTTGCCGGAAACCCATGACGGATTACCGGTCGGTTCATTGAACAACGGAAACGGAAACCAGAATCCTTTGGCTGCACGGGATCTTTCCGGAACACAGACGTTCAACTCGACGGTAATTGAGACCAATGCGGCTCTCAGATGGAAAGTCCCGTGGATTCCCGGCCTTCAACTCAGGGTATCGGGATCCTTCGACAAGACTTTCTCGACCAAAAAGATAGAGTCGCTCGCATACCAGCTTTCAGTCTGGAATCAGACGACCAAATCCTGGACCACAGAATGGGCCCGTCATTCTTCGGCCGGAGTTTCATCGGTAAATCAATGGCAGAATGAAGTGGCAGGGTATACTTTACAACCGGCTGTAGAGTATGAGAACAAATTTGGGCTTCACCACGTAAAGGGAATGTTCCTGTATGAGTATTCACGCACCGAGGGTAAGAGTCTATCTGGAGGAAAAGAGGGATATACCATCACTGACATAATGGATATTTCCTTTGGCTCATCTGTTCTTCCGTCTCTTGTACAAGGCGGTCATAGTACCGACAGGCGCGCCGGATATGTTACACGATTCAACTATGACTACAACGAAAGGTATCTCGCGGAAGTTACAGTCAGGATAGATGGTACGCCATATCTCCCGTCATCGACTCGCTGGGGTGTGTTCCCTGGTGTTTCCCTGGGGTGGAGAATATCAGAAGAGCCCTGGCTCAAGGGAAAAACAACGTGGTTGGATAACCTGAAATTAAGGGCATCTGCAGGCCGCCTGGGCAGCGACCGCTCTCTGGGATACAATTATTCTTACCTCTCTACAATGGCTTTGGGTACAACGCCTTCAGTATATTTTGGGAACAATCCAGGATATGCCATCTCTCCCTCTGCCCCCATCAATCCATACCTTCGCTGGCAGACCAATGACACCTATGATATCGGTCTGGAAGGGAAACTGTGGAAGGGGCTTCTCGGTTTCGAGCTGGATGTGTTCTATA
>JAEETP010000124.1 GCA_016290415.1 Bacteroidales bacterium
CAGCCAGCTGCACTGTTATACATATTCTGTTTGTTGCCCAGAAACTCTGCGGTAGCGCTGGTAGCTGATGCATACTGGGAAGCCTGAACGACCCTGTAGGTCTGGAGGCTGTTGCCGGCAAATACGGTAAACACACCCACGCGGGCGTCAAGATCTGCATTCTCTGCGGCGTGAAGCACGATTTTACCGTCCACGGGAGCTGCCTTGGTACGAGTGATGGTGAGCCAGTCTCCATCCACTATGGCAACCTCAGGAGTCAGGTTGGAGTTGAAATCGACGGTAATGTCCTGCTCGGCGTAGTCGATACCAAGGGCCACGGTGGTGTTGAACACCTCTACCTGAGACTGAACCACTGTGAACACGGTGTTCTTGGTGGTAGTGCCGTGAGTGGTACTCAGGGTCACACGGCCGGTGCGGGAGTCAAAGCCCTCGTTTTTAGCCACGGTCATATTCACGGTGTTGGAGCCGGCTTTGCCGGAAGCCTTGTCAAAGGTAATCCAGTCGGCGTCGCTGGAGATGTCCCAGGAATCTTCGGTGGTGAAGCTCATAGGCTGTACGACACCGGCCTGGGGAACCTGTATAGAGGTTGCATTGAGGGTGAGCAGATCCACGATTTTCTCTACCTCTACCTCAACCTCTACGGGAACCTCAACGGTCCTGGTGCAGGCTGCAAATGCTGCAAGCGCTGCAATAAGAAGTAATGCTTTTTTCATAATCGTTTGAATTGTTTGATGATATTGTGGTTTGTCAATTGATGTCAAGTGCAGTGTCTGCAAGGTGTATCAGGAAGTCCAGCCTACCCTTCACATTAGCATCAGTGGCACGCGAGCGCCCCTGACGGAGCAGGGTGCGCACCTTCTCCAAATGCTGCTTGCAGAGTATATCCATCTCCTCCAGATATGCCGTGGGAACTCCGGGGACGGGCGTAAACAAATCTTCGGCGGCATCGCCGGTCACTCCGGTGCGGAGCGGATCGGCGTGGCGGTCGTAGCTTGCACGCAATACAGGCGATTGAGCTATCAGAGTCTGTGCCATATAGATTGCCAGGCTCTGGTCTTCCTGCGCATCGAGGCGGCCGCTGGCGGCATTGCGGAACAGTTCGTTTTCAAAGTCGGTGAGATATTCGTCGGGGGTGTAGTCGCTGCCGGCCTCCTTCCAGGCGAAGAAGACATTGTTTATGCGGCTGCGGGCTCCAGTGACTGTGCTTGAGTTGAGAACAGCCATATCATTTGAGCTGCGCACCGCTCCGGCGGTATGAAGCAGCTCGCGGTCGGCCTCTATCCAATCCCGGTCGCGCCAGCTGGAGAATATGGTCTTGAGATACTCTTTCTGAGTCTTTTTGTCTATCGGTGTGAATTTGGCCGCACCGCTGCCCACCGGATTGGTGGTCACGCCGCCAAAGCGGGAGGCAAGCAGCTGTATTGCATCGCTGTGACCCAGCCACAGCCACTCGTAGAAGAGATATCTGTCGGACGAATTTTCCATCCGGGGGTCATTGAGCCACTCCAGGGCATTCTTTGCCACATATTTGAAGGTGGACATCCGGGCGTTATATTCTGCCATAGGGTCATTGCCCAAATCGCCGCTGCGGGCGCGCACGTCGCGGGCCATCATACCGCTCCCCTGCTCGGGCAGGTAGAGGTACTCGGGGTCTCCTTCGTGAGAGTCTGCCAGGGCCTTGAGCGCCTCGGCATCGCCTCCTTCGGGGAATATCTTATATAGCCATTCTATGGCGTATTTGTCGTAGGTTCCAATTTGGTTGGAGACGGTCGGCACACCGTTTCGGCGGTCGCCGGGGCGGGCCAGGGTGTTGAACATCGCCCCCTGGTCCATCACAGAGGCGGTGATGCCGTGGGTGGCGGTAAAGGCCGCGTCGCGAAGTTGCTCCGGGCTGTAGGCCGCACTGCCGGCCAGATTGTCGGAAAGGCCCAGCACATTGCCAAAGGAGCGCATCACTCCGGCAGCAAGTATCTCGCACAGAGCCGACTCCTTGGGGAATAGGGTTGCAAAGCGATGGTCGGCCTCGCTTATCCTGAAGGCATACTGACGCCACATTTGGGTGAGATAACCCTGCGGGACGGTGATGGTCGCGCCCAGGATGCCGCCGGTAAGGCCGCTGCCCAGAGTGCTGCTGCGCAGCAGATTCACGTCGCAAGAAGTGGGCACCACCTTGCATATGAAGGGGTTGTCGGCGCAAAACGACTTATCGCGGGGGTAAGGCACCGCCCTAATCACATCGCCCAGGCCGGCCTGGCGGAAACCGGCATTCCAGGCCTCCAGGCCGCGGCGTATGGCAGCGCGGCGGGTGGCGGGGAACAGGGTATCTATATAGACCGTGATATGGTCGCCGGGGACAAGATTCCATCTCACGGCATCATAATCTGTCTTGACGCCCTTATCTGAAGAGAATGTGCGATAGCTCTGACGGCGCACGC
The DNA here is from genome assembly GCA_016290415.1 of Bacteroidales bacterium. Taxonomy (GTDB): domain Bacteria; phylum Bacteroidota; class Bacteroidia; order Bacteroidales; family UBA932; genus Equibacterium. The sequence goes on from JAEETP010000124.1 coordinate 2,436, forward strand.
CCACGCGGGGGTCTGCATTGCGCACCGGAATCTCCCGGTCTGGAACCAGCGAGAGCATCGTGACAAAGTTGCCGGAGATTCTGGCTTTGCGGCCGTTGCCGGAGACGCTGTTGCGGCTGAATGTACCGTCGTCGCCCTCTATGGTCAGTTCCCGCTGCACGCCCAGATGGTCATTTGCATAGCGCACAGGGGTGCTTTTCAGGGTGAGTTCGCTCTTCACGGCTGGCTTTATCAGGCCGCTGTTTTCGCCATAGAGCAACGCCTGGACATCTATTACATCTTTGTTGGAAGGGTCGAAAAGTTTGGTTGCCTTGACCACCACGGCGGTAGTGTCGGTGTTGCGCATATCTATGGGGAAGGCATAGCGGATGGCTTTCGCGGCTGCCGCACGCAGAGTGGCGCGCTCCAGGGAATCGGCAGATTCAGGCAGTCGGGCCGGCTCAAAAAGCACCAGCAGCGAGTCGGTACGGCCTATCTGGAACACCTTGGCTGTTGAAACCTGCTGCCCCACCTCAATCCAAGGGTCGGAGCTGTTTTTCAACACGGTGGAAAGTATCAATTTGCGGCCTGTCAGGCTGTCTGGAATCTCCAGCCAGACATCTGTGCCGTCGGTGTACAGTTTAAGATAGCCGGTCTCTTTCTTAAGGCCGCTCTTCTTAATGAATTTTTCGTATGCGGTGGGCTTTTTGGCAGTGTCGGGGGCCGGCGCGGGGACTGCGGCACGATGGACACGCCTGCCGTAGGGCTTTCTGAAGGCCTGGGCAGAGAGTCCCTCTGGCAGCATCAATGCCACAAGAGCGACAATCAAAAGTGCTAATGTAACCTTACGTCTCATACCGCCGCTATTTGAGGGAATAGGCTATGGTGCCCATCAGAAGTTCGTAATGCGCCCTGTCGGTGGCATTGGCGCCGGCCTTGGCGGCCTTCATCGCATCGTAGGCCTTCATCAACTGGCCGTACATCACCGCCTGGGTTATGTCACCCACTGCCATAGTCCAGCGCGGCACCCATTCAAAGCCGCTCACCGGGTCATATACGAATTCGCCGGCCGCGCACGGATCGTTCCCGCTGCAAAGGCCGCAAACGTGCATTTCGTGAGAATGATGCTCTGCAGGTGAAGTGGCGGCAATTCTCTGCACTGAAGAGTGCGGGGTCTTGAACATACCGCCCTGCATCATAGTTTCTACATACTGCTTCTGCACAAAGCGCTGCTTCTCAGTGAGGCGACGCCCCTGCCTGGTGGGCTTGAATACAAAGTCAAAAATATCGTCGAAGGCATCGGCAGAGGAATATTCTTTGGTGTCCACCCCGTCGCTGCGGCTGGCGCTGAACGGAGCGTTGAAGATGTACATCAGCATAGCCTCTTCCAGCGCCCTTGAGGGCTGACCTATCATAGGCAGGCGGCCAATAACCTCGGGGTCGTCCAGCCACTCGGTGTCATCGAACATCTTCAGTAGATAGTCCATGCAGGCGCGCTGCTTCTCGCGCGGCACGTTCACGAAAGGTTTGTTGCCGTCGCCGGCAAGCACTTCGTCGCGGTAGAGACCACCGACATAGTTGCGCACGTGCAGGAAGTAGCGGAAATACTGGTTCAGTATGGTGCTGTAGAGATCCATCCTGATTTCATAGTCAGGGTCGGACTCGTCGCTTATCCAGTCCAGATATTTTGGAAGGATATATTTCAGGTTGGATACGCCGTATTTGGAGGAGGCTATAACGTCGTCGCCCAAATCTTCGGTCTGGTTGCGCGGGTCGAAGAACATACCCCCTTCCCCGTAGACCTGCTG
>JAEETP010000125.1 GCA_016290415.1 Bacteroidales bacterium
CCCGCTCGAAGCTCAACTCGTCGAAATAGAGCCTGTCGCAAATGTCATAGTCGGTAGATACGGTCTCGGGGTTATAATTGATCATAACGCCCCTCCAGCCGCTGCGGCGGATGGTCTGCAGGGCATTGACGCTGCACCAGTCAAACTCCACGCTGCTGCCGATTCGGTAGGCGCCGCTGCCAAGCACAATCACGCTCTTACCGTCGTTGTAGAAATCGATGTCGTGCTTGCTGCCGTTATAGGTAAGATACAGATAATTGGTCTGTGCGGGGAACTCAGCAGCGAGGGTGTCTATCTGCTTAACGTAAGGCACGATGCCCAGCTCTTTGCGGCGGGCGCGGATGCGGTCCTGCATCTGCTCCACATCGTCGATATCCTTGTAGAAGGCGCGGGCCAGCTGATGGTCCGAGAAACCCTGGCATTTGGCCAGATGGAGCAACTCGTAAGGCACATCCTCTACGCAGGAATACTTCTGGAGCTCGTCCAGAGTATTGACCATATTGCGCAGTTTGAACAGGAACCAGCGGTCTATCTTGGTGAGTTCGTAAATCTGATCTATGGTGTAGCCTTGCTGCAAAGCCTTGGCCAGCACAAAGATACGCTTGTCGGTGGGTTCGCGCAGTGCCTCGTCCACATTCTCTATCTCCAACTCTTTGTTGCCCACGAAACCGTGCGCCCCCTGCCCTATCATTCGCAGACCCTTCTGCAGAGCCTCCTCAAAACTGCGGCCAATGGACATAACCTCGCCCACAGACTTCATACTGGAGCCGATCTTGCGGCTTACGCCGTGGAACTTGCCCAAATCCCAGCGGGGAATCTTGCACACGATATAGTCGATGGCCGGTTCAAAGAAAGCCGGGGTAGTCTTGGTCACTGAGTTCTTGAGCTCGTGCAGGCCGTATCCAAGACCAAGCTTGGCAGCCACAAACGCCAGCGGATAGCCGGTCGCCTTGCTTGCCAGGGCCGAAGAACGCGAAAGACGGGCGTTGAGCTCTATCACGCGGTAGTCGTCGCTGCCCGGGTCGTAGGCATACTGTACGTTGCACTCGCCCACAATGCCGATGTGGCGCACAATCTTGATGGCCAGCTCGCGCAGCAGGTTGATGTCGTGGTTGTCCAGCGTCTGACAGGGCGCCACCACTATACTCTCTCCCGTATGGATGCCCAGCGGGTCAAAATTCTCCATATTGCACACGGCGATGCAGTTGTCGTAGCGGTCGCGCACCACCTCGAACTCTATCTCTTTCCATCCCTTCAAAGACTTCTCTACCAGCACATGGGGTGAATAAGAGAATGACTTTTCTGCCAGCTCAAGCAGCTGCTCTTCGTTGTCGCAGAAGCCGCTGCCAAGGCCGCCCAGGGCGTAGGCCGCACGCAGAATCACCGGATAACCCAGCTCGCGCGCCGCCGCTGCCGCCTCTTCTACGCTGTTTACGGCAGAAGAACGGATGATCTTTATACCTATCTCTTCCATCCTCTCCACAAACGCCTCGCGGTCTTCGGTGTCTATGATGCTCTGCACCGGAGTACCCAGCACCTTGACGCCGTATTTTTCAAGGATGCCGCCGCGGTAGAGCTCCACGCCGCAGTTGAGGGCGGTCTGGCCGCCGAAACTCAGCAGGATGCCGTCGGGCCTTTCGCGCACGATGACCTTCTCCACAAAAAAAGGCGTGACCGGCAGGAAATAAACCTTGTCGGCAATTCCCTCCGATGTCTGCACCGTGGCGATGTTGGGGTTGATGAGGACGGTCTGAATGCCCTCTTCGCGCAGCGCCTTGAGCGCCTGGCTGCCGCTGTAGTCAAACTCGCCGGCCTGGCCTATTTTGAGGGCTCCTGAGCCCAGTACAAGCACTTTCTTGATAGATGTATCCATAACTACAGCATTGAAACGAATTTAGTGAAAAGGAACTGGGTGTCCAGAGGGCCGCTGGAGGCCTCCGGGTGGAACTGCACAGAGAAGAAGGGCTTGCTCTTGTGATGGATGCCCTCGTTGGTGCCGTCGTTCAAATTCTTGAACCAGGGCTCCCAGTCGCTGCCTATGGTGGAATCGTCCACCGCAAAGCCGTGGTTCTGGGAGGTTATGAAGCAGCGGTCGGTGCCAACCATCTGCACCGGCTGGTTGTGGCCGCGGTGGCCGTATTTAAGCTTATAGGTCTTGGCGCCGGCCGCCTTGGCCAGCAGCTGGTTGCCCATACAGATGCCGAAGATGGGGCGTCCAAAGGCCATCGACTCGCGGATATGCTGCACGGTGGTGCCGCAGTAATCGGGATTGCCGGGGCCGTTGGAGATGAAAAGGCCGTCCCAGTCGCTCATCGTGGGGTCGGCGTTGAAGTCGTAGTCCCACGGCACGCGGATGACCTCCACTCCGGTGGCTATCAGGCAGCGGATGATGTTGTGCTTGATGCCGCAGTCTATCACCACCACCTTTTTGCCGGCGCCTTCGCGATAGCGGATGGGCTCTTTGCAGGAGACCTCCTCTATCAGATTGCGGGTGTTGGGGTCGTCCAGCTCCCCCACCGGCTCATCCCCTTCCATCACAATCTGGCCCAGCATAGAACCGGCGTCGCGCAGCTTCTGGGTCAGTGCGCGGGTGTCCACGCCCCAGATGCCGGGGATGCCCTCTTTGCGGAGCCATTCATCCAGACTCATTGCGGCGCTCCAGTGGCTGAAATCCACCGACAAATCGCCTATTATCAAGCCGCGGACGTGTATCGACTCCGACTCGAAGCCGCGGATGGTGCCGTCCTGGTCGCGCTCCATAGAGGGCACGCCGTAGTTGCCGATAAGCGGATATGTCACGCAAAGTATCTGCCCCTGGAAAGAGGGGTCGGTAAGGGTTTCGGTGTAGCCTACCATTGCGGTAGAAAAAACGGTCTCGCCGGATGCCGGGCGACTGGCGCCGAAAGCATATCCGCCGAAGACCGTTCCGTCTTCTAGAATTAAAGAGGCCTTTCTGTATGTCTTCATTTATTTCACATTGAATGCAACTCTAAGTTCCTCAATCTCTTTGTCAGTAATCGGTTTCAGCTGGCCGATGGCGGTGGCCATAACCAGCGAGTGGGCGCTGAACTCTGCCACTTCAAGATAGTCAAAGGTCTGCATAAGGGCGTCGCCGGTGACTATGAAGCAGTCGTTATTTACCATAATCGCGCGGTTCTTTGAGAGGATGTCGGCCACCTTGTCGGGGTTCTCGTAATGCTCGTTGAACTCCAGACGGGGCACGTCCTTGAGGAAAATCCAGCTCTCGGGAATGGTGCGCACGTCAAACTTCTTGCCCGACACCGCAAAAGCCATAAGGTTGGGGGTCTGGGTAGTGATTATTGAATTGATGTGAGGATTCTTCTGGTAAATGCGCTGATGCAGGGCCACGCTGCGGCTGGGAATCTTGCCCACCTCGGCCATACCGTCGCGGATCTGGACGATGTCTTCGCGCTGCATATCCCAGCGAGGCTTGCCGGTGGCGGTGATAAGGAAGTCATCTCCCTTCCAACGCATGGACACGGTGCCGTAGGTCGAAATCATAAGCCCCTGGTCGCACGAACGGTGTATCATCTCCACCATCTGGCCGCGCATATCGCGCTCGTCGCTGGGGTGCTGCACATCCATAAAGTGCATTATGCTGTGCGGAATCCGGCTGTGGAAATCGGCAATCTGGGCATCGGTCAGGGTGGTGATGCCGCCAAAATGCTCTGCATTGATAATGGTGCGGCAGCAGAACTCCAACGTCTCGAAGCGCTGGTATGCGTCCATAAGGTCGGTGCCGCCCAGCACCACGCCGTGGTTCTCCATAATCACGGCTTTGTATTTCTCGTCTTCGAATACCTTGGAAATCTTCTTGCCCAACTCCTCGCTGCCCGGGCAGGCATAAGGTGCATAACCAATCTCGCCGCAGATATCGCGGGCCTGAGGGATGATGTTGGTGTTGGGAATCTTGTGCGCTATGCTGAACGCCACCAGTCCCGGAGGATGGGCGTGGATAATGGCGCGGATTTCCGGACGGGCGTTGTAGATGGCCCTGTGGAAAGGATATTCGCTGGAGGGTTTGTGCGGGCCGATGATGGTTCCGTCGGCCGTAACTCTCATTATGTCGGAGGGCTTCAGTGTGCCCTTGTCAATTGCAGAGGGAGTGATCCAAATGTCCCCGTTGTCGTCGCGGATAGAAACGGTGCCACCCGAAGTGGTGGTCATTCCGCTGCGGTAGAT
>JAEETP010000126.1 GCA_016290415.1 Bacteroidales bacterium
ATCTTTCAGCTGCTTGCCGCCGCGCCAGTAAGAGCGTTTCACGCTAAGCTGGTTGGCAGACTCCTTCACAGAGAGCATCGGGGCCTTGTAGGTATAGTATACAGCGCCGAATTTCAGATCCGGAGCGCGGTATTTCAGTAATGCAAATATTGCGTCGGCGCTGGCCATATTGCTCTTCCACTCCTGGTTGTGCTTCTGCAGCAGCAGCCATTTCATAATGCCCTTGGCAATGTCCATCTGATCCATCTCGGCAAACACCACGGCCAGCAGGGAGTGCGCATATATCTCGGTGTGCAGCAGGCCGCGGAAAGGCATCACCGCATTGGGGAAGTAGCAGCCCACATTGTCGTTGCGCACGGCATAGTCGCGCAGCGAATTCATCACGGCGAACATCTGCTTGAGCTCTCCGGTAGATTCCAGAACGGTGCAGAGTTTGGCCTTCTCCACTATAGGGAGGTCCTGCCAGCCGTCTTTCTTGCAGCGCTTGAGATATTCCGTGAGCATCTTCTGGGAGTTGGCGTTCATAGCAATGTTGGGATGCTCCATACGGGCGGCGAAGAAGTAAGTCAGGTCGCGCCAGTCCCACTTCTTGGCCTTGGTGATCTCTTCTACCCTCTTGTCCACATAGGCCAAAGCCTTCTCTATCTGCTTGTTGATGGTGGTGTTTCGCGGCAGGGCGCCCACCTCGCGCAAATAGTAGGTCTTGTCCAGGAACATCAGCGTGAGCAGGTCGCTGGAAGAGCAGCAGGGGAACCAGCCAAAGCCGCCGTCTGCCTTCTGCAGGGAGCCGAGCTTGGCGGCCGCCTTGCGGGAGAACTTCACGTCCACGCTGTCCACGCCCAGCAAAATGCCGCGCATCTGGTTCACATAAAGGGCATCCAGCCACTCTATCATATTGTCGCCTCTGGGAGTCTGCGGCTTGGTGAGGACCTCCTTGAGGGCATCCTTGGTGGAATATTCCTCGTAGCGGATCACCGCGTCAGGATAGGGGAAACGGGCCTTGAGGTCGCGGATGCAACTGTTTTTGTTGCGGCCGCTGCCTATCACAAACGATTCGGCCTCAGTGATGTAGCGGGCCGCCGGCATCACCTCTATCTGGCGCTTTTCTGCGTCGGAGGCCTTGGAAGACGCGAATACAGATGTCACGCCTATCTTTTTGACCCCTTCGGGTATCTCTATTTCCCAGGATGCCGTCTGGCTGGCGCCGGGCTTGAGGGTCATATCTATGTCCTTGGTGTAGATGTCCAGCTCCAGGTCATCTTCGTCTGTCAGGCGCAGACTTGCGCGGCCCTTTACGGTTTCTATGCCGGTATTGGCCACGTTGGCCTTGACCACCAGCCGGTCGCCCTCAATCGCAAACAGCGGGGCGAAGGACTCTATCTTGACCGCCTTGCTCACCACAATCTGCCGCTCTGCGGTGCCGCTCTTGAGGTCCTTGGTGTGGGCCAGCATAGCAATGCGGAAAGAAGATAGGCCGTCGCGGGTTGTGAAGGATACCGTGGATTTGCCCGAGGCGGGAATCGCCAGCTGCGGGATAAAGGCCAGCGTCTGGGAGAAATCTTCGCGGATGTCTATCTGGTCGGGGCTGGGAACTGCTTCTTCGTCCATCGCCGCCCCATATTCCATAGCGCTTTCCGGGGCCATTACGGCATCGTTCATCGCCATTGCCTCCTCTTCTACCATAACGCCGGCGGCCCGGGTAGCCTGCTTGGCCATAAGCATTGGCCTGCCGCCTCTGACAAAATGATGATAGCCGCCCAGGTTGCTCCAGATATATGGCGCAGAGGAATGGTAGGGATATATCGGGCTGAAATAGAAATTGTTCTTGCGGTAGCGGTCGCAGGTGGAGTCGTAGATAGAGATCAACATCTCGCTCTGCGGCGCCTCTACCGTAAAGGTCTCGGTGGTGTTGGGCGTGGTGCGGTCGCGCAGACTGCTGACCTTGATCTCGAAGTTGTTGGAAGAAACCTCGCGGGAGAAGTTGTGGCTGTTCTGGATGACCTTCATATCCTTGATGCCGTATAGCGACACGGTCACCTGGTCGTTCCAGGCCGCCTTGTAGTCCAGCTTGATGTGCTGGGCGCCGCTGCGCAGGCGCAAGGGCTTGCGGTACACTACCTTGCCGCCGTCAAACACCTCCAGCTCAAGGTACAGATCGTCTTCTGAAGTGCCCACCATAAAGTCTATGGCGTCCTTCTCCACCACGGGATAGAAGAACATCTCGCGCTTCACGGGGCAGGCGGTGTCGTCGGGAGAGAGCAGCGCAACAGAAGAGCTCTCCTGCTGGCTGCCCGCAGGGGTCTCGGCGCCATATTCCAGCTGATATTCGCCAGAAGGCAGCCCGGAAAAGTCTATCACAACGGGGTCGCCGAACTTCATTTTGCCCTCGCTGCGGACACGCCCCTTGAGGCTGAGTTTGTACCAGCCTTCTATGGGCTGGTCTTCGCCGTCAAAGTTGCGGGCAGAAATGGTCAGCGTCTGTGCCTTGGCCTTGTTCACCAGCAGCAGGGTGTCCATCCTGTACTCCACGTCAAACTTGGGAGTCAGCTGCAGGGGCTCGCGGGCTGCGGTGAGCATCTTGCCGTTTTCGCAGGTCTCGCCGCCGGGAGCCACCGCCTTGACATTAATGCGGTGCAGGGCAGTCTTGCTGTCGGAGTTCTCCGGCTCCACGGTGGTGAAAGGTATCTCAAAGAAACCGTCGGCATCGGTGCGGGTCTCGCCCTCTGCTATGATCTTGTTTTTGTTGCTCCAGTAATACGGCAGCGCCTCCACGGTGTACTCTACCCTGGCGTTGGCTATGCCTTCGCCAGTATAGCCTTTCACGCGGCCTATCTGTATCACGGCGTCGCCGCACTTGTATATCTCCTGGATATTGTCAAGTTCCAGTTTGTATTTGGGATCCTTGTAGGCCTCTACATTAAAAGATGTGCCGCCCCGCTCGGAGCTGAGCCTCCAGGAACCGTTCTTGGCACCCGTCGGAATCACAAAACTGCCGGCGGCAGAACCCATAGAGTTGGTGGTAAGCGCCAGCTTTGCGGCAGGCTTGTCGCTTGTGGGGGCATATAGAGAAACGTTTATCTTCTTGCCGGAGAGCACCTTGCCCTTCTCGTAGTCGGTGCTCAGGGCTATGATTTTAAACTGCACTGTGTCACCGGCGCGGTATAAAGTGCGGTCGGTGTAGATATAGTGGAGCGTCTCGGTGCCGCGGCCTTTGCGGACAACATTGTCCGCCTCAGAAATATTCACCGCCGGCGACCATTTGTCACCACCGGCATCCGCTACAATCATTGCGGAATACTGATTCTTGGAGAATATCTGCTGAGTCAGGGGGGTGAAACCGGCCAGCTGGTATTCCTTCTGAGAGAGATATCCGGGACGGACAAAGCCATCCTTTATGTTTTCGTCTTCAAAAAAGTCGCTCCAGGCATAGATGGTGGCATTCTCGAAAGGCTTGCCGGTCTTTGCCTCGGCCACGTAGACCTCGTTCTTGCCGTCGGTCTGGCGGGTTGCCAGAGCCACGCGACTCACATAAATCAGATTGTATTCGCTAAGGCCGGCGGCACTGTTGGCCACCACGTAGATACCGGGGTCGCCAAAGCAGAAGTCGGTCTTGATCCTCTCGGGAATGTTGTACTCTCCCTTGTATTCGGTCATCCGCTGCTTGGAAACCAGGCGGGCGTTGCCGGATATCTTCTTGAGCGGCTCGGAACCGACAATCTGATAGCGGTCGTTCAGGCGGTAAACCGCAAACTCGCTCTCGTCTATGTTGCGGCCTGAGAGCTCAAACTCCAGCGTCTCGCCGGGATAGATAAAACTCTTCGTGCTGCCAATGCCCACATTCTTGGAGTCCATACTGTTCACCAGCGATATCCACTCCTTGCGGTATTCCGATTTGGGGAAAACCTCGGCAGCCTTCATACACACCTTGCGGACCTCGCGGTAACGCTTGCCGTTGCGGTCACGGGCCATATCGGCATCCCTTTTCAGACGGGAAATCTTCTCGTTGATAAGGGCATCCACGGCCGAATGGTTGGCATACAGCTCTATGTTCTTGTCCAGATTGT
>JAEETP010000127.1 GCA_016290415.1 Bacteroidales bacterium
GACGAAGAAGGTCGCGATGTCCGGGACTACATACTTGATACAGCTGGCCAGAAAGGGACAGGCAAGTGGACCGCAGAGGCGGCTTTGGATGCCGGTATTCCCCTGACACTCATCACCGAAAGCGTGTATGCCCGCAGCCTGTCGGCGCTCAAAGAAGAGCGTGTGGCGGCCTCCGGGATTCTTTCCGGGCCCTCTGCAAAGAGTTTCGAGGGTGATAAGAAAGCATTCCTGAACGACCTGCAGCAGGCGCTTTTTGCCTCCAAGGTGGTCTCTTACGCGCAGGGCTTTTCGCTGATGCGAGCCGCAGCCGCAGAAAATGGCTGGGACTTGAACTATGGCAACATCGCCCTGATGTGGAGGGGCGGCTGCATAATCCGCAGCGTGTTCCTGGGCAAGATCAAAGAGGCCTTTGATGCCGACGGCGCCCTTGCCAACATTATGCTGGCGCCCTATTTCGCCCAGAAAATGGCGGCGGCGCAGGATGGCTGGCGCAGGGTTATTGCCCGTGCTGTGGAGAGCGGCATTCCGGTGCCCACGCTCTCGGCGGCTCTCTCTTACTACGACGGTTACCGCAGCGGGCGTCTGCCCGCCAATCTGCTGCAGGCGCAGCGTGATTATTTTGGCGCCCACACCTACGAGCGCACCGACCGTCCCCGCGGCGAATTCTTCCACACCAACTGGACCGGCCACGGCGGCGACACCACCTCCGGAACGTATAATGCATAGCGCTATGAAATATAATTTTGATGATCTGAAGGGCCGCAACTGCGTGATTACCGGCGGCTTTGGCATAATTGGACTGGCTCTTTGCAAGGGGCTCGCCGCATCCGGCGTCAATCTGGCTGTGATCAGCCGCAAGGCCGGCTCCAGCCCCAAGGCAAAGGAACTTGAAGATGAATTCGGCATCAAATGCATAGGCATCAGCGCCGCTGTCACCGACAAGGCCGCGCTGGAGAATGCGCTGGAGAAGGTTCACGAAGAACTGGGCCAGGTGGATATCCTGATCAACTGTGCGGGCGGCAACGCCCCTGAGGCCACCAGCAAGGTAGAGCAGATTACCAGTGCAGACCAACTGCCCGATTCTTTCTACGGCCTTGACCTCTCGGGTTTTGGCAAAGTGTTCGACATCAACTTCCAGGGCACCGTGCTGGCCACAATGGTCTTCACCCGCGAAATGATAGAGGCCGGCAGGGGCGTCGTGCTGAACATCTCCAGTATGAATTCGGTGCGCCCGCTCACCAAGATTCCGGCATATTCCGCCGCCAAGGGTGCCATAAACAATTTCACCCAGTGGTTTGCGGTGCACGTGGCCCCTATGGGAGTCCGCTGCAATGCCATCGCACCCGGCTTTTTCCTCACCGACCAGAACCGATTCCTTCTTACCGACGAGGCCACGGGAGAGCTTCGCCCGCGCGGCAAGAAGATAGTCTCCAACACCCCCGTCCACCGTTTTGGCGAGCCGGAGGAGATAGTGGGCACGATGCTCTATCTCCTGAGTGACATTTCGGCTTTTGTCACCGGCGTCATTATCCCTGTGGACGGCGGCTACAGCGCGTTTGGCGGAGTTTAGCAGATTTTTTGTAACTTGCATCATATGATGCGGTTTCTAAAGGTTTCGTTTGTGGCGCTGGCGGCATTTTTGTCGCTTGCGGCCAGTTGCCGTCCCGACCCTCCGGAACCCCCGGAGCCGCCCATCGTAATCCTGGACACTTCATACGATTTTTCTCCGGAAGGGGGCTCCGTGACGCTGACGCTCACTATGGACGAGGCTTGGACCGCCAAGGTGCCCGGCGGCGGCAAATGGTGCAGCCTGAACCGGAAATCCGGCGGGAAAGGCGAGGCGACCGTGATAATCACAGTTTCGGGAAATGAGACCTATAGCGGCCGTTCGTGCCAGGTGAACATTACGTCTGCGCATTCCATTGCCAAGATAGCTATCAACCAGGAGCAGCTGGATGTCCTGACAGGGCAGCCAGATCATTTTGAAGTGCCGGCAGAAGGCGGCGACTTTGCTCCGTCCATAACGGCCAATGTGCCTTACGACGTGGAAGTTTCCGAAGACTGGGTGTCCTGGGAAGAAGGCAGGATCATTGTGGCAGAAAACACATCGGAAGAGCCCCGCTCTGCCACAATTACCCTTAGCGGTGCCGGGAAAACCTTTGAATTTACCATAGACCAGGCGGGAGTAACGCCCCCCGAGCCCCCGGACGAAGTTGACGGCGCCGTGACGGTGATTCAGCAGCATACCGAAGGCGCCGGTGTCCCCATTGTCTTTATGGGGGATGCCTTTTCTCGCGAGCAGATAGAAGATGAGACCTATATCGGCCTGATGCAAAAAGCGGTGGAGGCTTTCTTCTCGGTGGAACCGTACGCCACCTTCCGGGGCTTGTTTGACCTGTATGCCGTGAATGTGGTGTCGGACTATTATGAAGACTTCCGCAATCCCGGCTCCACGACCCTCGGGACCTATTTCGGGGAGGGGGCTTATGTGGGCGGCGACCACGCAAAATGCCGCGAATATGCGCTCAATGCCATAACGGAAGATGATATTGACAACGTCCTTGTGGTGATTTTGATGAACCGCGAGGTTCACGCTGGCAGGTGCTATATGCAGCTGGTGAATACCACCGGCGGAGATATTCCCTCTGACGAGACAGAAGATTGCGCCCGGGGAATTGCTTTCGCCTATCTGGCTTTGGGCACCGACGATGCCGATTTCACCGGGCTGGTCCGCCACGAGGCGGGCGGTCACGGTTTCGGACGCCTGGCAGATGAATATTTCTATGAAGGGGTGGGGGCCATTCCTCAGCAGACGGTAGAGCAGTATAAATCTGTCCAGACTCTGAACCACGCCTATATGAACATCGATTTCTCTTCAGAAGCGGAGAGTGTGCTCTGGGCCCGATTCCTTCAGGATGAGCGCTATCAGAACGAAGATCTGGGCGTGTTCGAGGGGGGCGGCACCTATGAAACCGGGGTATGGCGGCCGTCGCAGACCAGTATAATGGTTTCCAACGAAGGAGTGTTCAACGCCCCGTCTCGCGAGGCGATATACTTCCGTATCCACAAGATAGCCTACGGTCGTGAGTGGGAATATGATTTTGAGAATTTTGTGCAGTACGATGCCGTCAACCGTAAGCAGGATCCTGAAGAGGAAGAGTCGCCGACCCCGTCTCCGGCCCGCAGAAAGTCATCTACTCGGCATCAGCCTTGCCCTTCGCCAGACGTTTGTCTCGTTTTTTCTTCTCCCTTCCGGCAGTAGATTTCATATACTGCTTCCACTGCTCCGGGGTAAAGATTTTTTGATACTGAGTGTCAAAAAAGTCACCCCAGATATCCATAACACGCTGGTATGAATCTATTTGAGAGGCTCCTGACGCCTTTACTTTTTTAATTTCCTCGTTGTAGATAGGCACAAAGTGCTGCAAAAGAGTATCAATCTGGAACGCCTGAAAATCGTCCAGGTTGTAACGGTCAATCAGATTTTCTACCTGTTTGGCAATTACTTCATCCGGAGTCAACGGCTTTTGTTCCTTCTGCTGCTGGGCGGAACAAACGGTAGTGAAGAGGAAAAAAATGAGAGCCGAAGCGGCCAGATACCTATGAATAACGCTCATTTTTGCTATCTTTGAAAGATTTTGTGCTATTGCAAAGTTACAATTAATATGATTATCAGAAAATTTTATGCCATAGTGCTGGCAGTCGTGCTTTCCACGGCATATTCCTTTGCCTGCACAAATGTGATAGTAACCTCGGGCGCCTCTGCAGACGGCTCCGTGATGGTAACTTACGCAGCCGACAGCCATCAGCTGTACGGTGCGCTGGATTTCAAGCCCGCCCGCACCTTCAAAGTGCCCGAGATGCTCAAGGTTTATAACTGGGACGAAGGGAATTATATGGGCGAGATACCCCAGCTGATTAAGACCTATCAGACGGTGGGCAATATGAACCAGTATCAGCTCATTATCACCGAGACCACCTTTGGCGGCCGCGAAGAGCTGTGGGGTGGCGGCGGCATTATGGACTACGGCTCCCTTATCTTC
>JAEETP010000128.1 GCA_016290415.1 Bacteroidales bacterium
CTGTCAGTGAAATCAAAAACCTTTTCATATGCATATTTATCTGCGGAACATGGCGCAGGTGACGGCGGTGGCTATGGCCACATTCAGCGACTCGCTGCCCGCCGCGCCGCGGGGATAGGGCGGTATGAAGAGCCGCCTTGAAACCAGCTGCGCCATTTCGGGTCCTATTCCGTTTGATTCGGAGCCCATAACTATCAGGCCCTCCTGTGAAAGATATTCGCCGTAGATATCATTCCCGTCCAGGAATGTGCCGAATACCGGCATACCGGCAGCAGTAAACTTCCGGGCAACTTCGGGCAGGTCGCAATAAAACACCTTGCGGCGGAAAATGGCCCCCATTGTGGCCTGCACGGTCTTGGGATTGTACAGCTCCACAGTGTCTTCAGAGGCAAAAATTGCATCTATGCCGAACCAGTCTGCAATGCGGACTATCGTGCCCAGATTGCCCGGATCACGCACGGAATCCAGCGCCAGGCACAGCGGCCTTGAGGCCACCAGGGCATCTATATCTGCCCGCGAAGGCGCGCCGGGAATGCGGACCACCGCCAGCGCCGGCGACGGAGAAGAGAGCATAGTGATGCGCTCCATAGCCTCGCGGCCGATGTCTTCAATCCGATAGACATTATCTATCTCAAATCCGCTTGCAAGGGCCTCCGCAACCAGTTTCTCCCCCTCTACCACAAACAGCCCGCTCTCGTCGCGCTGCTTTTTGGCGCGGAGGGCGTGAATCCTTTTTATTTCTGCCTTGGAAATCATAGCCTGAAATCTTCATACAAAAATAAAAAATAATTACTTTTGTATGATATATTGCGTATGAATCGGCTCAGAATCACATATACTCTGGTCTTATTGCTGCTGGCGGCGCTGTTTGCGGCCTCCTGCGCCAAAACATACGTTTATAAAGAAAACGAGTATCTGCTCAAGAAAAACAAGATTGTAATCACCAACTCGCGCCACTTCCCCAAGAGCGAGCTGTCGGCATACCTGAAGCAGTCAGAGAAGGCCAACCAGTTTATGGGACTCAGGTGGATATTCGGCAAGCCGGTGCTTTTGGACGAATCCCTTATCTGGCCCACCCGCAACGGTATGCTTAGGCACCTGGAATACAAGGGGTACTACAATTCTGCCATAGATACCACGGTTGTCCGCAAAAACCACAAGGCCACCGTCACATATCTGGTGACCCTTGGCAAGCAGTACCCGGTGAAGGATATCTCCTATTACATTGCCGACAGCACCATCCGCGCCATATACGAGGCGGACAAGCCCAACCACACCCTTAAGACGGGCGCGCCCCTGTCGGAGGCCAGCCTTGAAAAGGAGGCGGAGCGCATCGCCACCCTGCTGCGCAGCAAGGGCTATTACGGCTTTTCCAAGAACTATATGTTCAATTTTGCCGACACCACTGCCATCCGCGACACCGCCCTGCTAAAGGTGGAGCTGCGCAACTACACCCGCAACGAGACCCCGTCCCAGGCGCGCAAGCTGACCCCGTACACCATACGCAACGTCCGTTACGACGTGCCGCGCAATATGAATGTCCGCCGCGACTTTCTGGACGGCATCAACCTGATAAAGAGCGGGATGATGTACAGCGAAGAGCTTATCAGGACCACCTACCAGCGCTTTGCCGGCAACCATATATTCAACACGGTGAACATTAGCCTCACGCCGGTGGATTCCAGCAGCGTGGTGGACTGCGTGATTACGCTGACCCCCTCCAAACTGCAGAATTTCGAAGTCAATATGGATGCCTCCACAAACTCCAGCGGTTTGATAGGTATCTCCCCTTCACTCACATACAATCATTTCAACCTGTTCGGCGGCGGCGAGGTGTTCAGCCTGGGGTTCAAGGGCAACTTCCAGTTTATGGTCAGCGACCCCATCAAAAGCACCGAATTTGCCGTGAGCACAGGCCTCAAGTTCCCCAAACTGCTGGGCCTGCCGTTCATCAGCAGCCGGACTCCGGTGCTTCCGTCCACCGACCTGACAACGACCTACAACTACCAGCACCGTCCCGAATATACCCGCAATATTCTTTCCACCACCTACGGCTACAGTTGGAGCGCCTCCCGCAACCTGCGCTATTCGGTGACCATTCCTCACCTGAGTGTCATCAAGATATACAATATCGACCCCGGTTTCTACACCAACCTGAACAGCAGCTACCTGCAATACCAGTATCAGGACCACTTTGACCTGGGCACCATCGCATCTGTGTTCTACACCACAGATGCTACGGTAAATCCCAAGAACAGCTATTTTTACGTCCGTGCCGACGCCGCGTCTTCGGGTCTGGTGCTGAATGCGGCCAAGGGGCTGTGGAAAGTGAACCGGCGGGGGCAGAGGCTGATATGGGGCATCCCCTACGCCCAGTATCTCCGCACCCAGGTCACCGCCGTAGAGACCCTCCGGTTCGGCCGGGAAAACAAGATGGCTTTTGCCGCGAGGTTCCTTGCCGGAATCGGCTATGCATACGGCAACTCCATATTCTCGATGCCTATGGAGCAGATGTTCTACGCCGGCGGCGCCAGTTCAATGCGTGGCTGGCAGTCGCGTGCAGTAGGCCCCGGTATGGCACCCCTGGACGAGAGCTTCTCTATATACAACCAGGTGGGCGATATGCGCATAGAGACCAATCTCGAGTGGCGCTTCCCGCTGTTCTGGAAGCTTGACGGGGCACTTTTCACCGACATCGGCAACGTCTGGAATCTGCCCAAGGAGCCGAGTTTTATGGACGAAGATTACCTGCTGTCGGTGTTCTCGTTCAAGAATCTGCTCAAGTCCACGGCTATGAGCTGGGGCGTGGGTGCCCGTCTGGACTTTGGCCTGCTGCTGGTTCGCGTGGACCTTGGCATCAAGGGCTATGACCCCGAATACCAAAAATGGCTCACTCCGGCCGAATGGTTCAGCAAAGACGGCTTTGCCGTACACCTCGGTATCGGATATCCTTTCTAGAATCGTTAAAACAATATTAGATATGAACTTTGTAATAGAAACTTCTGCACGCCACGTGCACGTAACTCAAGAAACTCTGGAAATACTTTTCGGCCCCGGCGCCGAGCTTGAATTCAAAAAAGCCCTCTCCCAGCCCGGCCAGTTTGCAACCAATCAGAAAGTGGAGGTAGTTGGTCCCAAATCCAGCCTCAAGTTCTCCATTCTGGGCCCCGTACGTCCCGAGAATCAGGTAGAAGTTTCATTTACCGACGCCCGCACCCTGGGCATCACCGCTCCGGTGCGCGAGAGCGCCGATGTCAAGGGCAGCGCCCCCTGCAAGATTATCGGCCCCTGCGGCGAAGTGGACCTCGAAGAGGGTGTGATTGTGGCAAAGCGCCACGTCCATATGACTCCCGCCGACGCCGAGGCTTTTGGCGTGACCAACGGCCAGATCGTGAAGGTTGAGGTAGAGCAGGAAACAGGCCGCAAGGTGATTTTTGGCGACACCGTGGTGCGCGTCAGCCCCAAGTATGCACTGGCTATGCACATCGACACCGACGAGGCCAACGCAGCCGGCTGCAGCGGAGAGATCACCGGACGTATAGTAGAATAATAATCAGACACATATGACACCCAAAGTAATCCTTTTGACCGGTGCCAGCAGCGGCATCGGCTATGACACCGCCAAGATGCTTGCCAGCCAGGGCCACAAGGTCTACGGTGCGGCACGCCGGGTAGAAAAGATAGAGCCGCTGGCGCCCCTGGGAGTGGTCGCCATAAAGATGGACGTCACCGACCAGGCCTCGATGGAGGCTGGCGTGGCCGAGGTTATCGCCGCAGAGGGCCGCATAGACGTGCTGGTCAACAACGCCGGCTACGGCTTTTTCGGCGCCATAGAGAACGTCCCTATGGAAGACGCCCGCCGCCAGCTGGAGGTCAACGTCTTCGGCCTGGCAGCCCTCACCCGGCTGGTCCTCCCCCACATGCGCGCCCAGAAGAGCGGCCGCATAATCAACATCGCATCCGTGGCCGGCAAAACCGTGTTCCAGTTTGACGGATGGTATCACGTGTCAAAAGAT
>JAEETP010000129.1 GCA_016290415.1 Bacteroidales bacterium
TGTTCTATATTGACGTTGTCTATGATACACTTGCCCGTTTCCGCCAGGGAGTTGCGGCTGTATCTCCCCTTACCAGCGACCTTAGGGTACTTGGTGAATATATAGAATCCAAAGAAACAAATCTTTAACCATTAGAATATGTCTCTAGACATTCAACCGCTTAACCTGCCAGGAATTGATTCTGGCCGACCTGTTGTAATAGCAGGGCCGTGCTCGGCAGAAACCGAAGCCCAAGTGATGACTACCGCTACCCAACTGCACGAGGCGGGTTACAAGATATTCCGTGCCGGCATATGGAAACCACGTACTAAGCCGGGAGGATTCGAAGGAAACGGCATTGCCGCCCTACCCTGGCTGCGCCGGGTTCACGAAGAGTTGGATATGCTCACCGCCACAGAAGTTGCAACGGCAGAGCACGTCCGTGCAGCACTGGATTATGGCGTGGATATTCTCTGGATTGGAGCCCGCACTGCAGTGGATCCATTTGCAGTACAGTCTGTGGCCGACGCTCTTGCCGGAGAAGATATCCCGGTATTTGTCAAAAACCCTGTCAATCCGGAAATCGACCTCTGGCAAGGTGCTTTGGAGAGGGTCAACCTGGCAGGAATCAAAAGGCTGGGAGCTATTCACCGTGGATTCTCGTATTATGAACGGAATATCTACCGGAATTTACCTATGTGGCATATTCCAGTGGAACTCAAAAAGAGAGAACCAGAGTTGCCGGTTTTCTGTGATCCCAGCCATATTGGAGGCAAACGGGAATTGATAGCCCCGCTGTGCCAGCACGCGATGGATCTGGGTATGGAGGGCCTTATAGTGGAGAGTCATTGCGACCCAGACAGTGCGTGGAGCGACGCGGCGCAACAAGTCACACCTGCCACTCTTAAATCAATTGTAGATCAGTTGGATATCGTCAGCCTATCTGACTTAGGATAAACTTGCACTTTTCAGGGTTGCCCAGGGTTTTGCCCTTGTCGCAAGAGAGTTTTATGCAGTCGTGCCACTCGCGCAGCTCGGTGATGCGGCCGCGGGTGAGTTTTATCACGATGTTCGATGGCTTGCAGCCGGTTACGTCGCAGGTCAGGAAGGTGCCCACACCATAAGAGTCCTGCACCCTGCCGGCGCAGTATTTGTGGATTTCAATGGCACGGTCAATATTCAGGCCGTTGCTGTAAACCACCTGCTTGCTGGCTGGATCTATGCCCAGCTGCTTGTATTTATCAATGATCATCTCAGTCTGTTCCTCTTCGTTGCCGCTGTCCACGCGAAGGCCCTTGTACATCATTGCCATCCTCTTGGAAAGGTTGCCGAAGAAGACCTTGTCGCCAAAGCAGTCGTAGAGATAGATACCGTTGTCGCCGTCAAACACATCTGAGAACTTCTTCATAACGTTGAAGTTGCACTCGAAAACGCCGCTTACATTCTCTTCAAAGGAGATAAGCTGGTGCGACATTGTGCCCAGGCACGGCAGGTTGTATTTCATTGCCAGCCATACATTGGATGTGCCGGTGAATTTGCCGGGCCACGCTTTGGAATTGTAGACCTCTGCCATCACGCGCACCACCATCTCCTGATGGTCAAACGAGAGGCGGCGGCGGGTACCCATATCGCCAAGCACCAGGCCGGCGCCAAAAATCTGCTCTGATTTTGCCCTTGCGCGCTTCTCTTCAAGGGCGGCATCGTAGCGGTCTATATCGCCGTTGAGAATGTGCATAAGTTCTGAAATGCAGCTGAGCAGCGGCATCTCCCACATAATCGTAGAGAACCACTTGCCGCAGACCTTGATGTTCAGATGACCTTCGGCATCCTGCGAAATGCTGACCTCACGGGGTTTGAAGCGGTAACCGCGAAGGTATGTAAAGAACCATAGAGGCAGCCAGTAGCACTTGGTTTTCATATATTCCACCTCTTCGTCGGTAATGACCACATCGGCCATATAATTCACCTGCTCCTGGAGCAGATCGGCAAATCCCTTTGGATAAACTGTGTTGTTGCGGTCAATGAAAGAGTATTCCACCTCTGCACGGGGATACTGGCGCAGCACGTAGTACTGGCAGGTAAAGGTATAGAGGTCGTTGTCGGTAAAGTGGGTGATTAGCTGTCTCATAGCTGTATGATTTACATTCCGCGTTCTTTCTTGATTTGTTCGTAGGCCTGCTGCACTTTCTTGAATTTCTCTTCTGCTGCTTTCTGGACATCTTCGCCCAGAGTGGCCACTTTGTCGGGATGGTATTTGAGAGCCATCTTCTTATATGCCTTGCGCACTTCGTCGTCGGTGGCGGTGGGTTCTATGCCCAGCACCTTATATGCAGAATCGGCGCTCTGGCGGTACATATTCAGCAGCGAGTCGCGGTCGATATTGCTGAGGCCTATTGCGCTGGCAATTGAGTCCAGCACATCCAGCTCTGACTGCACCATACCGTCGCACTGTGCCAGCTGCACCAGATACTGGAAAAGCTGGAGCCGCTGCGAATAGTTCATATAGGTTCGGATCTGAGCCCCCACCTGGAATACGTTGATATCCTTGGCCATCAGCTGGCGGACGATGCTCTCTGCCTCGCCTGCCGCCTGGTCGCCGAAATTGGTGCGGATAAAGTTACGTACGTTCTGAAGCTCTGCGCTGCTTAACTTCCCGTCGGCCTTGATCACCGCCGTGGCCAGCACCAGCAGACTCATCATAAAGCTGTTGCGCTGCCCTGTGCGGTATTCTTCGGAGGATGTGGAGCCGCTGCCGGGATAGGTGCGCCTGGTGTAGGTGGTGCCTCCGCCGGTGTAAGTATCACTGCCGTCGCCTATCTGTATTCCGCCGCCGAAGACATCAAAAATAGACCCTGCAAGGAACCCCAGAAGAGCTCCCATAGGGCCGAAGATGGCCCATCCCAGAAAGCCGAAAAGCCACTTTTTAGATCCCATCGATGTCGTCGTCGTTCAGCTTCTTGAGCTTTTTGCCGTAGTCTTTGTCGCGGTTATAGTCAAAAGTGCTGTTGTCGTTCTCCTTTTCGTCCTGGTCCTGATTGAAGATAGTTCCCCCTCCGGGCAGGTTGATCTGAGGTAAATTGATGCCGAGGTTGCCTCTGAAAAAGTAACCGGCAGCCAATAAAAGCAGTATAATGAGTATCAGGCAGCCGCATCCGGGACGGCCGCAACCGGAACCTCTGTTGCCCCGGTTTGTGAATGCATCAAAAGGATTTGCCATACTAGATATCTTTGATAAAGGCACGACGGCCTTTGTGGGTTTCGTGCGGGAAGTGGCCCCAGAGGTTTATCACCTTGTCGTTGTCCACCAGGTTGCAGTTGGTCTCGGCCTTGGTGAAGCCTTTCTTCTTGAGGTTGGGATATAAAGACGATACCAGCAAGGCATTGATACCTTTGCTCTGAAAGTCGGGCCGTATGGCCACCAGCAGGAACTCCACGGTATCACCCTGGCAGAAGTAGAGGGACTTCAGTAGGTGGAACCAGCCGAACGGGAACAGCTTGCCGTGGCTCTTGATAAGGGCCTTGGCCAAATATGGAATCATAATGGCCACCGCTATCAGATTGTTGTTCTCGTCAAAAACCATAGGGATGAGGCTCAGGTCGGCAAAGGTGATATAGTCGTCCACATACTTGTCTATCTGCCTGTCGCTGAGCTGGGCAAAGCCATAGAGATCCGCATAGCAAGTATTCAGCAGCTTGAAGATATCCTTGGCGTAATTCTTCTTCATATCCCGCGCGTTCTTTGCAAAAGTAACGTGCAGATTGTAGCGCTGTGAAAGCAGCTCGCTCATATTGGCGTAACGCTCGTCAATCTCTTCGGGAACAGTGACCAGGTGCTCTATCCAGTCGGCGCCTTTGACCAAGCCGTAGCGCTCGTAATACTCTATGTAATACGGATAGTTATATATGGTGGCCATTGTGGCCAAACGGTCGAATCCTGTGGTCAGGGCACCCTCCCGGTCAAAGTCTGTGAAGCCCATAGGGCCTTCCAGCCGGTCCATGCCGCGTTCCTTGCCCCAGGCGCAGACTGCATCC
>JAEETP010000130.1 GCA_016290415.1 Bacteroidales bacterium
TGATAGGTGCCATTGAGAAGCATCACGAAGAGCGCTACCGTGCGCTGCTCAAGAACGTGGAGACGGCTCAGGTGTTTGCCAAGAGCGAGGTCAAGGTGTGGGAGTGCCGCAACTGCGGTCACATTGTAGTTGGCACCGCCGCTCCCGAAGTCTGCCCCGCCTGCAACCATCCCCAGTCTTACTTCGAAATCTGCGCCGAGAACTTCTAGGCGTATTCTGCTCCGGGCAGATGCCTTCGCCTGAAAGTTTTGCTCCCTGACGCTCGGTCGGTCCCCTCCCTCGCTAACGCCGGTCGCAAATCCTTTCAGGCATTCGGCAATTATCTGCCCGTCGCGGTAAGCGCAAAAAAAGCTTCGCGTAGGGAACAGGGGTTCTATGTTCTCCCTGGCCCGGAGCGAAGCTTTTTTGTAGCCCTAGCGACGGGTTATCTATGCCATATCGCAGACGGCTTTCAGATAGCCGTAGGATTCGGCGATGCCCATAAACGGGTCGTCCATATCCTTCTCGTATTCCAGCGAGCAGACGCCGTCGTAGCCCACCTTGCGCATCATTCTGACCAGGGCGGGGAAGTCTATCTTGCCGCGGCCTATCTCCACGCACCAGCCCGCCTTTGACGCCTCGGACTCGTCCTTGAAGTGCATATCGAATACGCGGGTGTGATATTTCTTGAGATCCTCAACGGGATCGGCGCCGCCGCGAAGGTCGTGGCCGATGTCCAGGCACATACCCATACGGGGATTGTAGTCCTTTACTTTATTCCAAATGACCTCTGCGGTCTGGTAGATGTCAATGTCCGGGCCGTGCAGATGGATGGCCAGCTTGATCTCGGGATACTCCTCCATCTTCTTGTCCACGTAGGGGAGCAGTTCATAGGAGGGAACACCCACAAGCACTTTCACACCCACGCGGCGGGCGTATGCGAATGCACGGTCTACCTCAGCCTCGTTTGCCATATAGATAGGGCCTACGCCATAGCCGGTAACGCCGTAAGAGGCGCACTTGGCGTGGAAGGCCTTGATCTGCTCTTCGGTGGCATTCAGCGGCAGGTGGAAATCCTTGATGCACAGGTAGTGTACATCGGCCCGCTGAAGAGTCTTGAGGGCGGTGTCCAAATCAAATTTTACAAAGGTGTAGCCGGCGGCGCCCAGGTGGAATTTGTCTTCTGCCCGGGCAGCTTTTTTCTTGGGAGAAATGCAGGCTGCGGCAGCCATCTCAAGGCCGCCCGATGTCAGCAGCGCGGCACCTGCCGCACCGGCTTTGATAAAGGATCGTCTGGATATTGTCATAATAGTAAAGTTTACCGATTGACTTTGATGTTACAAAAATAAAATATTTCGAAATGTTATGCTACACCTACCTATAAATTTTATACCTTTGTGCGTTAATTTAATGATAAATCGATTAACTTCCAAATAATAATCTTTAAGACAACAATTTATGGCTTCCGTTGTAATTATGCCCAAACAGGGTCAGTCCGTGGAGAGTTGCATTCTCACGGAATTCAAGAAAAACAAAGGTGACAAGGTGGCAGTGGGGGATATCCTCTTTGCTTATGAGACAGACAAGGCATCTTTTGAAGAAGAATCCAAGGTAGAGGGCACCGTTCTCGCGGTTTTGTACAACGAAGGCGACGAAATCCCCGTGCTGGCAAATGTGATGATCATAGGCCAGGAGGGAGAGAATATAGATGATTTGCTGGGTGGCGCACAGCCCGCAGCCGAGGCAGCCGCTCCTGCGGCAGAGGCTGCCCCCGCAGCTGAGAAACCGGTGGCCGCTCCCGAAATCACCGTCCATCAGAGCGCTCCCGCGGCAGCTGTAGAGGGCAAACGCGCCATCAGCCCCCGCGCCAAAGCTCTTGCAGAGAAGCTTAACATAAATCTTGCATATGTAACCGCCACCGGCCCCGAAGGACGCATCATTGAGCGTGACATCGAGGCCGCTGCTGCATCCGGCGCACGCCAGACTCCTCTGGCTGCCAAGATTGCAGCCGAGACCGGCGCCACCGCTCCCGCACAGGGCAGCGGCCTGGCCGGTATGGCCCGCGCCTGCGACCTGGGCAAGGCAGCCGCAGCTCCCGCAGCCGCCGCACCTGCAGCCAAGGGCAAGGATGTCCTGGAGTGCGGAGACGACTTTGAGGTCCGCAAGCTCACCAACATCCGCAAGGTGATTGCCAAGAGTATGTATGCAAGCCTGCAGAATTCCGCACAGCTGACTCACCATCTGAGTGCCGACGCACGCCGCATCCAGGCTCTGCGCAAACAGGCCAAGAAGCTTATGGAAGAGGGCAAGCTGGACGTGAACATTACCCTGAACGACTTCATCTGCCTGGCAGTGATCCGCGCCCTGAAGAAGTTCCCGAATGTGAACACCCATTTCCTGGGCGACAGCATCAAATATTTCAACAAGGTTCACCTGGGCCTGGCGGTGGATACCGAGCGCGGCCTTATGGTGCCTTGCGTGAAGAATGCCGACGACCTCTCTATCGTGGGCCTTTCCCGCCAGCTGAAACAGGTGGCCGATGCCTGCAAGAAGGGCAGCATCAATCCCGATATCCTGAGCCCCGAGGCAGCTACATTCACTGTCTCCAACCTGGGCAACTACGGCGTTGAGATATTTACCCCTATCATCAACCTGCCTCAGAGCGCCATCCTGGGAGTCAACACCATCGTGCCCCGTCCCAAGGACCTGGGCGGCGGAGTATACGCCTTCGTGCCTCATATCGGCCTTAGCCTTACCTATGACCACCGCAGCATAGACGGCGGCGAGGCAACCCGCTTCCTGAAGCAGATTGCCACCGAGCTGGAAACCCTTGAGGTCGTTTTTGAATAATCGAATTCTAAATTAATTAACAATATGATTGATCTCGCAATAATTGGCGGCGGCCCTGCGGGCTATGTCGCAGCAGAAAGGGCAGGGGCCAAAGGCCTTGCCGTGACACTTTTCGAGAAACGTGAACTTGGCGGCGTGTGCCTCAACGAGGGCTGCATCCCCACCAAGACCCTTCTCTACAGCGCCAAGGTTTACAACTATGCAGCTCACGGCGACAAGTACGGCGTAAGCGCAGAGAATGTTGCCTGCGACTTTGCAAAGGTTATGGAACGCAAGAACAAGGTCGTGAAGAAGCTTGTCGGCGGCGTGGGCGCCGCTATGAAAGGCAACAAGGTGACTGTCGTCAAAGGTGAGGCGGTGATCGAAAGCCGCAGCGCAGAAGGCATCACCATCGCCTGCGGCGGTGAGAAGTATCTTGCCAAGAATCTGCTGATATGCTCCGGCAGCGAGGCTGCTGTTCCTCCGATTCCCGGTCTTAAAGAGGCCGGCGACGTGATTGTCACCAACCGCGAGATCCTTGCGCTCAAAGAGCAGCCCAAGGAACTGGTTGTTATAGGTGGCGGCGTCATAGGTATGGAATTCGCCGCTTTCTTCAATACCATCGGCACCAAGGTTACAGTGGTGGAGATGCTCCCCAAGATCCTTGGCCCGCTGGACGACGAGATCAGCTCTTCTCTCCAGAAGATTTATGCAAAGCGCGGCATTGAGTTCTGCCTGGGTTGCAAGGTTACCGCAATCGAGGGCAACAAGGTGGTCTATGAGACTCCCGACGGCAAGGTAAACAAGGTTGCCGGCGACAAGATACTGGTTTCTGTGGGCCGTCGCAGCAACATCCGCGGCATAGGTCTGGAGAATATCGGCGTTGAGGCCGAGCGCGGAATCAAGGTAGACGACAAGATGCGCACCAACGTGCCCAACGTATTCGCTGCAGGCGACTGCGTGGCCGGCTATCCTATGCTGGCACACGTGGCCAACCGCCAGGGCGAGATTGTGGTGAACAACCTCACCGGCGGCAACGACCACTTCCGCGGCGACGCCATCCCCAGCGTGGTTTACACCAATCCCGAAGTGGCCAGCGTGGGTCTCACCGAGGCTCAGGCAAAGGCTGCCGGCAAGGACTTCAAGATTGTAAACCTCCCTATGGCATATGCCGGCCGCTTC
>JAEETP010000032.1 GCA_016290415.1 Bacteroidales bacterium
GTCAATAGACTGGACCGACTCCCTAAAGGAGATGCAGCGCAACTGGATTGGCCGCAGCCAGGGTGCCGAGATGGTGTTCAAGGTGTTCAACGGCGACAAACAATATGATATGACCATCTTCACCACCCGCGCCGACACAGTGTTCGGAGTCACCTTTATGGTGCTGGCTCCCGAAAGCGAGTGGGTAGAGAAACTCACCTCACCGGAGCAGAAAGCAGCTGTTGAGGCTTATCAGGCAGAGGCCCGCAAGAAAACCGAGCGCGAGCGCATAGCCGAGACCCGCAAAGTCACCGGCGTGTTCTCCGGTTCATACGCAGTCAATCCCCTCACCGGCGACAAGGTTCCGGTATGGATTTCTGAATATGTACTGGCTGGTTACGGCACCGGCGCCATTATGGCGGTGCCGGCACACGATAGCCGCGACTACGCTTTTGCAAAGCAGTTCAACCTCCCCATCATCCCGCTGATCGAGGGTTGTGACGTTTCCCAGGAGAGTTTCGACGCCAAAGAGGGCATTATGTGCAACTCCGGCTTCCTCAACGGCAAAACCGTGAAGGAGGCCATTCCCGCCGCCATCGATTACATAGAGCAGAAGGGCATCGGCCGCCGCAAAATCAATTATCGCCTGCGCGACGCCATCTTCTCCCGCCAGAGATACTGGGGCGAGCCCTTCCCCATCTACTATAAGGACGGCATAGCAACCCCCGTTCCCGAAAGCGAGCTGCCGCTGCGCCTGCCGCAGATTGACAAATATCTCCCCACCGAGACCGGCGAACCGCCGCTGGCAAGGGCCCAGGACTGGACCTACAACGGCTACCCGCTGGAAAAGAGCACAATGCCGGGCTTTGCAGGCAGCAGCGCATACTATCTGCGCTATATGGACCCTCACAACAACGAGGCCCTGGTAAGCCGCGAGGCAGATGAGTATTGGCGCGACGTGGACCTGTACGTGGGCGGCACCGAGCACGCCACCGGCCACCTGATTTACTCCCGCTTCTGGAACAAGTTCCTCTATGACCTGGGTTATGTCTGCGAGAAAGAGCCTTTCAAGAAGCTCATAAACCAGGGTATGATTCAGGGCCGCTCCAACTTCGTGTACCGCATAAACGGCACCAACACCTTTGTTTCCGCCGGGCTCAAAGACCAATACGACACCACCGAGATTCACGTGGACATCAATATCGTGCGCAACGACCGTCTGGACTGCGAAGCCTTCAAGAAATGGCGTCCCGACTATGCCACTGCAGATTTCATTCTGGAGAACGGCGAGTACATATGCGGCTGGGCTGTGGAAAAGATGAGCAAGTCTATGTTCAATGTTGTGAACCCCGACCTCATCTGCGAGAAATACGGCGCCGACACCCTGCGTCTCTACGAGATGTTCCTGGGTCCTCTGGAGCAGAGCAAACCCTGGGATACCCAGGGCATTGACGGCGTCCACCGCTTCCTGCGCAAATTCTGGAGGCTCTATTTCGACGGCGACGAGTGCAGCGTGACCGACTCCGAACCCTCCGCCGCTTCGCTCAAGACGCTCCATAAACTCATAGGCAAGGTCAAGACCGACATAGAGAACTTCTCTTTCAACACCTCGGTGAGTGCCTTTATGATTGCCGTGGGCGAATTGGCAGACCAGAAATGCACCAGCCGTGCAATCCTGGAGCCGATGGCGATACTGCTTTCGCCTTTTGCACCGCACATCGCAGAGGAGCTCTGGAGCCAGATGGGCCACAAAGAGAGCATCAGCTTTGCGGCATTCCCCGAATACAAGGCGGAATACACCGCAGAGAATTCCTTTGAATACCCCGTTTCTTTCAACGGCAAACTCCGCTACAAACTCACTCTGCCCAAGGATATGGCTCCGGCAGATGTCGAGGCTGCAGTGCGCGGCGACGAACGCACCGCCAAATATCTGGTCAGCGGCCAGATCCGCAAAGTGATTGTCGTGCCCGGCAAAATCATCAATGTCGTTTGCTAAACAATGGCTGCTAAAATCACCTGGCGCAAGGCGCTTGTCACTTTCAAGGAGTACCTGCTGATCACCGTCGGCCTGCTGCTGTACACCCTGGCGTGGGCGGTGTTCCTGCTGCCCAACAATCTGGTGGGCGGCGGCATCACCGGTCTGGGTTCCATAATCCAGTACAGTACAGGCTTCAACGTCGCCTATTCATACGTCATCATCAACACCATCCTGGTGCTGATAGCAATGAAGGTGCTGGGCGGCGGATTCGGCGCCAAGACCATTTACGCCCTGCTGGTCACCGGCCTGTTCCTCAGGTTCTTGCCTGGGCTCGTGCCGCAGGAATTCATTACCAACTTCACCGCCGACAACGGCAAGCTGATGTGCGTCATCTTTGCCGGAGCAATGGTGGGTCTGGGCATTGCCCTGACCTTCACCCAGGGAGGAAGCACCGGCGGCACAGACATCATTGCCCTGATTATCTGCAAGTACCGCAGAGTATCCCCCGGCACCGTGATTGCCGTCCTGGACCTTTTGATCATCTCCTCTTCTATGCTGATCCCCAACGGATCGTCTATCAGCGACAAACTGCTGGTGATGCTGTACGGTTTCGTGCTCACGGGCGTGATCAACTACGCCCTGGACTTTGCCCTGAACGGCCGGCGCCAGTCGGTGCAGCTGTTCATATTCTCCGAGCAGTACGAAACTCTCACCGACCGCATCTGCAACGAGATTCACAGGGGTGTCACGCTGCTTGAAAGCCAGGGTGGATACTCAAAACACAGCGGAAAGCTGGTTGTTGTAATCGTAAAACGTACAGAGACAAACAAAATTCTGAAACTTATAAAGGAAGTGGACCCCGACGCTTTTGTCTCTATAGGTAACGTCTCAGAGGTCTATGGCAAAGGTTTCGAGCCAATGAAGAAGTCGTAAACGGAAATTACGTTTTCAAAAACAGAAAACAATGCCCTGGAGCCCCCTCCAGGGCATTGTCGTTTTATTATTAACTCAATATTTTCGCCTTAAATTTTTTAAGCAATGAAAACAGTTTCCATCATCCTGCTGGTCATTACGACCTCTTCAATCCTCTCATCTCTCTGTCTTCTTTCATCATCTGTCAGCAGCCGCCGGCGTAATTCTATAAAGAAGACCCGGTACACTGACTCTCCCGCGCCAAGCACCGAGATACCGGAAGAAATCCTCCAGGAAGATGCAGCAGTGTATGACATCTGGGACCGCAAGGCCAACGAATTGATGCAGAATTTCAAGGACCTTATGGAAGAAGAGAAGCCTTATCTTGACCCCAAAGCATCCATCGAGTCGATTTCTGCAAGAATGGGGACCAACAAGACCACGCTGTCCAAAATGATCAACGACAAATTCGGGATGAATTTTCGTCAGTTGTTGAATTCTTACCGGGTCAAGGAGGCCATCCACATCTTCTCCAGGGACAACGACATCTCTATGGAGGATTTGCGGGTAGCATCGGGGTTCAACTCTGTGAGCACATTTACCTCTTCTTTCTCAAGGTTTACCGGCTGCACTCCGGGAGAATACTGCAAAAAGATCTCGGGAAGATAGGTTATGCTGCTGTTTGGCCGTCTCCGCAAAAAGCGGATGAAAAGAAAGTATAACGCCGCCATCCTTTTCAAGGCATCCGGCGTAATCCTGGACAAGGAGCTCTATCTGAAACGGTCCCTGAGGTGCAGTGAGGTTGCCAAGCTGATCTGCACCAACCGGACTTACCTCTGGGAAGCCCTGCACTGGCGCGGGCTGGGCTTCCAGGACTATCTGTCCAAATTCAGGGTAAGGCACTTTATCCAGAACGCCCCGCAGTACAGGTCAATGGAAAAAGAAGAGATTGCAGAGCGATGCGGCTTCAACGACGCAAAGACTCTGGACAAGTACTTAAGACAAATGTTTTCGATATCCCTCTCGGAATACCTGAAAATGATGTCGCGGGGCGAAAACCCTACATAAAGAGCTTGTCTATCTCTTTAAGGGAAGAAGGCAGTGTGAATACCACGACGTGATCGTAGGCGGCTATCTGCGTGTTACCGTAGGCTATGAACGACTCGGTGCCGCGGATAACGCCGCCGATGATTGCGGTCCTGGGGATTGCAAGATCCTTTATCGGAGCCTTGGTCACGGGGCTTCCGGGGTGGACTATGTATTCCAGAGCCACCGCGTCACTTTCGCTCAAATACTTGATAGAACGTATTTTATCTGTCAAGGTAAAGCGGAAGATGCGGCTTGCGGAGAGTATCTTCTTGTTGATTACGGCATCCACACCCATTCCCTCTGCCAGCTTTATGTATTCTATATTCTCTACCTCTGCTATGGTCTTGGGCACGCCCATCTTCTTGGCAGCGGCACAGGTCATAATGTTGGTCTCGGAGTCGCCGGTCACGGCCACGAACACGTCGCAGTTCTGGACACTCTCTTCGTACAGCCAGTCGGTGTTGCGGCCGTCGCCGTTTATGACCATAGTCTTTTCAAGAATCTGGGAGAGTTCTTCGCAGCGGCGGCGGTCACGCTCTATGATTTTGACGTGAGGGATGGTCTTTTCCAGCTTGGCCGCCAGAATCTCGCCCATAGGTCCGCCACCCACAATGAATACGTTCTTTACAATGACCTCTTTCTTGCCGGCCTCTTTGAGCACCTCGAACACGGTGTCGCGCTGCGCCATCACGTAGATAAGGTCGCCCAGCCGCATCTTGGAGTCCTTGGAAGGGATCAGGGTGCCCTCTCCACGGGAGATGGCCACAATGCGGAACGGCAGGTTCTCTATCGGATATACAAAGTCAGATATTTCCCTGCCTATCAGCGGGGAATCCTCCTCTATCTTGAACTCTATCAGCTGCAGTTTGCCGTGGCCGAACTGCACGAACTCGGTCATACCGGACTCCCGGACAAGGTCCGCGATTTCGTAGGCAGCCATCCTCTCCGGATAGAACATCAGGTCGATGCCCAACTGCGTGAAGATGGACTTGTTTTCATATGAAAGATATTCCGCAGTATTGATGCGGGCGGTCACCTTTTTGGCGCCCAACTCCTTGGCCAGCAGCGCCGACACTATGTTCACGTTCTGGTCCTTGTCGGGGAAGACGGCCACGAACAGGTCGGCCGTGTCTACCTTTGCAGACTGAAGCACGCTGATGGATGTGGGGTTGCCGAACACAGCCACTGCATCCACCACCTCGCCCACCTTGGCCAGGCGGTCGCTGTTGTTGTCTATGATGGTGATTTCGTGGTTGGACTCGCCCAGCAACTTGGCCAGATGGCAGCCTACCTCACCCGCTCCGGCGATTATAATCTTCATTGCTCTTAAGTTTAAGTGGTTAAACCTATCAGGCGGAGAAACTCGTTGCGCGTGCGCATATCCCTAAGGAACACCCCGGTGAAGGCAGATGTGGTGGTTATTGAGTGCTGCTTCTCCACGCCGCGTATCTGCATACACATATGGGCCGCCTCTATCACCACGGCCACGCCCAGCGGGGCAAGGGTATTCTGGATACAGTCCCTGATCTGCACCGTGAGCCGCTCCTGCACCTGCAGGCGGCGGGCAAAAGTCTCCACCACGCGCGGGATTTTGCTCAGGCCGGTGATATACCCATTGGGGATATACGCCACGTGGGCCTTCCCGTAAAACGGAAGCATATGATGCTCGCACATAGAATACAGGTCTATGTCCTTGACCAGTACCATCTGCTGATACTCTTCTTTGAACATAGCGCTGCGCAGAATCTCCTCGCCGCTCTCGCTATAGCCTTTGGTGAGGAACTGCATAGCCTTTGCCACCCTCTCCGGAGTCTTCAGAAGCCCTTCCCGCTGCGGATCCTCGCCCAGCAGCTTCAGGATTTCAAGATAATGCTTCTTGAGCTCTTCTGTGGTGTATTCGTCAAACTGTTCTATGTGACTGTATGCCATTGCGCACAATTTATCTTTTACAAAAGTAAATATTATAATTCAATTATTCCCGATTATTCCATTAACTTTGAGGCGAAAAGGTGCGTGATGTGGTCACAATGCATTGACAATGGAAGAAATTATCAAAATCGAAAATGTCTGCAAGACCTACCACATCGGAGAGTCGCCCGTCCGTGCTCTGGACGGCGTAAGTCTTTCTATCCGCAGGAATGAATACGTGGCCATAATGGGCCCTTCCGGCAGCGGGAAATCTACCCTGATGAATATACTCGGATGCCTTGCCACCCCCGACAACGGGCGATATACCCTGTGCGGAGATGACGTGGGCCATTTGGGCGACGACGCTCTGGCGGCGGTGCGCAATGGCCGGATTGGATTCGTGTTCCAGTCCTTTGCCCTGATGCCCCGGATGAACGCCCTGGACAATGTAGCCCTGCCCCTGCTCTACGCCGGGGTTCCCCGGCAGCAACGGCTCCAGAGGGCCCGCGAGGCGCTGGAGAAGGTCGGGCTTGGAGACAGGATGGACCACGATCCCAGCGAACTCTCCGGCGGCCAGCGGCAGCGGGTGGCCCTTGCCAGGGCGTTGGTAACCAATCCCTCCATAATCCTGGCAGACGAGCCCACCGGCAATCTGGACAGCGCCACTTCAGAAGAAATAATGTCCCTTTTCGACAAGGTAAACGCCGCCGGCAACACTGTGATACTGGTGACTCATTCAGAGCAGATTGCCTCTCACGCACGGCGTGTTATTTGCATACGCGACGGTAAGATAGAATCTGACATAAAACAATGAAACTTTACACTAAAACCGGAGACGAAGGCACCACCGGCCTGATAGGCGGGAAGCGTGTCAAAAAGTGTGACCCGCGGGTATGCGCCTATGGCGATGCCGACGAACTGATCTCATACCTGGGCGTGGTCAGGGCTCACGCAGGCGATGTTGCCGCAGCTAAGCCATACTGCGAAGACCTGTTCCAGATACAGCGTCATCTCTTTGACATATCCTCTTACCTTGCCTGTGACGGTCCGTGCAGTTTTCTGCCGCCCCTCGATGCAGAAGCCAAGCTTTCTTTCCTTGAAGAGAGGATTGACAGATTGACAGAGTTGCTGCCAAAGAAATTTTCGTTTGTAATACCCGGTCCTCCTGCCATTTCTGCCGAACTTCACGTTGCCCGGACCATATGCCGCAGATGCGAGCGGAGCATCGTGGCAATAGAGCCCAAAACAGCCTCTGACGCCGATTGCTCCAGGTATCTCAACCGCCTGTCAGACTACCTGTTTGCACTGGCGCAAGTGCTTGATAAACAATCGTAAAAAAAATATTATTGCATATCGAAAATTATTATATCTTTGCAGCCCTTTTAACAAACACAGCTAATTATTAACTTGTTTTTTTGATATGTACTGGACACTTGAGCTGGCATCCAAACTGGAGGATGCTCCCTGGCCCGCAACCAAAGACGAACTTATAGATTATGCCACCCGCAGCGGTGCGCCCCTCGAAGTAATAGAGAACCTCTCTGACCTTGAAGACGACGGCGAAGTCTACGAATCCATCGAAGACATCTGGCCCGACTACCCCACCAAAGAAGACTTTTTCTGGAACGAGGAAGAATATTGATTTTATAACATATTGAAAATCAATAAATTACAAAACTGCCAAGGTTGATTCCTTGGCAGTTTTTGGTTTTTAGCCCACTTTGGGACTATCCCTGAGAAAAGAGGAATAGTAAATAATAATTTCATAGAAAAATAGTATCTTTATCAGGTTAATGACAAAACATTATGTATCACCTTCACATCATTATTATGTGCTTACTTGGATTATTTGGGAGTAAGGAGTTACAATACTCTGATTTTGAGAAATGGGTAGATACATCTCTATCTATTGACCTTCCTGATGGAATTCAGGCTTTTTGCTTCAATCTTTATGAAGATGGTGATAATAATTGGTCGGCTGAAATCGTTGGTGCAGGGTCCTTTGATAAAGATGATAGTGATTGGGCTTGCGATGAAGTATTCTCCAACCGAAAGAATCCTATAAGATGGAAAAGCAGGAGGCCATGGGAAAAGCAACTGTCTTCGTTCAAGTCTGTCGTGGAGATCTATCTGAAACAAGGAAAGTATGCCACATTATTCAGAGAGAAGAAAGGACTGGGATTGGGCTTTGTAGATGGAGATTTAACCCTTATTCCAATCAAATAATCATTAGGGATAGTCATTTGTGATAATTAATGTCAATTCGAGGATCTCATCCAGCCTCAGGCTTCCCCTGTGACTATCCAAGTTTTTGAACACAAGTATAACTTGCTGATAATGAGCAGTATACAACAATTGCACTATATGTGGAACGAAGAGGAATACTAATAGAAAAGGCTGAACTTAGTGGTTCAGTCTTTTTTTGTATCTTTGATGGTTTGTTTTCTGAAGTCAAATGAAAAAACTGTTTTTCACGATCTGTCTTGCCTGCGTGCTCTCTTTGGGAGCCACGGCTCAAGTCCTTCCCAGTGCTAAACCCGAAGCTGATTCGATAGCCTTTGCTAAAGTCAGGGCCCGGATGGATTCCATCCGGCAGTACCGCCCCACGGTGGGTCTGGTGCTGGCCGGCGGCGGAGCGCGCGGTCTGGCACACCTTGGTGTGATTAAGTATATGGAAGAGCTGGGCATTCCGGTGGATGTCATCACCGGCACCAGTATGGGCGGCCTGGTGGGCGGTCTGTATGCCCTCGGTTACAAACACGACCAGCTGGATTCACTTATCCGCAGCATCAACTGGCCTATGATGATGTCAGACAACGTTCCGGACGAGTATCTTGCCTATAAGATCAAATCCTATCGCGGTAAATACATAATCCGCATTCCGTTCAAATACGACGACAAGGACCTGGAAGCCCGCTTTACCCAGGAGAAACTCCTGAAAAAGATGGAAGAAGAGGCCGGCCACAACTCCGACGACGCTATGTCCGACGCCATTAACAAGATGGGTCTGGGTATGCCCGACGGATTCCTTTACGGATTGAACGTACGCAACACCATCAGTTCCTTGAGCGTAGGCTATCAAGACAGTATCAGCTTTGCCAATCTGCCTATCCCCTACGCCTGCGTCGCCACGGATATGCTTTCGATGTCGCCCAAATACTGGGTGGACGGCAAACTGCCCGCCGCAATGCGCTCTACGATGGCCATTCCGTTCTATTTCCGCGCAGTCCGCGGGGATGGCGAGGTGCTGCTGGACGGCGGTATGCGCAACAACTTCCCGGTGGACCTTGCCAGGGAGATGGGCGCCGACATTGTCATTGGTTCGGAAATGTCTACCCGGCGCGGTATCAGCGACCTCAACACCCCTATGGACTTCCTTTTCCAGACCATCAACCTTTTGGGTGCTGAAGCTATGGCCCAGACCAGGGAAATGACGGACGTCACCATAAACCATCCCTTGAAAGGATATAATATGCTTTCGTTTGACGCGAAGAGCGTAGATGACATTATCAACCAGGGCTACGAAAACGCAAAAAGCCACAAAGAAATGTTCGAGGCCGTGGCCGAGTTGGTTGCCGGCAAAGAGATTCCGCCGGTGAACCATCCCGCCCCCGCTGTCAACATTGCCCAGACCAAAATCCGCGTGGACAAAGTCAAGTTCACCGGCTTGCCCGAAGATGAGCAGCATATTCTCCTGCATAAGAGAGACTACCCCGCTGACAGCCTGTACGACAGGAAAACAATAGAGAGGATGCTGGACAACATCTACGGCACCAATGCCTTCGAGGCTGTCACCTACCGCCTGGAGGGATCTCACGAGCCTTACACTCTGGTATTTGACTGCCAGAAAGGTCAGGTCAATG
Organism: Bacteroidales bacterium; assembly: GCA_016290415.1. Taxonomy (GTDB): domain Bacteria; phylum Bacteroidota; class Bacteroidia; order Bacteroidales; family UBA932; genus Equibacterium. The sequence continues at coordinate 9,730 of JAEETP010000032.1, forward strand.
ACTTTGCATTCGGCCTTCACGCCGACACCGACGAATATGTGTCAGTAGCACTTCATCTTGGTTTGGGAACCAGGCGACTGGCAGGGCCGCAACTCACTGTAGATTTGAAACTTGGCTCTAATCCCGCACTGAAAATAGATGGTTCTATAAAATCCAAGAACGGACTTCCGACCATTGGTCTGACGGCCCGGTCAAGATTGATTAACACCAGTTCCGGATATCAGTCTTCCATAGAAGAGAAACTCTATTCAATTGCTTCCGATCTTTATTTTGAGGATTCCAGAATGAGATTCGGCTCTATGAGGGCTGGCGTCACTGCAGAAATGGACCCTTACGAGAGGTATCTTGAGTTTGGAGAGGACTGGATCGGCTGGGATTGGGAAAGCTACTGGATTACCGCTTTCGCCAACTTGAAATATGACACCTTTGACGACTTCTACTTCCCCACAAAGGGTTTCCGGCTTTCCATTGACAGCCGGTATATGCTCAAAGGCTATACAATAGACCTGGACCATCCGGAAGCGGGATATGGAGATTACGAGGCTCCTGTCTCCACGCAAGACGGAATAGTTCCCCATTACCTTGTTTCGGTGGCCAACCTCGAAGCCGCCTTTACATTTGGCAGTCATTTCACGGTACATCCCAAACTATATGCGGGGTGGAATTTTGTCCCTTCTGTTAAAGACCCTGTGCATTGGGACGACATCCCATATCTGATCAACCAGAAGCATCTCGTCACAGTGGGCGGCGCAGTGGCCGGACGATATACAGAACGTCAGATTCCGTTTTTCGGATTCCCCATAGGCTTCCGCGACTGCCGCCCCATAAGCGTAATGGGACAGCTTGACCTGAGGTATTGCTTTGCACACAAGAACTTTATAACTGCCCGTGCCGGCATTTTCACGGATGATTATACCATACGGGACTTGCTACAGTCATCATATTTCTATGCTTTCGGTGCAGAGTATGCACGGCAGTCTATGGTGGGCCCTCTCAAATTTGCAGCACAATGGTGCCGAAATGTAGGTTTTTCACTGTACGCCTCTGTCGGCTTTGACTTTTAAACAGCTACATTTGACATATTATGAACCGAATAACCGCCATTATCATCTGCCTGCTGGCAGTTTTTTCTGCCGGCGCCCAGGAGAAGGATCCGCAGCTTGCGACCAGCATCAACGAAAATCTGTTCCGCACCGGAATCGTGCTGAATCCCTATGAATACCGGCCTGCCGCCGAAACTCCGGCACCCAGGGGATACAAGCCTTTCTACATTAGCCACTATGGCCGTCACGGCTCGCGCAGCGACTGGCCTGCAGACGGTTACAGAGGCGTTCTGGACAAATTTGCCCGCGCCCACAAGGCCGGCATCCTCACAGAGCAGGGAGAGAAAGCATATGGTATGATTGCCGAAATCGTGGCCAAATACAACGATATGGGCGGCCGCCTCACTCCCCGCGGCGCCCGTGAGCACCGCCAGATTGCCGGCCGTATGTACAAGAAATACAAAAGGGTTTTCAAAAACGGCAGCCGGCGCGTACGGGCCATTTCCAGCGTATCACCCCGCTGCATAATCAGTATGGCGGCCTTTACCGGCGAACTGCTTAGCCTTGATCCAGGCCTGGACATTGGATGGGACACCGGAGAGCAGTATATGAGATATATCAGCGGCGGCGACACTCCCGAAATCAGGAGCGACTCACAGCCGCTTTTGGATGCCGATATGGCAGCCCACCCGCGCGACACCGCCACCCTGCTGGCACGGGTTTTCACCGACCCCGCCGCCGGCAGCGCCCTGATTGGTCCGGCCGAGGCTTTCTGGGACCAGACTATGGACGTGGCCGTTGCCAGCGGTGCGTTTGACTGCGACGACAGCCTGCTGCGCCTTTTCAGCGAAGACGACATCTACTGGCACGAGACGCACTGGTCTATGTATATGTACCTGCATCACTGCAATTCCGTGGAGTTTGGCGACAGGCGTATGGCGCTGCCAGAAGTGCGGGCCTTCTTTGATGACGTTATGGAAAAGGCCGACGATGCCATCGCTACCGGCAGTTATGCCGCCGACCTGCGCTTTGGGCACGACACCCATCTGCTGGGAATCTGCGCCCGCCTGGGCCTGAAGGGCATAGGCGAAAGGCTGAATGCAGAGCAGTGCCAGCTGTGGCCGGGATACTTCTGCGCCCCGTTTGCCGGCAACCTCCAGATGGTTTTCTACAAGAACAGGCAGAACGACGTCCTTGTAAAATTCTATCTCAACGAGAGAGAAACGCCACTGATTTCCCTGCCGGGCGGTCCCTACTATAAATGGGAAGATGTAAAAGCTCTTTTCAAGACTTTTTAATTTGACGGCTTATTAGTATATTTGCGTAATACTCACATTTATTCATACAATGAAACGATTATTTTCGGTTATTCTGATTTCTGCGGCCCTTATGACCGCCTCTGCAACAGCTTCTGCCCAGTTCTTCAACAGTATGTCACTTGGCGTGGGAGCCGGTGTGGACGGCGTCTCCCTTCAGGTAGGATTCCCGGTAGGCAGTTTCCTCCAGCTAAGGCTTGGCGGCAGCTACACTCCCCCCATTGGATACGCATTCTCTGTAGATGGCGTTGAGTTTGACAACGGCACCTCCGGCACTCTGGATCTCAAGGCAAAGCTGGCCTATATGGGCGGCAACGCAATGCTGGACCTCTTCCCCGGCAGAGACACCAAGTTCCACTTCACCTTCGGCGTCTTTGGCGGCAACGGCAAGCTGGCTACTCTGACCGGCACTTCCCAGGCTCTTGCTGACGAGGACAAAGGCTCCGCCGGCATCAGAATTGGCGACACTCTGGTGACCACAGACGAGAATGGCTACTGCACAGCCGACCTTCGCGCGAGCAAGTTCATGCCCTACTTTGGTATTGGTGCAGGCCGCGCCGTCAGGGAAGACAGTCCCGTGTCGTTTGTCTTTGACTTTGGCGCCTGCTACACCAAGGACGGCCTGGGCGGATACACTTACGGCACCAATATGAAAACCGGCCAGAGAGAATACATCCGCGTCACCAGTGCCGATATAGACAATGAGGACAGCGGTGTCCTGGACATTCTGGGCAAGATCCCCGTGCTTCCGGTGATGAAATTCTCCCTCTTCTTCAGACTGTTCTAACGATTATTAATACTTAACGATATGAAACGTTTTTTCATTATTGCCCTTTGCGCACTGTTTGCAGTTGCAGGTTGCACCAAGCCCGAAAAAGGCAGCGACAGCAAGATGCCGCTCCCCAAGAACAAGGCTTATCACGCAAGTTTCACCCTTAACGACACCAAGTTTGACCGTCCCATCAAAAGTGGCGACATACCCAAAACCATAGAGCTGACCTCCGGCGGCAAATTCCTGCTTGGGTTCCTTGACACCGACGCCATCGAGCCCGAAAAGGCTCCTTTGGCATACAAGTCCGGAATCTACAAGGTTCTCGAGAGCAAGGCCATAAGTGCAGGTCTTATTTTCGAATTCCCCAAATACGGCACGCTCACTGTAAAAGAAGGGTCGGGCAACAGCTGGACTCTTGAGTACACCACGGCAGAAGGAGAGGCTTATGAGGGCGCAGCCCTGCTCAGCGGCGATGTCGTGACCGGAGATCTCGCAGAGAGTATCTGCCGCAGCTGGAAACCCAGAGAGTTCATAGTAAGCGCCTCCGGCGGCAACATCAAAAACGCCATTGTGGGCAAGAAGTTCTCTGCCGATCTTTACGAGATCATCAATTATCTCAGGGACAACGGCGTGAACATCAACGCTGCAGATTATGAAAAATATTCTCTCGAGTCCATCGACTACACAGAGAACGGTATGCTGTTCATCAACTTCAAGGACTTTGCAATCGCTCCTTTCGTGGGAGACTTCTCTCTGGATGAGTCCAAAGACGACAATCTCCACTACGACTTCAGCCTCAGCTGGGAAGACAACCCCGTGATACCGGTTACCGGCGTAGGCAGCGTGACTGTGATTGACAGCCAGATGACCCTCTACACAGAGTCCGATGCAGTTGTGAGCGGCAAGACATATCATATTTCTGCCTCCATACTCTGCGACGAAATCAAATAGAATTTGTGCCTTCGTGGCACTGACAAATAATAAAAGGCGCGTCCTGCAACTTATCAAAGTGCGGCGCGCCTTTTTTGCCGCAATTATTTATTATCTTTGTAAGCTATCGAAACATTTCATATTATGTCACACAACCACATTCCCGGCACCGGAGGCGATGTTTACCTCCCCTATAACAAGCGGTCAGGCAACGAGTCTATAGTATACTTCACCCGCGACCTCAGCGCCCGCGGCCTGCTGAAGGCCTACGACTGCATCAGCGCCTGCCTCACGGGCAAGATAGGCATCAAGCTCCACACAGGCGAGCCCCACGGCCCCAACATTATCCCGCGCCAGTGGGTCAGAAACCTGTATGAGAAGCGCCTGCCCGATGCCAAAATCATAGAGACCAACACCTATTACGAGGGTGACCGCTACACCACGGAGCAGCACAGGCAAACCCTCAAAACCAACGGATGGACTTTCTGCCCGGTGGACATTATGGACGACGAAGGTACTTTCAACCTGCCAGTGAACGGCGGCAAATGGTTCGACTATATGAGTGTCGGCAATCATCTGATGAATTATGACTCTATGCTGACTCTGACCCACTTCAAAGGCCACGTGATGGGCGGCTTCGGAGGCAGCAACAAAAACATCGGCATAGGCTGCGCCGACGGCCGCATAGGCAAGAAGATGATTCACACCGCCCAGGGCAGCGACGATATGTGGAGCATAGCAATGGAAGAGCTTATGGAGCGTATGACAGAATCCACCAAGGCCACCATAGACCACTTCGGCAAGAATGTGGCCTACATAAACGTGATGCGCAATATGAGCGTCTCCTGCGACTGCGAAGGCGTTGAGGCAGAGCCGGTTGTAACGCCCAATGTGGGCATTCTGGCCTCGCTGGACATCCTGGCCATAGACCAGGCCAGCGTGGATATTGTCTATGCTATGAGAAAGAACGAGCGCCACGCCCTGCAGGAGCGCATCGAGACCCGCCACGGCCTGCGCCAGCTCAGCTATATGAAAGAGCTCGGGATGGGCAACGACCGCTATATCCTCATAGACCTTGACAACGGCGCGAAACGCATCGTGGCCAAGGATGCCGCAAAAGGCTTGAAACCCTTCAAAGGATAATACCCCACTCTATGAGCGAGAATAAGACATTCTGGGACAAAGTCAGAATCCAGTGGCGGGCCATAACCTCTATGGCCGGCGAGCTGGACACGGTTTCTGCTGCCGTCAAGATCCGCAAAGGCATCAGTTTCCGCGGCACCACCGTATGGATTCTGGTATGCTCCATTGTAATAGCATCTGTAGGCCTGAACATCAACTCCATACCGGTCATCATAGGCGCGATGCTCATTTCGCCGCTTATGGGGCCTATCTTCGGTATGGGCCTGTCGCTTTATATCAACGACAAAGACCTGCTGGTCAGTGCTCTGAAGAATTTTCTGGTGATGGTGGTGGTGAGCATAATATCCTCTACCCTGTACTTTCTGCTCTCGCCGCTCAAAATGGCCAACCCCACGGAGTTGCTGGCCCGCACAAGCCCGACCCTGTACGACGTGTTCATAGCCTTTGCCGGCGGTATAGCCGGTATGCTGGAGCAGACCCGCAAAGAGCGTGGAGTAGTGCTGTCCGGCGTAGCCATCGCCACCGCCCTGATGCCGCCGCTCTGCACCGCCGGATTCGGCATTGCCAGCGGCAATTTCCACTACTTTTTCGGGGCGCTTTACCTCTTCCTGATCAACACCATATTCATCTTGCTGGCGTCCTATCTCACAGCCCGCTATATGCATTTTGAAAAGGTCAGCGAAGAGAATCAGCAGAATCGCAGTTTCCGCACAATCTCAACGGTGATTCTGATAGCGATAATCGTTCCCAGCGTGCTTAGTGCCATCACTATGATTCGCGACAACAACATCCAGAGGGACGTCGCCGCCTTCATAGAAGAAAACAAAGCCTACGGCAATGCCTACATATATGACTATGACATTTCAGGCACCAACGCCGTAGTTTATTTTGCAGGCGATCTTACCGAGGGCGACCTGGACTTCCTTTACAATGCGGCCAAGCGGCACAATCTGGACACCACCAAGCTGCATATAAAGGTCAACGCCGTAGGCGCCAGGGCAGACGAACTGCTCAAGGGGCTGTATGCCCGCAGCGACGAGGCGATAGCCGCCAGGGATGCCCGCATAAAAGAGCTGGAGAACCAGCTGTCACAGACAAAGGGCAAAGCCATCCCCTATGGCCAGATCACCAAAGAGCTTAAGTATAAATACCCCACGGTGAGCAGCCTGGCAATATCCAGGGGATCCCGTGTGGTGATGCAGGCCGACAGCTTGTCGGAGGTTCCCGTGACCAACGCCATCATCCAGTCGTCAGAGCCGCTCTCTGCAGAGCAGATGCAGGAAATCACCAACTGGCTCAGGCTCCGCCTGGACGACACCACCATAGTAGCAAACAATATAACCGAATAGATAAATGAAAAAGACTCTTCAATTGTTCGTTATGGCAGCCCTTGTGCTGCTTGGCACTGTGGCCGCTTCTGCAGCCGACAAAAAGATTCAGGTGATGTCTCCCGACGGCCATATCGTGGCCAACATCACCGCCGGCAAAAACCTCACCTACTCCGTTTTCTACGACGGTGACTGCTTGTTGAAGGACTCTAAGATTGAGATGAAGCTCACCGATGGAAACGTGTATGGCTCGGGCAAGATGCAGAAATTTACCCGCCGCAGCGTCAACGACAAGTTCAGGCCGGTCGCCTACAAGCGCGCAGAGGTCATCGATCACTTCAACGAGCTGACCCTCAGCTACAAGAACTGTGACGTAGTGTTCCGCGCCTACGACGATTGCATTGCATATCGCTTCGTGTCCAAGAGCAAGAAGGCCTTCAAGGTAAAGAGCGAGACCGCCGAATTCAACTTTGCAGAGGACTGGAACACCTGGGCCGGATTTTCCTGGGGCGCATTTGAATCGTCTTTCGAAAATATCTACGAATATTCCAAACTCAGCGCCATCCATCCCGAAAAAATGGCGTTCCTGCCGCAGATGATAGATGCTCCCAAGGGCATTAAAATCAACATTATGGAGTCGGCGCTCTATAAGTATCCCGGTATGTATCTGCAGGCCGACGGCACTTCCAAACTGCACGGTCTGTGGGCCCAGATGCCCAAAGAGTTGGAGATGGGCGGCTACAACAACATTCAGGAGATTGTAAAGAGCCGTCACGACTATCTGGCCGAGTGCAAGGCCGGCGAGAGGTTCCCCTGGAGAATTGTAGCCATCAGCACCAGGGATATCGATATGGCCACCAACGATATAGTGTACCGCCTGGGCGACGCCCCCGCAAAGGGCAGCGACTTCAGCTGGGTCAAGCCCGGCAAGGTGGCCTGGGACTGGTGGAACGGCTTCTATGTTACCGGCGTGGACTTTATGGCCGGCATCAACAACGACACCTACAAGCATTATATCGATTTTGCTTCAGAGAACGGCATCGAGTACATCATTATGGACGACGGCTGGAGCCAGGAGGGTTACAGCGACCTGTTCCACATCGTACCCGAGATTGACCTTGAAGAGCTCATCGCCTATGCAAAAGAGAGGAATGTGGGCATCATACTTTGGGCCGGCTATTATGCCTTCCACCGTGATATAGAGCACGTTTGCGACCACTATTCAAAGATGGGCATCAAAGGTTTCAAGGTGGACTTTATGAACCGCGACGACCAGCCGATGCTAGAATTCTACACCGAGGCTGCCAGGATTGCAGCCAAATACCATCTGGTGCTGGACTTCCACGGCGCCTTCAAGCCTCACGGCCTGAACCGCACCTACCCCAACGTGCTTAACTACGAAGGCGTCTTTGGCCTGGAGAATATGAAATGGAGCGGCATCGAGATGGATATGCCGCTGAACGACGTGACCTTCCCCTACATCCGTATGGCCTCCGGCGTGGTGGATTACACCCAGGGCGCTATGCGCAACGGCTCCAAGAGCACCTATCTCAAGAGCCGCGAGCCTATGAGCCAGGGCACCCGCTGCCATCAGCTGGGCGAATATGTGATTTTCGACTCCCCGCTCTGTATGCTTTGCGACGGCCCGTCCGCCTACCGCAAAGAGCCTGAGTGCCTCTCGTTTATCTCACGCATCCCTACCGTTTTCGATGAGACCGTGGGTATCGACGGCAAGGTGGGCGAATCTGTGATTATGGCCAAACGCAGCGGCGACGTCTGGTATCTGGGCGGCATCACCAACTGGGACCAGCGCGACGTGACCATAGACCTCGGTTTCCTTGGCGGCGGTAGCTGGAAGGCAGAGATTTACCGCGACGGCGCCAATGCCAACTTCCACGCAACAGACTTTAAGCGCGAATTCAAGACCGTGAGTGCCGATGAGCCTCTGAACATCCATATGGCCTCCGGCGGCGGCTTCGCCATAATCCTGACCAAGTAATTTATTATGAGAAAGTTGTTTGTCGCCGCAGTCGCCATTTTGGCGGCCCTGACCGTTGTTCCCTTTGCAGCAAGCGCCAAAGAGTGGAAGGCAGAGAAGCTGGAAAAGTGCGACCCCTATATGAAGCTGCAGGGCGGCTACGGCTATCTGGTCAAAAACACGCCCAAGGCAGATGTGTGGTGGGCAGAGGGTGTGTACAAGCCTATGAAGGACACTCCGGTGGCCCAGCGCAAAGGCCGCCGCGTGCAGTTGACTTCGGCAAAGAACGAATACGAATCATTTATCGTCGTGGTCAATCCCAAAACGCCTCTGCAGGCTGTCAAGGTGGCCGTCAAGGGTTTGCCCAAGGGCATTGAGGCCAAGGTGCGCAAGGTAGAATACGTCACCGTACGCACCCCCAGCGACAGCTTCGGCTACACCGGCCAGTGGCCAGACCCTCTGCCTCTTTATGACGTGGCAGAGGACCTGCCGGCAGGCGAAAACACATCTTTCTGGATTACCCTAAAGACTCCCGAGTCGCGCCGCAAGGGCTGCTACCGCGGCCGCGTGGTGCTCACCGCCTCCGACGGCTGGAAGGTCACCATCCCCCTGAAGGTGAAGGTTCGCTCTTTTGCCCTGCCCAAGACACCCAGCGTTTCCAGCGGCTACGGTCTCTGGTTCGACCACGTGATACAATAC
>JAEETP010000033.1 GCA_016290415.1 Bacteroidales bacterium
ACCTTCAACGACCTGACCCTTCTCGAGCTTGCCGATGAGCTCAGCTTTCTGAGCCTCGAGCATAGCCTCTTCGAGAGCCTTGTGAGAAACGACAACATTGCGGAACTCGTTGTTGATCTTGACAATCTTGAGATCCAGAGTCTTGTTGACGTATGCGTCATAGTCCCTGATGGGCTTGACTTCTATCTGAGAACCCGGCAGGAATGCCTCGATTCCGAATACATCCACGATCATACCGCCCTTGGTGCGGCACTTAACGTAACCCTTAACGATTTCGTCCTTTTCGAATGCCTCGTTAACGCGGTCCCAGCTGCGGAGGCTGCGTGCGCGTTTGTGAGAAAGTGCCAGCTGGCCTTTCTTGTCTTCTGTAGACTCTACAAAGACCTCAACCTTGTCGCCTACCTGGAGGGTATCCTCGCAGTATTTGAACTCGGCTGCATTGATGACTGCCTCGCTCTTGTAGCCGATGTTTACAACGACTTCGCGTTTGTTCTTGGCTACTACGGTGCCTTCGATGACCTCACCGTCGGCGATGTGTGAAAGTGAATTTTCGTAAGCCTGCTTGGTGGCTTCGAGATCTACGCCTGCATCGCTGTCGCTCTCAAAAGCGTCCCAGTCGAAAGTGGCGTTGTCTGCAGATGCGTTGTCTGCCTTGGGGGCCTTAACCTCTTCCTGTACAGGCTGGGCGACCTCTTCTTGCAGCTGCTCCTGCTCGAGTTTGTTTTCTTCGTTCATGTTAAATTAAAGTTTTGTTTAACAAGTAATTAGACATTATTTATAGACCCATCGCACGCGCGAAGGGAGCGCAAAGATAGACAAAAAATCTTAAAATGCAAGCTAAATCAGACACTTACAACATTTTCCGGCGGCGGAAAATGATGATGACCATACCCACCAGCAGCAGCATCAGCATCATTATCATAAGAAAGTCCCAGATACCGCCTATCAGGGGCAGCTGGACGTTCATACCGTAGATACTGGCCACCAGCGTGGGAGGCATCAGCAGCAGGCTTACCAGCGTAAAGATTTTCATAATCTTGTTCTGCTCTACGTTGATAAGACCCAGCACGGTATTCTGCAGATACTCGAGACGCTCGAAATTGAAGTCGGTATGGTTAATAAGGGACGAGATATCCTTCAGCAGGCCGGAGAGCTTGTCGTTGATCTCGTCGGGGGTCTTCTCGCTCTTGAGCACGCTGGAAATCATACGCTGCTTATCCACGATGTTCTCACGAACCATCATAGTGTTTTCCTGCAACTGATTGATGTCGATCAGGAAGTCCTCGTTGACATCCTCTCCCATGCTCACGCGACGGCTGTACTGCTCCAACTCCTTGCTCATCAACTCAATCATATCGGCGTCCAAGTCGATTCGGTTGTCCAGGATGCCCATAAGCACGTGGAAACCCGTCGGGTAATAGCGGATGCCAGCGGTGATGCGCCGCTGGATGTCGGTAAAGCTGCGCAGGGCGGCCTGGCGCACAGAGACTATGGTCTTGCCGCACAGAATGAATGACACCGACTCCATAGAGTAATTCTCCGGGCCGGGAATCAGGAAGTTGGTGTTGATGAAAATGGATGTGTCATCTTCGCTGTAGCGGGATGAACTCTCGATTTCCTCTGCCTGCGCGCGGCTCTGCAGGGTGGTGTTCAGATAGCCCTCTACGGCGCGTTTCTCCTCCCCTTCCGGATCGCACAGATCCAGCCACAGCACATTTTCGCGCTGCAGCGTCTTGAGCATTTCCAGATTGTTGGTGGATTCGAATTTCGATTCCGGGTTCTTATAAAAAATTTCGATCATGACTCGCCAAATAATAAACGGTTGATAACTGGGGTGATTAACCAACAGATATCAACTACCGTTCTCGGGGCGACGTCTTCACGAATTTTATGTTAAGTACCGAAATCATTTCTGATTTTGAAATTGTCCGGCAAAGGTACGCTTTTTTTCTAAAAAACAAGATGTTCCAGCAAAATCTTGATACCTATGGCTATGAGGATTATGCCGGCAGCGATGCCCGCCTTGCGGCCAAGGACCTTCTCGAAGGCGCGGCCTCCCAGCAGGCCGGCGGCGGCCACGATTGCAGTTACGGCAAAAATCGCGGCGAAGGTCACAACCAGTTTGGCGGCGCCCAGAGACACCATTGCCAGCGAAATGCCCACCGCAAGGGCGTCTATGCTGGTGGCGATGCCCGCCACAACCAGCGGCCCGAATTTCATAAGGTCGGCCTTCTCTTCTTCTGCCGGCCGAACAGCCTCAACAATCATCTTGACACCGATGAAAAGCAGCAGGCCGAAGGCTACCCAGTGGTCAAAGGCGGCTATTAGATTGAAGAACGCCTCTCCAAGTGCCCAGCCGATAACGGTGAAGGCGGCCTGGATAAAGCCCAGCGAAAGGTCGATTTTGAGATGGCCGGCCAGCGGCACCTTGCCATAGGCGGCACCGAACGCCATAGTCACCGCCAGAGTGTCGGCGCAAAGGCCAAGGGCCAGCAGGAATATCTCAAGATAGGACATTATATGCTGAACAACTGACGGTTGACGATAGCCTTACCCAGGGTGAATTCGTCGGTGTATTCCAAATCATCGCCAAAGGCCACTCCGCGGGCAATGGTAGAGACTTTCACCGGGAGCGACGCCAGCTGCCGGTAGATATAGAGCGCGGTGGTCTCCCCTTCCATATCGGTGTCCAAGGCCATAATCACCTCTACTATGCCGTCCCGGCCCACCCGCTCTGCAAGCGCCTTGATTGGAAGGTCGTCGGGACCGACGCCGTCCATAGGGGAAATGACACCGCCCAGCACGTGATACAGACCGTGGTACTGGCCGGTATTCTCTATGCTGAGCACATCGCGCAGGCTCTCCACCACACACACTATGCTGCGATCGCGGGAGTTGTCGCTGCATATGGGGCACACCCCCTCGTCGCTTATCATATTGCAGTCGGGGCAATAGCGAACCTCGGTGCGCATTCGCGCTATGGCAGAGGTAAACTTCTCTACATTGGCGGCGGGAGAATGCAGCAGATGCAGGGCATAGCGCAGCGCGCTCTTACGGCCGACTCCCGGCAGCGAAGCTATCTGCTCTACCGCATCTTCCAACAGCTTGGATCTATAGTTTTGCTTGTACATTGTCTAAGTATGCTTTTGCAGCTTTGCGCACCGTCCCGTGCCTCTGGATCAGTTCTATGGCACTCTCACGGTCCAGCGCGGGCAGTTCTTTCATAAGCGAAGCGGCGGCGCGCTCCAGGAAACTGTCCTTTGCGGCAGCTTCTGCGGGACCGTCACAGAGGCCGGAGGCATCCAGGCCAAGTGTGAGCGCTGCATCCAGCGCCAGCTGCTGCGCCTGAGCGACCTTGAGGCGGCGGCTTTCTTCGGCACATTCCACCTTGAGGATGACGGCAATTTCGGCTGCCGAAACCGCCGGCGATGCCGTTTGGCCACTGATGCAGGCGGTGGCCACTCCCCGGCGCCGCCAGGTGCGCAGTTGCTCTGCCAGAGCAGCGTCCGAGCCGCCGTCCAGGGCAATGACGATATCTTTCAAGCCCGGCTCATCGGCATAAAGATCTGTTTCAGAGGCATATTCGCCTATCACAGGACTTTTGCAGCCAATCAAAACTATGTGCCCGCCGGCGCGCAGACATTCCCCCACCCGGCCGGCAAGGCGCCTGAGAACAGGCTCAGCCTGCTCCACGGCATCCAACACCAGCTTGTTATTGGAGAATATGGTCTGCAGCAAATCCACTTATTTTCCCGAATGATATCTTACAAGCCCCTCTATGGGTTTGGGGCACAGCGGCCCCAATTTGAAGCCGGAGGTCTTGAAAATCTGATGGATGAAATGCTGATACGCCTCTGCCACACTGCCCACAAAGCCCACCGGATTGCGGCGGGGGTCGTAGTGCATCACGTTGCGGTCCACAAAGTCCTGGAGACTCTCCACAATCAGATTCTTCATATACGGATGGTTCTGGTGCTCCCCGATGAAAGTCGAGAAGCTTGCCAGGAAGCGGCTGGGGGCCTCTTCGCGGTAAACTTTGCTGACTATATCGGCATAGGAGAGATGATAGCGCTTGTCAAACTCGCGCACCAGCGCGTCGGGCACCAGTCCTTTGATGTAATCTGAAATGAACCGTTTGCCCATATTGGCACCGCTCCCCTCATCGCCCAGGATAAAGCCGCCCGCCTTGGTCACGGAGGTCATGGTTTTGCCGTCCCAGAAGCAACAGTTGCTGCCGGTGCCCAGTATGCAGGCGATGCCCGGGTTGTCGCCAAAAAGGGCGCGGCAGGCCGCCAGCATATCGCTCTCCACAGAAACCTGTGCCTTGGGGAAAACCTCCGCAAAGCACTCTACAAGTGCATCTTTGAGGTCACCTACCACTCCGGCGCCGTAGAACCAAATCTGCTCCACATCGGCGCCCGCCACGGGCAAAACCTCCTTCTTAAGAATCTGCTTGATTTTGGCCGGCTTGAGATACACCGGACTGATGCCTATTGTGGCGACCTCCTTTACGCTGCCGTCACAGAGTACACGCCACTCGGTTTTGGTGGCGCCGCTGTCTGCAATAAGTTGTATCATACGCTAAATAACACTGCTGTCCTTTTCCCAGACGCCGTTTTTCTTCCAATTGAAAAAGCCGATGACCGCCATCACCACATAGCAGGTGAACAGCGCGGCCGTGGGATACATACCAAGTTTGATGTAGATGCCCACCGCGATAATGTCGAACACAAACCACATCACCCAGGAGATTATGTAGCGGCGGCCGGTATAGAAAGTCGCCAGGATAGTGTTGGTGGCCAGCAGCGCATCCACCCATTGTTGCCAGGACGGCACCACTCCGGGGATTCTGGCCAGCAGGAAGTGCAGGAAGAAGAAAATACCGACAGCCAGAGGTATCGAGATCAGGCCGACCTTCCACTCGAAGGGGCGGATTATGATCTTGCCCTGATTTTCTGTCCCCTCCTCTTTCTTTTTGCTGCGCGTCCAGTCAAGCAGGCCGTAGATGCCCGCCACTATCAGATAACCTTGCACCCCAGCCATGGCATATAGAGGCTCGTGATGACGGTCACCATGCAGATACACAGCGAGATAGGCCATAGCCGCCAGTATGGCGAGATACCACATAAGCGGCTTCTGCAGTATCTGGAATATCACATAAGAAAAGGCTATCGCCGCAGCCACATATTCAAGATAATAAAAAAAAACGTCCCAGTTCATTTCGTAAAGGGTTAATCTTGACAAAGATAATAAAAAACGGGGGAAGACACTCCGTCTTCTCCCGTTTTTAAAACGAATGAACTATTGTTTACTCGCCGATGATCTTGACTTCGAGAACGCGCTGACGCTCGCGAACCTGATCCCAGTCGATGAAGTATACGAAACCGAAGTCACCCAGTGAGAGCTTGCCCTCGTCTATCATAAGGGTCTCGCTGCGGCCAAAGAAAGAAGAACGCAGGTGAGCGTCGGTGTTCAGGCTGCCGCGCTCTACCTCACCGGGGTGAGCAAGTGCAAACTCGATATGTTTGGGACCCGGGTGCAGATACTGGCCTTCGTAGCGGCAAGTGGGAACGATCTTCTCCATAATGTTGATAAGATCCTGCTGCAGGAACTCACGGTTGAAATAAGTCACATCGTGAGAGCACTCCTGAATCATCACAGAGCAAGTGGTGTGGTGGGAATAAAGCACGCAGATACCGTCCTTGATGCCACTCTCGGCAACAATCTTCTTAACCTCATCGGTCACATTGTGGAAATCGGGCATGTGGTCCTTGGACTGAACTGTTACTTTACCTTTGTAGATTTTCATTTTTGTAGTTTTTAAATGGTTGGTTAATAATATGTTTTAGTAACTATTTCTGATGGGTTTCGTCCCAGGCGCGGCGCACTGCGCTTATCATCTCTTCCATAGCGGCCTCGGGATCTTCTGCCCTCATCACGCCGCTGGTAGTGCCGGTGGCATCGGCTCCAGCGCGAATCACATTGTAGACATCCTGACCGCACTTGATGCCGGCGGCCTGGAGCACCTGAATCTCCGGATTCACCTTCTTGATGGCGGCGGTGGTGGCCTTTACATACTCCTCGTCGCTGGTGACGCCGGTGCCGATGAGTTCGGATGGCTCGGCCACGATGATGTTGGGGTTAAGCAGCGCCACGGCTTCTGCCTCTTTAAGACTGTCGGCGCAGATAATGCTCACCAGGCCCACCTCGTCGGCACGCTTGACGCTGGCGGCCAGATCGGCCAAAGTCACCGGCTTCTCTGCGTGATTGAGCATCACCGCGTGGGCGCCGGCGGCCTTAACAGCCTCTGCCAAAATGGAACCCTGCCCCCGTCCCACCGGGATGGGGTCGATGTGCTGGGCCACAATCACAAGATTCTTGGTCTCGTGAGCCAGCATATAGATGTCGCTGGGCTGAGGGGTGAAAAGTATACGGACGTCATATTTTTCCGCTGCCGCATCGGCCGCCTTGGCCAGGCGGAGCAGCCGCTCGCCGTACATATAGGCCTTGGGGCCTATCTCAAAGAACGGCGGTTCTATCTTAAATCCTTTGTACATAACGATTTATTTATTCAATCTATCCCCCACGGCACCGCCCGGATGAATCAGGGCAAACTGCTGCAGGGTATAATCTGTCATAACCATAAGTGCATTGAGCATCGCGTCGAAGATAGCAACTGTGACCACATAACTGGTGGTGGCCATCACATTCAGGCAGTCGCTCTCGCGCTCTATCTTCATAGGGACCACTATCTGGGACTTCTGCGCCAGAATCGAATTCAGATTCTCGGTGACGCCGATAAGCGTGACGCCCTTCTTGTTGCAGACATCAATTATGGGCAGCAGTTCGGCGGTTTTGCCACCGCGGGACACCATTACCACAACGTCGCCCTTCTTCATACAGCCCATACCGCCGTGCACGGCCTCTGCGGGAGAGAGGAACTGCGCGCCGCGCTCTATGCAGCAGAGCGAATGGGCAAATTTCTTGGCGGCGATGCCGCTGGAACCGCTGGCACAGGTAGTGATGCGCGGGGCGGCGGCAAGCGCCTTGACTGCCTCATAAAAGGCATCCTGATCCATATAGCCGGCGATATCGGCTATTGCCTTAGCCTCTATGGCGATGGACTCTTTGGCCCTTGCTATTACATCTTCTTTGGTCATTTTCATATTTTTGTGTTTTGCATTTTACATATCATTGCGGCCCCTTTGGTGGCCAGTTCGCCCGAAGCCTGCGGCAGATACTTGCGCTGCAGCATATCCTCCTTTATCTGGAGCCACAGGGTGTTGCGCGCACCGCCGCCAGAAGGGATAACCTCCGTGGCCTGCCTTTCGGGATCCAGGGCATCCACAAGCTTTACCAGCGAGGCGGCCGTGGATTCAAATATTGCGCGCAGGAAGTGGGCCGGGGTGTGTTCCGGCTTTATGTTGCTAAACCCCTCCAGACCGGGATAAGTGTCGCTGCGGGGCTTGGCCGCCAGGCCGTCACAACCTGCGGGGACATTTCGCGCCTCGTCTTCCAGCTGGAGGATGGTTTTATCGGGGGCATAGTTTTTCTGATACCACTCCACGGCGGTGGCGCCATTGGGATCGAAGGCCATCTGGAAATAATGGCTGCTGTCCAGACCGGGGCCGGTGATGACGCCCTTGCGGGGGGCATAACCCTCTCTGTAGGCCACGCAGGCCAGTACTGTGCCGGTGGACTCGCTGATGCGGCGGCCGGCGAGTATCCCCGCCCCTATAGCCACAGCGTAGTGGTCCAGACAGCCCAGATACAGCGGAGTGCCCTCTTTGAGACCCGCCAGCGAAGCCCCGCGGCCGGTTACATTTCCGGCCAGCGTGCCGGACGGCATCGGGGTGGAAAGCATATCCTCTTTAAGGCCAAAGGCCTCCAAAGCCTCGGGCCACCAGCGGCCGAGAGCGACATCCAGCATAGCCGTCATAGCAGCGGTGCTGCGGTCGCCTACCCTGATGCCCGTCAATCCATAGACAAGATAGTCGGAGATGGTCATCACATAGCGCGTCTTGTCCCAGATCTGCGTTTCGTACTTCTGGAACCAGGCGAGCTTGCAGAGCATAAACTCTTGATCCAGGCCTATTCCAAGGCCTGTTGTATGGGTAAAGCCGGGCGCGGCATCCAGCCTGCGGAGCTTTTCGCAGTCGTTTTTGGCACGATGGTCACTCCAGAGAATCAAGGGCGTCAAAGGCTCCCCTGCCCCGTCCAGCAGAACAAAACTGTTGGCCTGGGAAGAATAGGACACCGCATCTATGGCCGAAGCCGGAATTCCGGCATCGGAGAGAGCCTGCGAAACAGCGCCGGCAACTGTCTTCCAGAAACCGGAAACCGACAGTTCACAGCGGTCATCTTCAGACACTTTGGGCACAGATTCACGGCCAAGACCGCACAGGCGGCCTTCCCCGTCATAGACACCGGCCTTGAAATAGGAGGTTCCCAGATCTATGCCCAGATAGCGGCTCATCACTCCAAACCGGCTATAAGTTTTTTGGTTTCGTCCAGCATTATATAGCCGGCGTCAACACTGAAGAAAGAGTTGCCCGACTCATAATAGCGTTTTTCCACAGCCTCGCGGGTCACAACGTAGCCCTGAAGGTCGCCGTTGGCATAGCCTATCAGCGAGACATTCTTGAACGCCTCCTTGAGCCAGAGGCCGAACTCCACGAATACCTCACCCGGCCAGGCAGCATAGCGCCAGGGGCCGACTTTAACGACCTGTATCTCTGCGGGCAGGCAGCTGGCATATACATCTTCCAGTTCATTATTGGCTGCGAGGGTAGACAGCAGCAGCGCCTCTTCGCTGCCGAACCAGTCCACCTCTGCGGTGCGGGTTTCGCGCTTGTCGGCGACGGGATCGGCCTTGAGAGCTTCAAAATGGGCCTTTGCCCTGTCGCGGTTGGCCAGTGCCCACTCTACCGTGGGGAAGTCGCGCTTGGGAAGATTCAGATTCTTTGAAGCAACAGCCAGCGGGAGGCTGCGGTCAAAAATCACCCCCTTGCCGGCTTCGGCAATCACAGAAGCGGCCACTATCTCGCCCAACCGCTGCGCTTCGCTAAAGTTGTTGCCGCGGGTCACGTGGCGCGGGCTCTGGTCGCCGGAGGTGCCGGTGAAATATACCACGGGGCAGCCTTCGCCAAGCAATTCCTTGCGCATCAACTCACGTGTATAGTGCGGGAAGTCGGCGCTGCAGAGAGGGGAATCCTCGTGCAGCACGGTGGGGTGCATACATACCACCAGCATCGCCGCAATGTACTTGCCGTCAAGGCCGCGCACCAGCATAGTGGGCACCTGCATATCCTTGGGGCCGGCGGGGTCGTGGCGGTTGGTGCCAAGTCCCGTGGCGTCGCCCATCACAAAGCCTATCTCCGCCTCGCGGGCCGCCTCAAACGCACGGCAGCCAGCGCTGATGGAGTGCTCTACCACGGTGCGCATATAAGCTTTGTCTGCAGGCGGCACAACCTTGTCGTTACGGCTGATGATCACGTCGAAGGGCGTGGGGGCCGAGTGGGTGTGCGTCACGGAAACCAGAATGTTTCCGGCCGGCACGCCTGTCTTGGCAGAAATGCCGCTGCGGATGGCGGCAACCTGCTCTTTGTTCAGATAAAGGATGTCGTGGGAGATGAACATCACCTGCCTGCTGCCATTATCAATGTAAAGGGCGGTGCAGGTCAGCGGGTCGTGAGCCCCCTGGCTCATTCTCTCCACATATGGGTAGCCATAGAGAAACTGCGAATCTTTGGGGGTTATTTCCTCGCTCGCAGCTCCGGCTTTGATTATTTCTTTTGACATTTTAATACTCGTTTACCCAGTCAGGTTCGATATTCTTGGCGATGGTCTCCGACACGAATACGTTTGTGGGGACGGTTTGCATTATGCTCTCGGGGATGCGCGGGCTCACCGGGCCGTGGAGCACCAGGCGGGTGGTGAAACGCTGCCAGGCAGAGCTGGTGCCGTGGATGGTGAGGGCGTGGGTGTCGTGGCGATATTTCGCGGCAAGGACATCGCGCGGGCCGATAGTGGCTGCTTTGGGCGGCACTGCCGCCAGATTGCCGCTAAGGCCGAATGCGCCGTGCAGGGAGTTCTGGGCCAGGGTGAAGGGGCTCAGGGTGCAGACGCGTGCGCCCATCTGCTTCCACTCTTCCAGCGGAGCCTGGAATTCGGGAGCATCGGGCTCTATGAAGGCAAGGTGGCCTGTCCAGCCTGGACCAGCATAAACGATGTCGGCCTCGCCTGCATCCTGAATAATCTTGCTGTAGTCGTTGATGTTCTTATTGGTGAAGCCCACAAAATGGCTGCGCTCTGGACGGAGCTTGGGATCCAGTTCATAATAGAAGTTGTGCAGCATAGCGTAGGTAAAGCCGCATTCCCAGTCTTCGGGAGCGATGTTGCCGTCCTGGTCTGCATACTCGTCCATTGCAAAGGCATACAGGTTGTGGCAGTCAATATCCAGCGCGTTGCACATACGTGCCACATAGCGGTAGGTGGTCACGGGGTTGGGCAGAATCATAACCACTTTCTTACCGGTGTCGGAGGACTCTTTGAGCCTGCGGACCATATCGGCAATCATATAGTGCTCTACAGCAGCATCGGGCACGACCCTGATCTTGTAGTCGGGGTTGGGATGCTTCTCCATATCTTCCCTTTTGATGGCAGCTACCCGGTCAATAACCTCTTTATCTCTGAAGGGGACCCACTGCGAGGGCTGGTATACGAACTTCTTGTCTGACATAACGTTTATAGTTTTTTAATTGTTTATTTCTTGTAAAATTCTTTGCCTGAAACCCAGGTGCTCTGCACCTCGAGGTTGCCGTCCAGCACCACGAAGTCGGCATCGTAGCCCGATGCCAGAAGGCCCTTCTGCTTTTCAAGATGCAGCACCTTGGCGGGGTTGTAGCTGAGCAGTTTGCTGGCTGCCACAAGGTCCAGACCAAGGAGTTTGACTGCATTGCGCAGCGCCACGTCCAGGGTAAGGCCGCTGCCCGCCAGGGTGTGGTCCTTCACGCTGCGGGCCGGGGCTCCGGGATAGTCAAAGCAGATGTCGCCCATATTGCCGAAGGTGTAGGTCCCGGGCTGGAAGCCGGCGCCCACATTGGCATCGGTGATCAGGCACACGCTGCCGGGGCCGCTCTGCTTGGCCACCAGAGCCATCTTCACGGCGATGGGATCTACGTGCACTCCGTCCAGAATGAAGTCGACACTCACGCGGGGGTCGGCCAGAACCGCCTCTACAATGCCGCTGGGACGCACGCCCGGCTCAGAAACCGGCGGGCACGGGAACACATCGTAGAAGTGGGTGCAGTGGCGCGCGCCCAGCTCAATGGCCTTCTGCGCCTGCTGCACATTGGCACCGGTGTGGGTCATAAAGACCGGCGTATCGTCCTGAGCCATAATGGGAATCAGGTCGAATATCCCATCCACGTCGGGAGAGATGCTGAAGATGCACTTGTAGGGTTTGGCAGCAGCTATCAAGGCATTCACGCGGTCGGCACCGCCGCCGCCGATGGCATCTTTGTTAAAGGCGCCCGTGAGGGCCAGGAACGGCCCCTCCAGGTGGAAACCCAGAATATGGGTCCCCTCCGGCGAAGTGGCGGAGAGTGTCTTGAGATAGGCCGAATCCTGCCCCATAGGGCTGGGAGAAACGGTCGGCAGAAAACCTGTCACGCCGTAGCGCGGCAGTGTGCGGCACATCCCGGCCAAAGCCTCGGGGCCGTCGTCCACCAGGAAATTGTGGACGCCGTGGATGTGCATATCTATGAATCCGGGCAGCAGATAGCATTCCGAACGGTCTTCTATCTCGCACTGGGGCTTCTCCAGAGTGACGTCGGCAATCTTTCCGCCGTCCAGCACCAGATAGCCGGAGACTATCACATTTTCGGTAACTATTTTACCTTTTATCGCTTTCATCTTTCAGCTGCTATCTTCCGGTCAGGTTGTGGTAGTCTTCCAGAATCTTTGCGCAATAGGCACCAACGCCCACGACGTCGGCACCCATACTGATAAAGTTATAACCGAGGTCTATCAGTTCTTTGGCGTTCTGCGCGCTGCCGGTGGTACCGGCAAACTTGCCGTATTTGTGCGCCATTTCGGCGATGCGCTTGCGGGTCTCTTTAAGCAGCGGGTTGCCGAAATTGAGCGGGTCGCCAATGCCCTGGCTGAAATCGGCGGGGCCGAAAAACAGCATATCGAAGCCTGGCAGCGCGGCTATCTCTTCCAGCTCGTCCAGCGGCTCGGGGTCCTCTATCTGCAGCACCGTGAAGCGCTGCTCGTTGGCCTGCTTCATATACTCGGCGCCGTCCAGCATACAGTAGGCACCGTCGGCGTTGCCGCCGTCTATCGGACGCCTGCCTACAGGGTGGAACTTGGTGTAGTAAACTATCTTCTTGGCCTCTTCAAGACTCATAACGTGCGGCACCATAATGGCGGTGGCATCCATCTCGAAGGGTTTGATCATATCGCTGTAGGGGCCGCGGGAGACGCGTACCATAACATCGGCGTCATAGGCCTTGCCGGCCAGTATCTGGGCTTTGAGGTCCTGCCAGCCGTTAACGCAGTGTTCGCGGTCCAGCCAGAGGCAGTCAAAACCGCTAAGGGCGGCTATCTCGGCGACCTCCATACCGGTCATATTCAGTTTGAAACAGGTGGCTACCTGTCCGGCTCTCATTTTTTCAAGCACTCGGCTTGGGCGCATTTTGCTTATCATATCGTATTGTTTTTATTGATTCTGATTGTCTTTCTTTTTAACGCTGCGCTTGATCAGCACCAGGAATACCACACTGGCCAGTGCGGTGAGGCTCACTACCTGCAGTATCAGGCGCATATCTACGTTGTGGTCTCTAAGAATACCGATGACATATACGCCAAGGCCGCCAATCACGGTGGTGAACATATTCATCATACCATAGGCAGTAGCGCGATAGCGCTTGTCGGTGGTGGCCACTATTATCGGCATCAGGTTGGTATCCACAAACATACGGCTTATGCCATAGACCACCATAAAGCCCACCGCCATCCAGAGCACCACGCTGTAGCCGGCAAAGAATGCGGCCGGCGCGGCAATGCAGATGCCTATGATGGGGATGTTGATGCGGGCATATTTGTTAGTCTTGCTCCAGCGGTCGGCAATCCAGCCGCCCAGCAGAAGTCCCACTATCTGCCAGGGATTAAGGAACAGGGTGGCCAGCATACCGGCCTTGGTCTCGGGCAGTCCAAACGCCTCGTTATAGTACGTCGGCAGCCAACTGCCCTCCACCTGGGCCAAAATACCCACGATGCCCCAGAAGATAGAAAGGTAAATAAAGGAGGGGTTGGTGAACAGGTGCTTGAAGGCCTCGCCAAAAGAGGGTTTCTTCTCGGCCGGCTCTTCCACGACCTTTACCGGCTTGGGATCCTTGGGAGCCTCTTTCAAGGCGAAGAATGCAAAGACGGTATACGCAACGCCCACGATTCCGAACAGGGAGAAGGCATAGCTCCAGTCCTGATGGACGGTGGCCAGATGCGACCCCAGAAAGCCCAGGCTGCCGCCCAGCACCAGACCCGACATATGGAATCCGGTGGCACGGCTCTGCGTACGGCCCTTGTGGTAATCCATAATCAGCGCCAGTGCGGCGGGAAGATAGCACGCCTCGCTTATACCCAGCGCGATGCGGCAGGCCAGCAGCTGCTCGTAGTTAACCACCCGCGACGTGAGCCACGTGATCACCGACCACGACAGCAGGCTGATGATTATCACCCTCACCCTGCTGAACTTGTCGGCCAGAAAGCCGGCAATGGGATTGGTGAATCCGTAGGCCCACAACAGGGATGAAAACAACATCCCGTACTGCTGGTCGGTCATAGGTATTGCCGCCCTTATTGAGAGTCGCATTGTGGCGACCATAGAGCGGTCCAACTGGTTTAATGCTGCGGCGATAAAGAGGACAGCAACCACGAACCAGGCATATCCGGTGGGTTTTTGCTGTGTAGTGGGGTTGGTATTCTCCATTAAAAAGAGTCGGAATCAGACGTTTTTGCTGATTCCGGCTCCAAAGATAATCAAAATCCGTAATTGATGAACCTAAAACCTGTAGCTCAACTTAACCAATCCGTTGATGGGCGCTGCGGGGAAATAGCCGCAATCGTCACCATAGCTCCAGGCATCGGCTATATACTTGCTGTTGAGCATATTGTTGACAAATGCCGACACCTTGAAACTGCCAAATGAAAATACTGCACCCAGGTTGAGGACATTGTATGCATCCAGCAAATGGTCCGGATTGGAAGTGTTGTCGAAATACTGCCTGCCCACAACCTTGTCGGCAAGGGTCAGAGTCAGCCATTTGGCGGCATCCCACTGGAGGGAGTATGCACCGATATATCCAGGTGAAAGCATCAGGTCCAGAAGCCCTTCGTCTGTGACAATCTTGTTGCGGCTGAGGGTCGTATTGGCATCCAGGCGCAGGCTCTCTATTATCTTCCAGCCCAAGGACAGTTCGATACCGCGGCGGTAGCTGTCCGGGATATTCTTCTTGATCATATAGCCGCTGTCGGAAATCTTGCCGGTCTCTACCAGTTGGTCCTGATATTCCATAAGGTAGGCATTCACGGCAAAGGAGAGGCGGCTGGAGTTGAAACGGTAGCCAAACTCGAAATCCCAGAGACGTTCGGGCTTGATCTCGTCGCCGGTTGTTATGGCATCTTTGATATCGCTGCGGGTTGGCTCTTTATTGGCCAGGGCAGCGGAGGCGTAAAGATTGCTGAAACGTCCCAGACTCAGTGTGGCGCCTGCCTTGGCATTGGGGAAATCATAGTGGAAATCGTGGTCGAGGTCTCCCGCATCGGGATCATATCCAACCATTTTGTAATCTATATGGCGCCATTGGGTATCACCATAAATATTCAGGGAACCATCGAAAAGATAAAGGGCGCCTTTAATGAAGGCGGCGGCATCCTTCTTGAGGCCGTTGTTGTCGTAGTAATGGCGTTTGGTATCCACATCGGGCATCGCATCCACCCACTTGAGAGTGCCAAAATGGTCGCCGTCGTAGAGTGAATAGTTGAAACCTGCCTGCGCCAGGCCTCTGAAAGTCTCGTATTTGATATTCAGGCTGCCGGCATATAGGTTATTGAAGAGATGGGTACGGCGCACCACATCGCTGATTACACCGGCATCCAGGCCAAAGCTGCTCATCTTCTTGTCGTCTTTGTACTGCTCGTAGAAGCCGTTTCCGTTGGTGTAATGAAGCGTTGCGCTGGCGTATAGGTTGTGCGCCAGGTTTATTGAGTAAATACCCTGCACATTGTGCTGGATGTAGTTGTCGGTCTCGTTGTCGTAGTAGTGCATATTGCCGTCGGCATCATAATATTCACCCGCCGAATTGTAACGGCGGTCGGCTGCCATCTCCTCTGCACTGATGCCGTTCCAGGTTATGCCAGTCCGCTGACGGCCGGCGATATACACAATCTTGGCGCTGCTGCGGTCGCCATACCAGCTGCCCACTGCCATAAGGGAATGCAGGCGCGCATAAGCATTGCGGATATAGCCTTCGGTCCGGTTGTAGTTGTAGCCGAGGTCAAAACTGAAGCCGTGCTTCGTGCGGCCAGTGCCCGCCTTTACACTGCCCAGACCGGTAAAGAACGACCCTCCGGCGAGTTCTATTTCGCAATAGGGCTTGATAGCCGGCAGCGCCGACACCAGATTAAGGCTGCTTCCAAAAGCTCCTACCCCATTGGTGGAACTGCCCACTCCGCGCTGCAATTGGGCCGAAGAGAGCATTCCGCTAAGCGAAGGCAGATTCACCCAAAATACCTCCTGAGACTCGGCATCGTTATATGCAATACCGTTCAGGGTAACGTTTGTGCGGCTTGGATCGGCGCCGCGCACGCGGATCTTGGAATAACCCAGCCCGGTGCCGCCCTCGTTCACAGCCACCACCGAAGGCTGAAGATTAAGCATCATAGGCAGCGAAGAGGTCGGATTCTGAAGGGCAATCTGACGCTTGTCCAGCTCGCTGTAGGCCACCGGACTCTTGGCATCGACCCTGCTGGCCGACACCACGATGCTGTCCAGCGCGGACATCAACTGGTCGTCTTCTACAGAAAAAATAGCGGAATTGTCAACATTCTGCGCCATCAGGCCGGCGCACAGCGGCAGAAAAGCCGCAACAGCCATCAATAGTTTTTTCATAATGTTTCCTTTACGCGGGTCCTAACCCGATCAAGTTCAGTGGGTATGTTCTCAGCTTCGCGCCTTGGGCAGCCGTGGCCTACTGTGACCCTCCGGCTCCCGGGTGCGCGACGCACCCCATTTGCGGTGGCAAATATATAGTTTTTTCCGGCAATGCGGATGGTTACCGGTACAAAACGATGTGATTTCCGAGGCGGTTGGACATAAAGCGGGCAAAATCGGCCCTGGATGGGAACTTAAAGCGGATCTGGGTGCGGCAGCGCTCGGGGATACGGGTGTTGCACACAATGCTGCCCTCTGCCTGGAAGACCTTGTCTAGCAGCGGACCGCCGATTTTCAGAATCTTGCAGGGGCCCTCTGCCAGGATGCCGGCGATGCCTATCCCGATGCCCGATTCGAAATGACTGGGGAGTGTGTAGCTGCTGGTCATCGATATGGGGATGGTGCAGTGGGCAAAGTCCACCGTGGCAGCGGCGGGATTGCTGGACGACGGGTTGGCCATAAACGCGGGACGGCCGGTGAGCGCGTGGGCCACTATCAGGGACCACAGTGACGGGATGTCCCCCTCGCAGCCGGAGATAATGCCCTCGTCGCTCAGGCGGGCCAGCGCCAGGCAGCTGGTGGCACGGCAACTGTCCAGCAGATCGAAGCACTTGACAGTGAGGGCAGTAAGGCGATATTTGCCACATATTGCCTTAAGCGCCCGATACATCCTCTCGGCATCGGCAAGGGCCTCGCGGCTATAGGTAGCGGCGGCGTCCTGCCCCGGCTCGGGGGCCGTGGCACGGTATTCTTCTTCCAGCTCCCGGATATTGATATCGATAAACTCCGCTCCAAAGCGCGCCGCAACAGCTGCCTGGTCAATACCAGAAGATATCAGCCACGACGACGCCCCGCCGATGAGTCCGATACGGCTCTTGGCCAGGGCCTCCATCACCGCCGGGCAGTCGTATGGCGATGCAAATGCCGGTGCATCGGCGTTATCGGGAATTTGCCCGGAGAGAGAGGAACTGCCCTCCAGCGGCAGGTTTATCAGCTTGTGCTCCACCCCTTTCTGCTGCAGGAAAGAAGCTATCTCAAATGCCGCCGCCAAGCTGTTGTGATAGCCGTCGGAAAGCAACACGACGGGCCTTGGCAGTTTGTCCCATATGCGGGCAAACAACTCTTCAGTGCCGCCGGTAGCTATGAAGCACACAGGATTCGCCACTGTGGACAGGTCGGCATCGCAGTTATATAATGTGATATCTTCTCCGGCAAACGAGCGCAGCGCCTCTTCGCGCCGCCCCAGAACGCTGGCCACGTCGTGCAGAGCCGATGCAAAAACAATTATGTTCATATCTTGATTTGAGATTTATATCTTACTGACAGATAGATGGTTCTGATGGCCAGATGCACAAAGTAGGCCGTCATCAGGATATGGATGGCCGTCTCTTGAGAGACATTCCGCCCGGCAATCAGCAGCCCCAGGAACCAGGCGGCGAAAAAGCCCAGGGCACAGAGCACCGAAGCGTTCCGCATATCGGCAGATGCGGTCGCGCCTATGAAAATGCCGTCCCAGATGAACGCGGGGCACCCGATAAGCGGCATAGCCAGCAGCCAGGGAAGGAACTGGGCCCCGGCGGCCACCACCGACTCGTCACTGGTCATCAGACGGAAAATGGGAGTGCTGGCAAAGGCATATACGGCCATAAACAGCACAACCACAGCCGCGCCCCAGGCAAAGACCCCGCGCACGGTGCTGCGAAGCCCATCCTGGTTGCGCTCGCCTATAAACCGCCCCGTGAGCGCCTCTCCGGCATAAGCAAAACCGTCGGTAAAGTAAGAGAATATCATCAGCAGCTTCATAATTATGGAGCTGACGGCCAGCATCATATCGCCATAGCGGGCAGAGATCACGGTGAAGCCTATGTACACCGCAATTAGCCCCAGCGAACGCACGAACAAGTCGCTGTTCATAGCAAAGAAGGGGCGCAGCGGGCCGCGGAAAGTGTCCCGAAGCCGGTAACCCCTGAACACGTGCCGGTACCGCAGCCGCAGCACCAGCAGCGCAAAAAGGAAACCCGTCCACTGGGCCACCACGGTACCCACCGCCACGCCGCGGAACCCCAGGTGCGGAAATATCCATAGCCCATAGCCCAGCAGAATGCTGGTGGCGATGTTCACCCCGTTGACAATAAGGTCGGCAGCCATAGGATGCACGGTGTCCTGCATCCCTATGAACCAGCCCTTGAGTGCAAACAGACTCAGCGTGGCGGGCGCGGCCCAGATGCGGATATAGAAATACTGCCGGGCCAGCGTCCGGACCTCAGGTGAGCATTTGATGAACAGGAATGCGGCGTTGAAGATGACCCACTGCAGCAATATCAGCAGCAGCCCGGCGGCCAGGGCTATGCCCAGCGACCTGGCCAGCGCCATTGCCTGGCCCTCGCGGTCGCCGCGGCCGAATGCCTGAGCCGTGACCCCTCCGGTACCGGCCCTGAGAAAGCCGAAACACCAGTAGACCAAATCGAAGATGGTGGTGCCTATGGCGATGCCGCCCAGCAGCGTGGCAGCCGCAAAGCCCCCTTCGCCGTCCAGATGCCCCACCACCGCCAGGTCCACCATACCCACCAGGGGGATGGTGATGTTGGCCAGGATGCTGGGCACCGCCAGCCGGAGTATCTCCTTATTGAGCTTCATCGGACGTCAAAGTTAACAAGAATACCCGGAGAATGCTATCTTTG
>JAEETP010000034.1 GCA_016290415.1 Bacteroidales bacterium
GGTGGCGTTGTCGGGCTCTTTCTCTATGGTGATGCGGCTCATATCGTAAGCCTTGCGCAGGTCTTTGGGCACCTTTTTCACAGGCTCGCTGTAGCGCTCGCTTATGTAATATGCATAGTTGTTCAGAACCGGAGCATAGGAACCGTTTATTTTCAGAGCCTTGTCGTAGTAGCTGAAAGCGGTTTTCTGGTCCCCCTTAACGTGGTACAAATCTCCCAGCGCACTCAAGAAATTCAACTGGATATCACTCCCTTTGGGGGCTTTTTCCAGCGCCAGTTTATAATCTTCAATCGCGCTGTCCAGCTCGCCTATCTGCCAGAAACTCATACCGCGCAGCTGCAGCAGGTCAATGTTGCCGGGGAAGCGCTGCAGGGCCACGGTGGCGCTGGACGTCACGGCGTGAAAATCGCTGCTGTAGTATTGCATCAGCGGATAGGTGAAATTCAGGTTGAAACTCTCGGGATAGTTGTCGGCATTGCGCTTGGCCATTGCGATGGCGTCATCTACCTGACCTTTCTGGTACAGATAGGTGCTGGTGATGGAGCATACCGACGAATCGGCCGGGGCCGAGGCATACAGGGCCATCATCATAGTGTCCACCTGAGGGGCAAAAGTGGCCACAAACTGTTGCTGCTGAAGCACATCGGCCATATATTCCACCTTGGGCTGCGGCATAATGTCGGGATTTGCCAGGAAAGGGGTGATGTTTTCGAAATATAGGTCATATTGCCCCAAAGCCCTGTGGATGTGGGCTTTACCATAGAGAGCCTCGGTGTCGTACGGGTTGGATTCCAGCGCTTCGTTGTAATAGCGCAAGGCCTCTTCGTTGTTGAACTGCACCGCATTGAACTGCGCCAGCCAGCAGGCGGCCCGGGGAGAGCCGGTCTTTTCATAAAAGGCCTTCATATAATCGCCGGCTTCCTGATGCTTGCCCTGGGCCAGGAAAATGTCGGTGCGGATGCTGGCCAGAAGGTCAGACGGGCCGCGGTCGTTCTCTACCTTGTTCAGGGCCTCCATAGCCTTGTCGTATTGTTTGCTGGCTATGTAAACCTCTATCAAATCGGAATATAGCGCGGTTTTCTTGGGGTGCTCTGCCAGCAGCTGCTCCAGAATCTCGGCAGCCTCTTCGCTTTTGCCCTGCCGCATATAGTTGTGGGCCAGGGCGTAGTTGTACCAGTAGTTGTCGCCGTCCAGCTCCACCGCCTTTTCCAGCATTTGCGCCGCCGCGGTGCTGTCGCGGAGCATAGTGTGCAGATAGTAATATGCGGCGTCATTGTCGGGCTCCTGTGCAATTACTTTTCTCATTTGGTTGTATGCAGCCCGGACATCGTTGCGGTAGTACAGGCGGATAGCCTCCAGAAAATCGGTGGACTGTGCGCGGGCCATCATCGAAGATGTTCCCAGCACAATCAGCAGGCATATGATGTATTTGATTCTTTTCATTGTAAACTAATAAGTTTGTTGTACGCGGCTCCTTGCCT
This sequence comes from Bacteroidales bacterium, assembly GCA_016290415.1. Lineage (GTDB taxonomy): Bacteria > Bacteroidota > Bacteroidia > Bacteroidales > UBA932 > Equibacterium. Next base: position 1,482 of record JAEETP010000034.1, read on the forward strand.
TGTCCAAAACTAGTGCCATAGACGAATCGAAGTTGTTGGAACCGCTGCGGGAATTGCAAAGGATGACTCCGTGAATACCGTTGGAGCCGCGGGCCCACAAGGTAGCCGTTCCGGCGAGACTTCCGGTATGATATGCGGCACAGTTGGACAGGTAGTAATTACCAATCCACCAGCCGAGTCCGTAATTGCCTGAGGTACGGCGTGTGTACATCTCGTCCAGCCATCTGTTATTCAAGATGTCCGGGACAGTGCCGCCGTAGTCGATGGCGGTGAGAACCTTTGCCATATCAATGGCAGAAGCGGTAACTCCGCCGCAGGCCGCCGCAACCTCCATATTGTTGTCATACGGATAGGCGGAGTCCTGCGAGTAGAAGACGCATTCGTTGTCGCGCTTCTGGCTGAGGGGCGTTTTGGAAAGCCAAATGTCATTGGCTCCTGCCATAGCAACGACTTCGCGAAGATATTCTTCATAACTCTTGCCCGTAACTTGCTCTATGACCTGCCCCAGAATGCAGAATCCCAGATTGTAGTATTCATATACCGTCCCGGGAGTGGCTGGGGCGATATACTTAACCATATAGGCAACCCTTTCCTGAAGACTCTTGCCAGCAAAGCGGAGATTGCCTGTAAATACGGGGTCGGTACCGGCCGAAGAATAGGTCCATCCAGACCGGTGGGTCAGCAGATCGACCACCTTGATTTCGTCCACGGGGGCTATGTGCGATCCGGGATACAGGCTTGCCAAAGGACCGCCCGGGGCGAATACCTTATCTTCAAGGCTGAGTTTGCCCTCCTGGCAGAGCCTGAGGATGCAGATTGCAGTCAGGCTCTTGCTTACGCTTGCCAGGCGGAAAAGGTGTTCAGTGGTGCAATAGACAGGCCGCTCGTCGTCCACTTCGGCCAAGCCGTAGGCGGCGCAGTAGGCCAGTTTCTCGCCTTTTGTGGTAGCGATACTTACGGCCGGTATGTTGTATGCGCCCATGAAACTGTATACCTTACGGTCAATCTCTATATCTCCCCTTCTGGCAATAACAAGATATGTCGCAGAATGAACCCCGTCTTCTGCCACAACAGTAAGCGGCCCGTTTTCAGAAAAATCTACGACTGTTTTCCCTCCTTCAATCTCCTGGTCATTGAAAATGACCGAGGCCTTGGGGCTCATTTCAAACGAAGGAACCATCCGGGAGATGTCTGCATCTTCTGGAAATGTGACCAGAAGCATCCAGATGCCCTGAATCCTCTTGGGTGTGACGGATATGTTCTGTGTAAGGGCAGAGTTGTCTTTAGGGAGAAAATTCAAACTGGTCAGCTCGCACTCCTGTGATTTGTGGCCGGAGGGTTTCCTGGCTGATTGGGAGACGGTGATGATTCTGGAAATATCGCCCGAAGCAATCACAACCTCGCCGGAGCGGGGCGTTTCGTCGGGATTTTCGCTGCAGCTGACGGCAAGTGTCACGATGTTGCCGGATCCCTCGCCTTCTGCAGGAGATACAGCTATCCAACTTTCGCCGGTCGTGACTGTCCATTCCCTGGTGCTGATGAAATTTACCGAGCCGCTGCCGGCATCTTCAGAAAAGTTTATGTCTGAAGAACCTATTATGCTGATGGCCGGATCCGGCACCTCCGGCTTGGGGTCCGGAACGGGTTCCGGCTTGCATTGCCAGAGCAGCAGGCAGGCAAAAAGCGGCAATATATATCGCAGTATTTTCATCTGTTCTACAAAATTACGATAATCTTTTTTAACAAAATCCAGTCCATAGTTTTTTTTGAAATCGGACATTGCGTTTCTGAATACGTAAATATTTGATATTCTGTTTGTTTTGCGAGCCGAAAAGAGGTTTGAGGCATCGTATATTTGACCTAAAAAAACTATGATTTGCAAGACATACGCAGCGGCCTGCATAGGCCTGAATGTGGTAACAGTTACAGTAGAGACGGACATCTCCGGCGGCGTGGGCCTCTATATAGTGGGAATGCCCGACATCGCCGTCAAGGAGAGCCTGATGCGCATCACCACCGCCCTTCGCAGCTACGGATATTCTATTCCGGGCAAGCGCATAGTCATAAACCTGGCTCCGGCCGATATCCGCAAAGAGGGTTCTTCTTTCGATCTGGCAATAGCCGTGGCGCTGCTGTGCGCTATGGAAGTGATAGACGCCAGCCGCATATCGGACTTTATTGTGATGGGAGAGTTGGCGCTGGACGGCAAAATCCGCAACATCTACGGCACACTGCCCATAGCCGACAGTTGCCGGGAGAGGGGCTTCAAGAAGTTCATCTTTCCGCACGATTCTGCAATGGAGGCGGTGGACTTGGACGGAATCACTATATATGGCGTCCGCACGCTGGCCGACGTGATAGCAATACTGAACGGTTCCCTTGAGTCTGAAGAACTGATAATGAGGCGCCAGGCAGAGTGTGACTTCCATCCGATGGCGGCAAACGATTTCTGTCACGTCAAGGGCCAGGAGCAGGCCAAGCGCGGGCTGGAAATAGCCGCGGCGGGCGGCCACAACCTGATTCTCATAGGCAGCCCCGGCTGCGGCAAGACAATGATGGCCAGCTGCCTGCCTTCTATATTGCCGCCGATGACCAAAGAAGAGTCGGTACAGACTTCAAAGATTTATTCCGTGGCGGGCAAGTCCATTGGCCGCTGCGGCCTGCTGCGCGAGAGGCCGTTCCGGTCTCCCCACAACAGTGCCAGCAAAGTGTCCCTTTTGGGCGGCGGAGTGGCCGCCATGCCCGGCGAGCTGTCATTGGCACATAATGGAGTGTTATATTTAGATGAAATAACCCTTTTCAGCCGTGCTACCCTGGACTTGCTGCGGCAGCCGCTGGAAGACGGGAAGATAGTGATTTCAAGGGCGCGATACCGCGTGGAATACCCGTGCGAGGTGATGTTTGTGGCCTCTATGAACCCGTGTCCCTGCGGCTACTACGGAGACGAAAGCGGCAAGTGCCAGTGCTCGCAGCACGATATAAAGAATTATATGGCGCGGGTCTCCGGACCTATGATGGACCGAATAGATATGCACGTCTATGTTAAAAGGGTGCCGGCAGAAGAGCTGGTGGCAGAGGCTATGGCCGAACCCAGCAGCGTGATTGCCGCCAGAGTGGCCAGGGCGCGGCAAATCCAGCAGGAGCGATTTGCCGGCGAGGGAATCTTTACCAATTCGGCAATGTCGGCGCAGATGCTGTCCCGCTATTGCCGTCTGCCCGCTTCGCAGGTAGAGTTTATGAACCGTATCATAGAGAAACTGGGCCTTTCTGCCCGTGCCTACAGCCGCATCCTGAAACTTTCCCGCACCATAAGCGACCTCGCCGGCGAAAAGGACATCACCCCGGAAGCCATAGCCGAGGCCATCCAGTACCGCAACCTTGACCGTTTTGAGATGTAAGAATTTTGGGTAATCTGCCAGCTAATTATTATTTTTACCATAAATATGTGATAAACTATGGTTAAGAGATTATTCGGTTTTTTTGTATCGGTTTTATTATCGCTCTCAATTGCGTGCACCACTCAACCTTCTCCGGAGGAGAATCAAAAGGAAGAATATACTCCGTCAGAATTAGCCCCTGAAGACCTTGATCCTTTTGATTTCATCGTTACTTCTGGCGCAGAGGATAATATCTTTTCCAAAAGGCCTTTGTTTATCCTTAAGCTCACAAATCCAAACTCGGTAAAAGCTACGGCAGAATTAAAGATTACCATCAAAACCGACAAGGGTAAAAATGCTGCCACATATGAGTTTACTAGGGAGGTGGCGGCAAAAGCCGAAGAAACCGTGGATATAACAACAGAAGAGGATCTTGCACCCGGTTTTTACAAGATTACAGGCAAGGTTGGGAAGAAGAGTTTCCTGTCTTCAACGCCTATCGGCATAGATCCTTTTGAGATTGAATCAGCCCCTGATTCTCAGGCTGACTTTGACTCGTTTTGGGAAGATGCCCTCACCCAGCTGAAGGCCGTTGATATGAGTCCTGTATTTGTGCCTACAAAATATGAAGGCACATATATGGTTGAACTTCAATCCATTCCTGACGGCCATGAGGGTGACCCTATGACCATAAGATGCTATTATGTAGAGCCCCTGCAGGATGGCGGGAAACATCCCGTCATTGTTCATTATTATGGTTATGACGACTGGAACCCCGGAAAACTGGACTGCCCTCACGGCAGGGGGGAGTATGCCCACCTGTATGTATCCACACGCGGCCAGAGAATTAACTGTCGCACGGCAAAACTGAGGGACGACGGAATTGATGATGACTTCCAGAATCCCTACAGTAAACAGTGGTTCACTGTTAATTTTGGAGACAAGGACAGCTATTACTATCGCGGCGCTTATATGGATTGCGTACAGGGCATTCGCTTCCTGGCCCTCAGTGAAGATGACAGGGTAAAAGGCAAGATTGATATGGGAAACCTCTTTTTGGAAGGTATGAGCCAGGGTGGCGCTTTTTCCTATGCAGCAGCAGCACTCAGCAAGGATTATCCCGTCAAGGCAATTGCCGCGGCCGTGGCTTTTATGGGCGACTTCCCGGATTACTTTACTATAGTTCCCAATGAAGGTGGAGGTTTCCCCGGAATGGCACAGCAGTGCAGAAAGAATCTTGGCTGGACAGAGGGTCAGATGTATGAGTTTATGTCCTACTTCGACACAAAGAATCTGGCCACTAAGATATCCTGCCCCATTATTGCCGCTATCGGCCTAAAGGACAATATCTGCCCTCCTCACACCAATATCGCTCCGTACAATAATGCCAAAACACCGGCGGGTAAAAAGCAGATGACGTTCTACCCCGAGATGGGCCACGCCTATCCTTCCGGCTGGGACGCCAATGTCAAGGCATTTTTCAAGGCACAGTAAAAGCTTTCAAGGCTGAGGAGTCTCCAGTTATTCTCCGGCAAGGGGAATCCAGACACGCATCCTGCCAGCCTCGCGGTTGTCCCAGGCGTAGTAGGGGATGAGTTTCATCTCGCGGTCACCCACGGCGGTGGTGAGGGTTGTAACACCGCGCAGCAGGTCGGGTTCCCACTCTGCATCAAAGGTGGCGTCTTCTTCAATGCGGAGTTCGGCAAAGTCGGGGTTGTCAACCTCTTCGATACAGTATACCAGCGGGCCGCGCTGCACTGCACGGTAGCCTTCGTCTTCTTTCACGCGGGGGTCGGCGGCAACTATTTCGGCCGGCATATCCATATCGATGACGATTTTGTCGCCATCCCGCCATTTGCGCTGTAGCACGGCATAACCCTTCTCGAGGGGTGCTTCCACGGTCTCGCCGTTCACGGCCAGGGTATAGCCCTTGCACCATCCTGGGATTCTGAGCCGCAAAGCCGATTTGAATGGCCGTTTGCAGCCGACAGTCAGGGCCACGGCCCCATCCCAGGGATAATCGGTTTCCTGAGTCAGGGTCACCTTGCGGCTGCCAAGCTTGACCGCGGCAGAGTTGCCGATATACAGATTCACATATATGCCGTCCTTTGCCACGCCGTAGATATAATTGCCTATTGAAGGCAGGAACCGGCATATCTGACTGGGGCAGCAGGCGCATCCGTACCACGCCTGGCGGTGATGGCCTCCAAGGGATTCAAGCGGATTGACATAGAAGAAACGGTCTCCCGCCAGCGAGATGCCGGCCAGGGCGCCGTTGTACAGCGAGCGCTCCAGCACATCCACATATTTGGAATCGCCCGTGAACTGGTTCATACGCCAGTTCCACAGCACCATACCCACAGATGCGCAGGTTTCGCAGTAGGCGCTCATATTGGGGAGACTGTAGTCTGTGGTGAATCCTTCGTTTTTGCTGCTCTGGCCGATTCCGCCCGTTACATACATATTGCGAAATACAACGTCCTCCCAAAGGCTGTCCAGGGCGGTCATATAGCCCTGGTCGCCCGTGTAGGCGGCCACATCGGCCATACCGCAGTAGAGATACATAGCCCGCACAGCGTGGCCGGCAATGCTGGTCATCTCACGCACCGGCTTGTCATCCTGATAGTAAGCTTCGTGTCTCCATTTGACCCAGGTGCCGAAACCGTGGCCGCGCTCGTTAATCAGCCACTCGGCAAAATCGAGGTATTTCTTTTCGCCTGTAACCTCGTAGAGCTTGACCAGTGCCAGCTCTATCTCCTCGTGGCCGGGGACCCAGTCACGTTTGCCCGGGCCGAACACTGTCATCATATGGTCCGCCATCTTTATGGCCACATCCAGCAGTTTGCGCTTGCCGGTGACGTTGTAATAAGCCACCGCCGCCTCTGTCATATGGCCGGCGCAGTACATCTCGTGCATACCCATATCGCTCCAGCGGTTTTCCAGGCCGGTAAGGGTGTAGTAGGTGTTGAGGTAGCCGTCTTTCTGCTGCGCCGCCGCAAACTTGTCTATCCACTCGTCGCACTTTGCCTCCAGAGAGGGGTCAGGGTTGTTCTGAAGCGAATAGGCCATACCCTCCAGCGCCTTGTACACATCGGAGTCGTCAAAGTAGATGCCCGAGTGCTCTCCCTCTCCTTTGGCAGCGTTTTCAAAATTGCGGATGCGGCCCGTCTGGTTCTCTATCTGGTCTATGCATACCTTGAGGGTGACATCTTTGTGACTTTGCAGCCGGGGGCTCCAGAAGCCGTCGTTGATGGTCACGTCAGAGAATTTGACAGGGGTTATCGGTTTGTGGGTGCTGTTTTTGCTGCCGCAGGCAGTCAGCAGGATTGCCGCAATGGCAACTGTAAGTAAGGGGACAAAGCGTTTCATACCGCTAAGTTACAAATAAATAATTTGTATATTTGAGCAAACAACCTATTATGAATCTAATCAAACTTTTAAAAGCGGTAGTGCCGGTTCTGGGCGCGCTTATGCTGTGCGCCTGCTCCGAAACGATAGACCCGGGCGGGAATGGCGACGACCCCGGCAAGGATAAGGAAAAAAACTATTTCAGGCTGATGATCAACCTGAGCACGCCCGTGCCCGACAACCACGAAGTTGTGTTTAACGCAGATGCCACCGGAACTAATTTCATTGTTCAAACCGATCAGAGCGACTGGAGCATATCGTCGGACGCGGACTGGTGTAAAGTGGATAAAACCGACGAAACTCCTTCTATGGCGGCTACAGCAGTGATTCTTGTAGGTGATTATGATGTCCGTGACGAAGATGGGTACTACCATAATCTGGCTGCCCGCGAGTGCAACGTCAGGGTCAAGGCCGGTACAATTTATGACAAAACCATCCGCGTAGTTCAGCAGGGAAGGGTTTATTTCAACTATACCGAGGACTTTTCCTGGAACCTGGGTCTGTTCTCCTATGTGTTGGAAATGAGTGCGGCGGGAGAAGAGAAGGATGTATATATCGTCACAAACTGTTATAAATGGATTCCCTCTACAGATGCCTCCTGGCTGAAGGTCTCCCGTAAAGACCAGGTGACACTGCATCTGGTGTCACAGCCTGCGGCTGCCGGCGAGGGCACCAGAAGCGCCAGGGTGACCATAACCGACAGCAATGACGAATCACAATCCACCACTTTCACGGTTATGGACAGGCAAGGGTTGCTGTCCGGATACGATTACGACTACGAAGATACGACTCCTTGGGATGAATAAAGGGAGACACTGCATTATGAAAACTAAGTTATCTATCATATTTCTGTCCGCCGCCATACTGATGCTATCTTGCGTGCGCGAAGATCTTCCCGTGACAGACTCCTCAACCGGGCTTCTTTGCCGGATTGAGGGTGGTGTCCCGGCCACTAAAACAATTCTCAAGGATGACCCGGGAGTCAGAATGGTAACCAAGTGGCAGAGCGATGATGCTATTGGTATTTTTGGAGACAATGCATCCAATACGCAATACAGTATTGTCGCCTCTTCCATCTCCGACGACGGTAAAACTGCAGAATTCAAACCTCAAGCGTCCGCGTCGTCGGGGACGCTGCTGGCGTATAGCCCGTATCAGGAAGGCGCTGCCCGTAGCGGGGCGTCTCTCATTGTGGATTTTCCTGACAGTCAGCAATATGCTGCTTCCGGCAACCTGTCGGGCCCGGACCCGGCAGCCAATATACTTGCCGGAACCGGTAACAGCCAGAACGGCATTTCTTTCCGTCCGGTTGCCGCCATTCTTAAAATCGGCCAGGCTTTCGACGATGCCGTAACGCTCACCGCAGTGGAATTCAGGGATCTTGACGGGAAAGCCGTTGCCGGCAAGATGACAATCACCCCCGGAGAGGCCCCCGCGGCGGAGATAACAGGCAGCGGACAGGTAATCACCCTGACCTTTGGCGACGGACTCGCCCTTGAGGCTGGCCAAAAGAGACCTCTTTATATGATTGTGCCAGCAAGGCAGTATGAAAAAGGCTTTTCGCTGACCTTTGTCACGGAGGACGGCAGCCGCAGCGTAAAGACCATAGGCGCTGCAGCGGGAATCACGCTTGTTGCCGGGACAGTCTATCCTGTGGGCGATATCACCCGCTACAATTATCTCGCAGGCGATTCCTTCAAACTAAAGGACGGCGCCTTGCTTGTCACACCGGAAAAGGCGGATCTGATGAAGATAATCAAGAGGAGCACCCACGAATTGCTTGACGCCAGCGGTAATGCAATCCCCCTGCCGGACGGAGTGGGATACTATCACGGCCCTGCGCTGGAGCTGATTGTGCGTCAGGAGTTGAACCTCAGGGAAGGGAATTACCTGATTTTTGAGCAGGACTCAGATATGCTGCCCACTGGCGGTATTCTGAAAGTTATGACCAGTGAGTCTCTGGGAGGCGGATATTGCAGGGTTTACGCCATCAGCGAGGCCAATGTGGCCGCCCCCTATGCTAAGCTGGAGCTGGGCGGCGAAATGTATGACGCCGACGGCAATCTTGACGAGAGCAAAGGAGAAAACCTGGACCTTGCCGATTATGTTACCGACATCAAAGACGATGAGGGCAAGTCCGTCTCTTTCAGCATGAGTCCTTCGGGAGAACTACTGTTTAGCGGCGAGAGTGCAGAGCGGCTGCTTGGGGTCAAGACCAAAGGCTCTGCCAGTCCTTCTTTTGCCCTGCCTGCATTGAGCCTTAACATAAAGAAGCCCAATCTGGAGGCGGTCTTTTCTGCAGCGCTGACCCTGAACACAAGAATCGCGGCAGGGGCCGTGCAGGGAGAGTTCCAGTATCTTTACGTCACGGTCAATCCGGTATTCAATCTGGGTGCCGATTTCAAATTGAAGGCAGAATTATCCGAGACGCTCACCAAACACTTGTTCACGCTCTATTGCGCTCCCATTCCGATTGCCCCCGGGGTTATGGTGACGCCGGAGATGGATATATCCGGATATGTGGGCATCGGAGGCAGCCTGGTATTTTCCACCTCCCTTAAATACAGATATGATATGGGTACATTCGGGGTGTCATACAATAAGGGCGACGGATTTACCACGCGGCATATGCCGCCTGTGCCGGAAAAGGAAGACGGACTGAAAATGGAGTTGGGCGGCCTTACGGGTACCCTGTCTGCCAGCGGCGGTTTTTCCCTCCATCCCAAATTCACAATTTACGGATTGATAGAAGTTGGGGTGAAAGCAAGTTGCGGCCTAGTGTTCGGCGTGGATTTCAATGTAAATCAAAACGGTTTCAACTCTCCCAAGGTATATCTGCAGCCTGCAATAGAAATGTATCCTTTTATTGCGTCCCTGGGCGGCTATTTTACCAAGGACTTCAAGGACCTGACAGTCAGCGTGAACCTTGATCCCCTGTGGGAGAGGTATCTGTGGCCCAGGTTAAACGTGAACTTAGGTTTTTACGGCCCGATCAAGAATATGAAAAGCTTTGGCTATAAAACCTTGGATGACGTCGGCTCTGCAACGGACAGGTATATTGTAAAGATTATGAGTCCGGTGCTCAATGGACACTTTTTCCGCCACGTCGATGCGATATTCACTCATATAGACGGAATGAAGTACCGCGTGATTTCGCCGTTGCCGACAATCGGTGACTGGGATTTATATGTCGAATATCTCAGCGGCGGCACGATGGGTACGCCTGTGGTAGAAACCCCCTGGGCGCCTGTCTGGTGCACCGACGGCCCATATTTCGGAGTGCCTTCTTCCGGAATGGCTGTAAAGGAGAGATATTGCCTGGCGCATATTGCTGCCGGATCGAAAGATACAGATATTACCGACATGATTACCGGTGGAATACCAGACAATGAAGCCTTTGCTTACAGGCTTGTGCTGGTAAATAAATTTACAGGCAAAGAGTACGACCTTGACATGAATGAACTTGGGGGCAGAATAGATGTCCCTTATACGCATATGATATCCTGGCCCAAAACGCCCGACGGCCAGGACTATTTTGAATGTAAAAAAATAGTCAGGGAAGAGGATTTCGACAACAGCGTTCCCCTCAAGCCCATTTCCAGTATGTACGAAGCGGACGGGTATGCTTACCCTCCTGTTTTTGATTAAGACATAACGCACAAATAAGAGTTATAAAAAACTGTCCGGCTCCGAAAGGGAGCCGGACAGTTATAAATGGTATGTGTACCGGGATTATTTTGCGTTGATCACTTCCCAGGCATACTCGTAGATCTCGGGATCGCCACCGTCGTAAACCTTGTTGACCTTGGTTACGAAACCGTCAGCGTCCTTCTCATAGGTCTGAACAGCAACAGCCTCGCTGCCATCCCAAGCTGCCTGGTCAAGCAGGTTCTTGGAAGGTTTGCCGCAGAATCCGAGTTCGAAAAGCCAACGGTCTACACCAGCCTTGTCACAAGCATCGGGGAAAATGCCGGCTACGTTCTCGTCGGGGAGGAAAGACTGAATCTTGAACTGCTCGGCACCATCTTCGAAGCGGGACCATTTCTTAAGGTTACCGTTCTCCCAAACGCAGTTGGACTTAACCTCGTTCTTGTCAGAACGCTCGATTTTAGTCAGATAACCGCTGGCGTCATAGGTGAATGCCCAAGTGTCGCCCCATTCGTTAGCAAAAGTCTTGAGGAAACCGTTGTCACCGAGAGTCAATACCCAGTTACCTTTATCCTCACCCTCTTTTACATACTTGGCAGTACCGACATTGCCGGCCCAGCTGAAATCCCAGGTGCGTTCACCTTCGTTACGGTTGACATTTGTAATCTTGCCGTCAGCGCCATAAGTGAAAGCATACTTGTCCCACTCGTCGCCGCACATAACGAGACGTTTCTGAATCTTGGGTTCAGGTTTGGAGCAGCCGGACAAAGCCACGACAGCAATCATTGCAATTGCAAAAAGTACTTTTTTCATTTTAAATTGATTTAGAATGGTTAGTGAATAAGTTATTAGAAGTTAAAGAGATTCGCTTTTATAATTTCAATTCCGGTCAGAAACCCGGTGCGTGCATCGTCCAGGGCGTTTCTACATCTATATTCAAACGTAACGTCTGCGCTCTTGCACGCCTTATACAGGGCGTTGGCCGTCTTGTAGGCATCGCCGTCGTCGGTGGCGCCGATGAAATATGATTTGTCTTTGGAAACGCGGATGTCGCCACCTATCGAGGCATTCTCAAAATACAGGGCAGAGAACAGAGACTCCTTCTGCATCACATCGCTGCCGGCGTTGCCTATTGCCAGCGCCTGGTAGTGGTCGGTGGGATAGATGTCTTTGTAATAGCTGACCCATTCGGCGGAGGTCCTTTTGTCAAGGTCGCAGGGAAGCAGCACGAATTTCTTTGAAGGCATTCCGCGCTGTATTATGGCCATCGCATCGCGGATCCATTGCAGATCAACTCCTTCATATGCGATGTAAAGGCCTATCCCACCGCTTTTGCCCGCAGAAATATATCCTTCCGACAGGAAGACACCCTCGGAATCAAAGTCGCAATCATCAGGCACATTAACATCGACAGGTGCTTTCTGCCAGGATGTCTCTCCATTCATCAAAGAAGAGAACCAGGGCAGGAACTCCTCCATTGCGGTCCGCCAGTAAGATGTGCTGTGGCCGCCGTTGCCCACGCGGTATTCGTGGTCATAACCATTTTCGCGCATCATCACGTGCAGGTCATCGTTGGCAAAGAGCAGCTGCTGCTCGTCGTCGCCGCAAGTCAGGAACCAGTGTACAGAAGAATATTTATTCTTGTTGGATGCTGTAAACTGGTGCAGCGGGCAGTGGTCCTTGTAATAGTCAGTCAACCTGCCTTCGCCGCTCTGCCCGACACCGCCGAACACCTTGCCCCACTGGTTGTCCCAGCCGCTCTGCGATTCGGTCATATACTGCTCATCTGTGCGGAAAGACATAGAGAGCGGGGCGCTTGCCAAGAAGAGGTCTGGATGCTTCATTGCCGTGACCATAGCGCCGAAACCGCCCATAGAATAACCCGTAATGCAGCGGTGGTTCTTGTCGGCGATAGTGCGCCAGGTGGCGTCTATCATAGGCACGAATTCGGTGGCAAACATTGTCATATAGGGGAGTGTGCCATCGTAGCGGTCGCACCAGTAGGTCTTCCAGCCGCACGGGAAAACATATATCATAGGCTCAAGACCTGTCTCTTCAAGACTTTTGATCTTGGCCTCGCCCCTCATATACTGGCCATTCCAGGAGGTATTGTCATCACCGTAGCCGTGGAAGCAGTATACCACAGGATAACGTTTATCTTTGTCCTCGTTGTAATCGGCGGGAAGCAGGATATCGTAGGTTACGTTAATTCCAAGGACTTTACTGGAGAATGTGATGCCGGTGTTGTAGCGCGGCAGGGGAACAGGGTCCACGTCGGGCAGCGGGCGGTGCTTGGCGCAACTTCCGCAAGAAGAAATCACCAGCAGGATGCAGACAAAAAGTATGAATCGTTTATTTCTCATCGTAAACAACCATTTCAGATGCGTACATTTCGTAGTCGGGATGTGGATTGTTCAGGCGAAGGGTAAGGGTGTGTTCCCCGCTCTGGAAACAATACTTTGAGAATATCTCGTATTTGCGCGTTATATAGTCAATCGGCATCTTAAAATTTTCAACTTCAACACCGTCCAGCAGGGCGGTGATATCGGCCACATAACTGTCGTCGGCGTGTCCGGTCTTGCGCACCGAACCCTCTACCACAATACTGTTGCCTTTGAATTTTAGGTCAACAGAGTCGGTGAATGCTTTCTTGAGCACCCGCTTCTCTACGGGAACAATCCCTTCGAAACTCTGCTCAAACCGCACAGCCTCCGGCGTTTCTATCTCTATATAAATGCAATTACCCCCCTGATTATCACTTTTTTCATATACTTTTTTCACAAGATCGAAGTTGGCCTTGCAGACATCTTCCAGGCTGAGGCTGGTGTAGGGGAAGGGGATATCCTGGATGCGCTCGGCCCCCTTCTTCCACTCGTCGGGGATGGCTTCATAGCCATACATCACGCCCAAGATGCCGGCGGCCGATGCGGGATTGCAGTCGGAGTCGTTGCCGCAGCGGGTGGAGATATCCATAGTCTTATACAGGTCTCCGCCGCCGTATAGCAGGCCTATTACCACAAACGCAGAATTAATGGTGGCGTCTATGTTGAAGCCGTTCCATACACCTTCAGGGCAGCCGACGTCGTTGGCGTGGCGGTTGGTCACCTCAAACCAGCACTGCTTCCAGTCGTCTGGATACTGCTTCCAGTATTTAATGACGTCAGAAATGGTGCTGTGGAACTTGGTCCCTTCGGGAATTGTCTTGAGGGCCTCGGTCACTATTGTGGGGATGTCGTCGCAGACATACGCCAGGCAGTACATAGCGCCGATATAAACGCCGCCGTACCAGCCGTCGCCATAGTTCATAATGTGGCCTATGCGGTCGCTCAGGATGGAGGCTTTGTTGGCCTGGCCGGGATAGAGCATACCTATGAAGTCGGCCTCTATCTGGAAGTCGATGTCATCGGCGTGCGGGTTGTTTTTCCAATGGCCCGAATCGGGAGCGCCGCGGCCGTTGAGGATGTTGTACCGCGCCGCCTGGTTGGCGTGCCACAGCTTGTAGTCGGCACTTGCAAAGGCCTCTGCATACTTGTCTGCCGGGGCGTCGATGCCATACTGCAGCATAGTCTCCAGGAACGTCAGGTCCATATAGACATCGTCGTACAGGCCGGGATCCTCTATGTATGTGTCGTAGATGTAATTGTCGTACCAGGGGATGGGAATCTCTTCCATAATGATTCCGCCCTTGTACTTGAATTCGGTGGGGCCGCCGTAGGTGCAGCCTATGGTCTGGCCGTACCAGCCGCCGCGGATCTTGTCCATAAGCGTAGCATCGTCCATCTTTACGGTCTGCCCGTAGGGCACCTTGGGGGCCGTTGTGCAGGCAGTAAGCAGCACCAGAAGCGGTATGAGGAGTCTTCTCATTGAATTAATTGTGATAGTAAGTGTCGGTTATAGGAGCATCTCCGTAATATTGGATGGCGTTGATGCGCAGCAGATACTCGTCGGGTTTGGGATTGCGCCAAACCATTTTCACGGTGTGGCGGCCGGTCTCCATACGGTATTTCCAGGCGGGTTCCAGCTTGCGGGAGGTCCCCTTCATAGGAAGGATGGAAACCTGATCCAACTCTCCGTCTATCCACACCTCGATTTCGGCTACATAGTCGTCATCCTCTTCTGCCAGGGCAAATACCTCGCTGCCGACGTGCTTCTTGCTCACGCGGGCGGCGTAGTCGGCGCTGATGCCGCGAAGGCACACCAGGTTGCCCCAGATCACGAACCCGTTGCCAGAAAAGTCAAACTCGTAGGTATCGCGCATCCAGTCGTCTTTCTGGTCGCGGTAGATGGGGTAGGTATCCACAAAATTCTGCTCCAGGGGCAGCACTTCTGGGGTCGAGATGGGGATTACAACCTCGCTTTCGCCCACCTTTCCGCCATTTTTCTCTATCAGCTGCAGCGCCTGGTCAAAGGAATACTGCGAGCCCTTGGCCAGTGAGACAGCGGTTCCCTCGAAATCGAGGTCCCATATCTCCATAAGCGGATCTTTCCAGAAAGATGGCATCGCCTCAAGGCCCAGCACCACGCCCAACACACCGCCCACGGTGGCGGGATTGCAGTCGGAATCCTGGCCGCAGCGGGTGGCAATCTCTATTGATCGGCCAAAGTCGCCGCCGCCGTAAAGCAGACCCATGGCCACATAGGCAGAGTTGATTTTGGCGTCGATATCAAAACTCAGGAATACCCCCTTGGGGCAGCCGGTGTCGGAACCCCATCTTTTCTGGATTTCGAACCAGGCTTGTTTCCAGTCGTCTGGATACTTTTTGTGCAGCAGACGCACGTCGTTAATGCATTGCCAGAAGGTGCTCTCGGCGGGGATGCCCTCCAGTGCCATTTCCACTATGCGCGCAGGGTCACTCTCCACGAACGCCGCACTGTAGAGTCCGGCCACGAAGGCTCCGCCGTAGAAGCCGTCACCGCTGTTCATAATGTGTCCCACGCGCTCTGCGATGTCCAGCGCCTGCGGAATCATACCGGGCGACATCAGGCCTATGAAGTCGGCCTCGATCTGGAAATCCAGGTCGTCGGCGTGGGGGTTGTTCATCCAGTTGCCTGATTCGGGAGGCATTATGCCCTGGCGGATGTTGTAGCGGCCCGCCTGGTTGGCGTGTGCCAGATGGTACGGGGCGTATGCGAAGCGCATACCCAGCTGCTCGCTGGTGGCGTCAAGGCCCAGCTGCTCAAAGGCTTCGGCAAAGGTCAAGTCGTTGTAAACGTCGTCGAAAAGACCGGGTTTGCGGTCCCACCAGTGCTTGACGTACCCTTCTCCCCAGGAGATGGGCATATCGTCCGGAATAATCATCCCGCAGAACTTGAATTCAGTGGGGGCACCGTATACCACGCCTATGGTCTGGCCGGCCCAGCCGCCCATAATCTTGTCCATAAGCGCATCCCGGCTCAGGGTTGCACTTTCCGGGGCCTTGGGAGATGAGCAGCCTGCCGCAAGCAGCAGTACCAGCGCGAGCAGTTTATTTAGCTTCATATACTTCTAACTCGGTAATGGAAATAAAGGACGATACGTCCTTGGTGTATTTGTTCCAGTGGATAAGCACGGCGTCGTCGCCAATCACACGGATTGCGGTGGTGGTGACGGCGGGGAAACTGAAGATAAACTCTCCGTTGTGCGGCTGGATGAATACCGCATCGCTGGCGGGCCAGTCGGGGGTGACTTTAGCCTCGATGGGCTTCCACTCGCCGCTTTCGTCCATATACTCCACGTGGAGGTTGCTGTACCAGCCGCCGAACTCTTCCAGCGGACCGTAGTGGAACGAAACCATATCGGTAGTGACGGGGTTGTCCCAGCGGTAGCCGAAGAAATCGCGCTTGGGAGCGTTGGATTTCTCTCCCAGAGAGTAGAATGCCGCTCCGGGACCGCCCGTAACGCCGTCGTTGATCACATCCACGGTATATGCACGGTAGGTCTTGGGTATAGTGAGCCAGCAGGAATCCAGGGTTGCCACGTCGGTGGTGCGTGTCAGGGCCAGAATTTCAGCGGCTTCGGGAGCCAGATTGCGGCCGCGCTCTGCGGGAAGGGTAAATGTGGCCTCAGACGAAGCGGGCGCCTTGAACTGGGCTTTGGTGTTGATGGTGTAGATTTTCTCGCCATTCTCTTCCCTTACCTTGCCGCCGCGCGCCAGGATTATCTTCTCTGCAAGCACCACGGTGCGCTCTATGATATCCTCTATAGAGGCATCGGGCATATCGTAGCGGGTCACGTTGATATAGCGGTCGTTGAAGGGCTTGGTCCAGTGCTCGAACGGCATAGCGCGGTCCAGAGGCACGCTGCCCACGCCGTTGATCACTCCCAGAAGGCCGCACATAGTGGCGGTCTGGTTGTCACAGTCAAAGCCCATCGCGCAGCCGATGGTGAGGGTCTTTTCAATATCGCCGTCGCCGTATAGCAGCGACAGGATGCCCATCGCGCCGTTGAGGTCGGCATTCCAGATGCTGCGGGTGATGTCGGGTTCGTTGAAATACAACTCGTCGGCAATCACCTTGCGGGAAGCCTTCCAATCGTCTGGATTCTTCTGCCAGAGGTCCAGGCACTCGTCAATAATGGCGCGGAAGCGGTCCTCTTTGGGCAGGTACTCTTTGGCGTGGCGGATCAGGGTGGGGATGTCATTCTCGAAGAAGGCCTCGGAATACATAGCGCCGTATACCACGGTGGGAGATACCGCCCAGTCGTCGGAGGTGATGCGGGCTGCCCAGTCGGAAATGCCTGCAGCATAGGCGGGCATACCGGGGGCGGTGTAGGCCCAGATTTCGTTGATCAGCTGGGGGTCGATCTGGAACCAGTGCGGGTTGTATTCCTTCTTGCCGGTGTAGGGCGGAGTGAAACCGTAGTGCATCAGGCCCAGCGCGGCGCGGTTTGCAAGCCAAACGCGGTCGCGGATGTGATACATCCAGCCTTCCTTAACCTGGTCGTAATTGATGTCTATGCCATATTTCTCCATCATCATCAGATAGAGATATTCCACGTCGGTG
>JAEETP010000035.1 GCA_016290415.1 Bacteroidales bacterium
CTCAAAGAGTGGAAAGGATGCAAGCCCAAGATTATCTGGGTTTTGGGCATCGGCCTGGCAATATTGATCTTCTCTATCTTCCTGCCCCAGCTTATTGGTTAGGGAGATGAAAAAAATAGTTCTTCTGCTGGTCGCAGCCGCTTTGTCGTTCGCCTGCAACAAGGCCGACATAGAGCGTGTGGAGCGCCTGCAGCAAGAGCTGGACGAACTTCAGCGGCAGACACCCTCCGGGGTGCCTGCCGCTGCTGATATCGTCGTGGACCCGCAGACCCCGTTTGCGTTCACTTTTGACAAAGAGCGATATGGCGTGGATGCCGGCTGCAGCGTCACCGTCAATTACACTTTGCCCGAGGCTGCAACCGTTGAGGTTACGCCGCGGGAAGGGTGGGGTGTCAGTGTCAATTCTTCAGGAGAGTCGGGGCAGATTGTAATCACCGCTCCCGATCCGGCTTCGCCTGCAGAATTCACAGTTACTGCCCGCTGCGCCGATGGACGTAGTGCCGCCGCGACTCTTCCGCTGATGGTGCGTGACCCTTATTCTGACGCCACCCGCACCACGTTCAAAACTTTGGGCTACCGCGGGTTCAAGAACCATATGGCCCCCCTGGAGAATTTCCAGAAACTGGCCGACGCCGGCGTGAATATTATAACCGTCGAGACCGACGAGGGGCCGTATATGCATCAGCTGGACCTTGCGGCACAGGTCGGGATGAAGTGTATGCCGGTGGTTTGGGGCCTGGCAGAGCGCTACGACCGCGATCCGGAAAATTACAAAGGGCTGGACGAAGCCATCAATCAACTCAAGGATCATCCTGCGACTTTCGCATATCACATTTACGACGAGCCTCCCACAACACTCATTCCTTCCCTGAAGCTTCGCAAAGAGAGGATAGAGAGCCTGGACAGGGAGCATCCGGTTTATATCAATCTTCTGGCGGAGGCAAGCTATATGGGTATGGGCGTTCCGAATTATTACGATTATGTAGAGGCTTATATCCGTGACTGCGGCGTCAAGTTCGTCTCGTTTGACGTATACCCC
Organism: Bacteroidales bacterium; assembly: GCA_016290415.1. Taxonomy (GTDB): domain Bacteria; phylum Bacteroidota; class Bacteroidia; order Bacteroidales; family UBA932; genus Equibacterium. The sequence continues at coordinate 1,040 of JAEETP010000035.1, forward strand.
TGCCGCCCGGAATGGGATACTACCTATCCTGACTGTCTGGTTCCATTCTGGTGGAAATGCAACGATATAGTGTCACGCCTCACCAAGCAGTACGGCATCCCCTGGTGGGGGTTTGCCGCAAGTTGCTGGATAGACAAAGAGCAGAATCTTTTCGCAAAACCCACGGTAGAGAATCTCCGCCTTCAGGTCTATACCAACCTGGCCTACGGTGCGCAGGTGATTCAGTATTTCGTGATTCTGCAGTACGGCGGTACAGACTTTGCCCCGATTATGGTGGACGGAACCTGGAACGATGAGGCTTACAACATCCTGAAGAGTTTTAATACAGAGCTTCACCGCCGCGGCTGGGTGTTTGACGGTTGCAATATGGAGAAGGTTCGACATATGGGGCAGCTCCCGTATTTCTCCGAAAGCTTTTCAAATGATGACCTGCCCATTGAGATAGCCAGCCTGACCGCCGATCAGGATGCGCTGGTGGGTTTCATAGAGAACCGCGGCAACAAGTATGTCACCGTTGCCAATAAATCGCTGAAAAACAAGATGACCTTACAGGCTGTTTTCAACGATGTCGTTTACACAATTGCCCGTGACGGCCTCTTCGTGGAGCAGCCGTCCGGTCCCGCCCGTTTCGTTCTGGACGAGGGCGATATGCTGGTGATCAAATACCGGTAGTTTCTGCTGTTAAAAAATTGTGAATAATCCTTCTTGTTTTAGGGAAGGAGCAAAGGTGCATATGCAGTAACTTTATGCACCGGTATAGTGTCAATTCACATTTAACTAATAATACTATGAAAATCAGCGATCAAGCTATCTATGATGCCCGTAAACTGGGAACGGGCAGAATGCTGACCCTGGGTCTGCAGCATATGTTCGCGATGTTCGGGGCCACGGTGCTCGTACCTGTGATCACCGGCCTCTCGATGTCCGCGACTCTGCTGTTTGCCGGCCTGGGTACTCTTATTTTCCATCTGTGTACTAAGTTTAAAGTGCCTGCATTCCTGGGTTCGTCATTTGCGTTCCTTGGCGGTTACGCCACCGTTGTGCAGCTGGGTATGGCCGGCGGCCTTACTCAGGCCCAGGCTCTGCCTTATGCCTGCATTGGCGTGTTCTGCGCAGGTCTGATCTACTTCATCCTGGCAGGTCTTTTCGCTGCTTTCGGCGCAAAGAAGGTTATGCGTTTCTTCCCGCCCGTTGTCACAGGCCCCATCATCATTGCCATCGGTCTGATTCTGGCCGGAAGTGCCATAAACAACTGCAACCAAAACTGGTGGATTGCACTGCTTGCCATCGCAATCATCGTGGTTTGCAACATCTGGGGCAAGGGTATGATCAAGATTATTCCCATCCTGCTGGGCGTGCTTGGTTCTTATATCGTGGCTGCCTGCTTTGGCCTGTGCGATTTCTCTGCAGTGAAGGAAGCGGCTTGGGTAGGTCTTCCCGTCAAGTGGGAAAACACCGCCATCAGCGTGTTTGCTAATCCCAACTGGAGCCTGATAGTTGCTGCCATCATCGCCATCATCCCCATTTCGCTGGCCACTATGATGGAACACATCGGCGATATGTGCGCCATTTCTTCCACCACCGGAATCAACTATCTTGAAGAGCCCGGCCTGCACCGCACCCTGATGGGTGACGGTCTTGCCACCGCACTGGCATCTTTGTTCGGCGCCCCTGCAAACACCACATACGGAGAGAACACCGGCGTGCTCAATCTCACCAAGGTTTATGACCCGCGCGTGATACGCATCGCAGCCGTGTTTGCCATCATCCTGAGTTTCTGCCCCAAGTTCTCCGCTCTTATCGGTGCAATGCCTCCGGCAACTATAGGCGGCGTTTCGCTGGTGCTCTACGGTATGATTTCGGCAGTGGGTGTGCGCAACGTGGTAGAGAATCAGGTCGATTTCAAATCTTCCCGCAACGTGCTTGTTATGGCGCTTATCCTGGTGCTCGCCATAGGTATCTCCTATAGCGCCGCCGGCTCCATCACCATCGGCTCAGTCAAGCTCTCCGGCCTTGCAGTGGCTGCCCTTGTGGGTATCATCCTGAATGCCATCCTGCCCGGAAAGGATTATGAATTCGGGAAAAACGAGCAGGGCGATATGTCCATTGATTTTGAAATCAACCCGTCACTCAGGAAGAAGAAATGACAGATTCCGAGCTCATAAGTCATATACGCCGTGTGCCGGATTATCCCGTGAAGGGGATAATGTTCTTTGATGTCACCACTCTCTTCAAGCACCCCGAGTGTTTCGAGGAGGTTGTGAAGCGTATCTGCAATCTTTACGCAGATAAAGGCATCACCAAAGTCGTGGGCATAGAGTCCCGCGGGTTTGTGGCAGCGGCGGCTGTGGCAGCGCGGCTGGGGGCGGGTTTCGTCCCCATCCGCAAGCCGGGCAAACTTCCTGCCGATACCGTGCGGGAAGTTTACTCCAAGGAATATGGTACCGATATGATAGAGATTCATACCGATGCCATTTCTGAGGGTGATGTGGTGCTGATCCACGACGACATCCTGGCCACCGGAGGCACTGCCTCGGCGTCAGTCTCCCTGGTCAATAAATTCCATCCCAAGGCGGTATATGTGAATTTTATTATAGATATAACTGATGTGCCGCGCACAAAACCCATTCCCGGGGATATACCCGTAAGTTCTTTATTGCAGTTAAGCGAGAATTAAACAATCACTCAATTTAACCTAATACTTATGTTCAAAAAACTCTTCATCGCAGCGTTCGCGCTGCTGGCAATGGCGTCCGCAGCCAACGCCCAGACCAACTTTCAGACCTTTTGGGATTTCAAAAGGGCACATGTTACTACTACATTGGAAGGATTCCACATGGACAACTGGGGAAATACCTTCTTCTTTATCGATTACGACTACAAGAATTTAGATGGCAAGCTTAATGTATCCCCCAGCAATACTTATTTCGAGATTGCACGCTGCCTGAATTTCTGGCAAAACAGCAAACTGGCGCCCCTGTCGCTGCAGCTCGAGTATAACGGTGGTTTTGGTCTTGCCGCTGTTGCTCCTGTTTATGGCACAGGTGCCGCTTTCCCCGTCAATAATGCATTTCTTGCAGGTGTAGACTATTTCCTTCATTCAAATGACTTCAAAAACACCCTCAATCTCAAGTTGCTCTATAAATATTTTACATATGGTGCGACCGAGACAAGGCCTAACCAGAATAAGATACCGCTTCAGTTTACCGCAGTCTGGGGCTGTCAGGATCTTTTTGGTGCTCCCGGTCTCCGCTTCAGCGGCTTTGCTGATGTTTGGACTGAGTTTGGCAATGTGGTTTTCCTTTCTGAGCCTCAGATTTGGTATCAGTTATTTGACCATTTCAACATCGGTGGCGAGGTTGAGCTCAGCTATAACTTTGCAGGCATGTCGGGTTTCCAAGTTTATCCTTGCCTTGGTACTAAGTGGGTATTCTAACTATAAATCATAATCGCTATGAGTTTTATGACCAAGGTGTTTGGCTTTGAAAAAGGCAAACACAATGTCCGCACCGAGATTCTTGCCGGTCTGACGACATTCCTGACGATGGCGTACATTCTGGCCGTCAATCCCGGAATCTTCAGCGCACTTCCCGGCATGCCCGCCGGCAGCGTATTCACCGCCACCGCCCTTGCGGCTATAGTCGGTACCCTGGTGATGGCACTCTATGCAAAGAAGCCTTTTGCCCTCGCCCCCGGTATGGGCTTGAATGCGTTCTTCGTATTCACCGTCTGCCTGGGTATGGGCAAGACCTGGCAGTTTGCCTTGACCGCCGTCCTCATTGAGGGTATCATCTTCATTATCCTCACCTTGACCAAGGTGCGTACCTGGCTCATCAATGCCATTCCCGGAACCCTGAAGAAGGCCATCGGCGCAGGTATCGGCCTGTTCATCGCCTTCATCGGCCTGCAGAACGCCGGCATCATTGTCAACAGCGACGCCACCCTCGTGGTGCTTGGTGACATCACCCACGGCAAGGCTCTGCTGGGCATCATCGGCCTCTTTATCACCGCAGGTCTTGTTATGGCAAAGGTTCGCGGTGGTATTCTCTGGGGTATCCTCATCACCGCCGCGCTAGGCCTCCTTATCAAGGACCCTGCAACCGGCGCAGCCATCACAACCCTTCCGAGCTCGGTGGTTTCATTGCCCGCAAGCATCGATCCCATCTTCTGCAAGTTCGAGTGGAGCAGCATCCTCAGCTGGGATATGCTGGCAGTGGTGTTCACCTTCCTCTTTATCGATATGTTCGATACTATGGGCACCATCATTGGCGTTCATCAGGGCGCTGGCCTTATCGACAAGGGTAACGAAGAGATTCCCGGCGTAGAGAAGATGTTCCTCGCCGATTCCATCGCCACCGTTGCCGGTGCTTGCTTTGGTACTTCCACCACCACCACCTATGTAGAGAGTGCATCCGGCGTGGGCGAAGGCGGCCGCACAGGTCTGACAGCCTTCTCCGTGGCTGTATTCTTTGCCCTGGCGCTCTTCCTGAGCCCCATCTTCCTGGCTATTCCCGGCGCTGCTACAGCTCCCGCCCTCATTATCGTGGGTGTTATGATGATGCCTTCTGTGAAGACCATCCACTGGGAAGATTACACCAAGGCTATCCCTGCATTTATCACCATCATTATGATGCCTCTTGCATACAGCATTTCCGACGGTATCCTCCTCGGCGTTATTTCTTATGTCCTCTGCCACGCAGTTGCCGGCAAGTTCAAAGATATCTCCATCACAATGTGGATACTGGCAGTACTGTTCGTCTGCAAGTATATATTCATTTAAGAGATAATTCCTCTCACCTTGAAAGGCGGCCCCCTTCGGACCGCCTTTTTTGTTATGCGGTGCATCATATTCCTCCGCCTGAAATTTTTGGCGGCTGCGCAGACTGGAGCGAGAAAAAACAAGTTTGCGTAGGGAACAGGCGCGGCGAGCCGACTGGCCCGGAGCAAAGCTTGTTTTTTCGATATGCGGAAGTCTGTGCCGATGATTCCGGCAGGAGCAGGTCATTGAGACGTCGGTAAATTGGTAATTCGCAGAAAATTACTATATTTACAATTTGGACAATAACTAAACTATATACAGATGAAAGATTCTAAAACCCGAAAGAGACGCTGGAGGGACCGCTACGACGGTTATTACCTGTCCGGTCTGGACTCGATGCACGTGATGATGCCGTACATTATGGGTTCCCGGACCAAGAACGAGGCAGTGATGGGGGAGGTGATTGACCTCACTGAGGTTGACAAGTACCTCGCCAAAAAGAATGCGTCCAATCCCGAATTCAAGTACACCTGGTTCCACCTGATAGCAGCCGCTACGGCAAAGACCATGCTGCTTCGCCCCAAGATGAATTACTTTATCGCGGGCGGACGTTTCTATGAACGCAAGAATATCGTGATTGCGTTCAACGTCAAGCGCAAGTTTGAGGACGAGTCGGAAGAGGCTATGGCCAAATTCATTCTGGACCCCGATGGCGGCTCGCCAATGGAGCAGGTCCACGACTATGTGCAGAAGTTTGTGCATAAGGTCCGCAAAGAAGACAAGAAGGTGGGCATCACCAATGCTATGGACACGCTCAAAATCCTGCCCAGACCCGCCTGGCGCCTGCTTGGATGGACGCTCCGCAAGCTGGAATACTACGGCCATTATCCCAAAGGCCTGGCCAAGGATGATCCCTGCTATTCAAGCTGCTATATCACCAACCTTGGCAGCATTCAGCTTCACGCCGACTATCACCATCTGTTTGACTGGGGCACCATCTCTTTCTTTATGGTAATCAGCGAGAAGAAACTTCGCCCTTACTGGAAGGAAGACGGCACCTATGAGCTCAGAAATACCATCAAACTGGGCCTCACCATAGACGAGCGTATCGCCGACGGCTATTATTTTGCACAGACAATCAAGGTCCTTCGCAAACTCTTTGCACATCCCGAGCTGCTGGACCTCCCTGCTGCAACACCCGTAGAACTTGACTAACACTATTAACCAATGAAATACATTCTTGACAATGTGAGCACCCCTTGGATGGAGAGTTACGGAGAGGTGCCAGCTCATCTTGACTATCTTGAAAAGACAATGTCCGGCGCAGTGCTGGCCACTGCAGAGCGCGAAGGCGACTTCCCGGCATTGGCGTTTATGGGACGCAAGATATCGTTCACCACAATGGCTCAGCACATAGAAGAGGTGGCCAAAGCCTTTTATGCAATTGGCGTAAGGGCAGGCCAGCGCGTGCTGGTATGCCTGCCAAACGTGCCGCAGGCCATCTACTGCCTGTACGGCCTCAACCGCATCGGTGCCATTGCCTCTATGGTGCATCCGCTTTCGGCCGTGTCGGAAATAGCCTTCTATATGAACGAGGCCGAATGTGAAATTGCTGTTACTCTGGATCAGTTCTATGAGAAATTCGTAAAAGTCCAGCAGGAGCGTCCTATCTCAAAACTCATAATCGCAAGGGTTTCCGAGGAACTTCCTTTCCCGCTGAATCTTGGCCAGAAACTGCTCACAGAGCGCAAATTCCCCAAGATTCGCACCGAGGGCAACGTCATCCTCTGGAAAGACTTTGTGAAAGGCGGCGCTGATGTAAAAGAGGGCTATGTGGCCGACAAGGACTTCAATACAGAGGCAGTGGTGCTCTTTTCCGGCGGCACAACCGGTGTCACCAAGGGCATTATGCTCTCTGACCTCAACTTCAACGCCCTGGCTCAGCAGACCGGCGCAATGGCCAATTTCCCCGTGCATCACGCCAGAATGCTGGCGGCAATGCCGGTGTTCCACGGCTTTGGCCTGGGCGTGTGCATCCACACGATGATGGTGGTGGGCGGCACCTCCATTCTGGTGCCCCGATTCAACGTGAAGAGTTACGCAAACCTCATCAAGAAGACCCGTCCCAATATCATTGCGGGCGTGCCTACGCTTTTCGAAGCCATCACCCGCAACAAATACCTTGACGGCGCCGACCTCAGTTGCCTTAAGGGTGTGTTCTCCGGCGGCGACTCGCTCACCATAGAGCTCAAGAAGAAGTTTGACAAGTTCCTCGCAGAGCACAATGCCAACGTGCGCGTCCGCGAGGGCTACGGCACCACCGAGTGTGTGACCGCAAGTTGCCTTACTCCCTACGCCAAGGAGAAGGAGGGCAGCATAGGTATCCCTTACCCCGACACTTACTACAAGATCTGCAAGCCGGGTACCTGTGAAGAGCAGCCTTACGGCGAAGAGGGCGAGATCTGCCTTACCGGTCCTTCTATGATGCTGGGCTATATCAACCACGAAAAGGAGAATGCCGAGACGCTGCGCAAGCACGAAGACGGCCACACCTGGCTGCATACCGGCGACCTGGGCGTTATGGACACCGAGGGCTTCATATACTTCCGCCAGAGGATGAAGAGGATGATAATAACCAGCGGCTACAATGTATATCCTTCGCAGATAGAGAATATCCTGGAGGGACATCCGGCCGTGCAGCGCAGCTGCGTGATTGGCGTACGCGACAATTACAAAATGCAGCGGGTAAAGGCATTCCTGGTATTGGCAGATGGCTATGAAGATACTCCTGAGCTGCGCGAAAGCATAATGGAGCATTGCCGTAAGCATATTGCAAAATATGCCCTTCCCACTGAAATAGAGGTGCGCGCCTCTCTTCCCACCACTCTGGTGGGCAAGGTGGCCTACACCAAACTTGAAGAAGAGGAAGCAGCCAATGAATAAAGAAGTCTGGCGCGCTATCAAGTTTCTCCTGTTCTCGATAAGTGCAGGTGCCATTCAGATGGGCTCTTTTGCCCTTATGAACGAGTTCACGCATTTCAAGCCGTGGCTGTCATACCTCATTGCCCTTACGCTGTCGGTGCTTTGGAATTTTACCTTGAACAGGCGGTTCACCTTCAAGAGCACGGCCAACGTGCCGGTTGCGATGTTCAAGGTGATATGCTATTATGCCGTGTTCACACCCCTGAGCACAATGCTGGAGAAGTATCTCACGGAGACTTTGATGTGGAACGAATATCTTGTGACATTCATCAATATGTTCATCAATCTTGTCACCGAGTTTCTGTTCCAGCGCTACGTCGTCTACGGCGGCAAGGTGGACAATCGCGTAACTGCTAAGGCGGCAGTGGCGGCATCGGAAGAAATTGTAGAACAATGAAAAAACTGTACACAATACTCATCGCGCTGTTTGCTCTGTGTGGCGCCGCTTATGCAGGCGATGACGACAGGGTAGAGGGGTGGAACTTTGGAGTCCTTCCCTGCGTGAGCTATAACTCCGATCTGGGATTCCAGTACGGTATCTGCGCTGACATTTTCAACTACGCCAATCTCTATCCGGACTATCGTCAGAGAATGTATGTAGAGGCATCCCGGTATACCGGCGGACAGACACTTCTTCACGGCCAGTTTGACTCGCGCTATCTGATTCCTGGCATCCGCACTACACTTTCTGCCAGCTATCAGTACGACCCGATGTTCCTTTTCTATGGCCTGAACGGTCTTGAGGCCTACGACAAGAGCCGAGATGCCAACCAGGAGACCCGCGAGGCCCGCTATGCCTACCGTCGCGGTATGGTACGCGTGTTGGCTGATTTCCAGGGCGAGATTGCTCCCCATCTAAACTGGGTTGGAGGCCTGAGTTATTGGTATTACAAGCTGGGTGACATAACCTTGACCAAAAAAGACAAGGAAACAAAAGAACCCTACGAAGTCTATGACCCAACCAAGACTTTGTACCATCAGATGTGTGAGCAGAATGTGTTTTCAGACGAGGAGGCGACCGGAGGACACCGGCTCGAGATAAAGGCGGGCCTGGTGTTCGACACCCGCGACAACGAGTCGGCTCCCAACCGCGGCCTTTGGGCAGAAGCCTATTTTAACGGCTCTCCGGACATTTTTGGCGACGGTTATAAATACCTGCGTCTGGCAGCCCATCTGCGCCAGTATCTGTCTTTGTGGCCCGACAGGATGGTGTTTGCCTATCACCTTGCATATCAGGGTGTGATTGCGGGGCAGGCGCCGTTCTACAATCAGCAGAACATCAGCACGCTGTTCCTGCGCCAGACCTGCACAGACGGCCTGGGCGGCATAAACACCGTCCGCGGCCTGCTGGCCCAGCGGCTGGTGGGTGACAGCTATGCCTGGATTAACAGCGAACTTCGCATCCGCCTGTTTGATTTTAAACTGATAGGGCAGAACTGGTATGTTGCGGCCAATCCGCTTTTCGACGCCGGAATGGTGACCAGTCTGTACAAGGGAGAAGAGCTTGCCGCCTTTTATGGCAAGTCTGTCTCTGATTTGCAGAAGGAGGCGCTCAAACTGCACTGCAGTGCCGGCGCCGGCCTTAAACTGGTTATGAATACCAACTTTATTGTCTCTGCCGAATGGGCCAAGCCTTTCATTAAAACCGACGGCGACAGCGCACTCTACATAGCTTTGAACTATATCTTCTAATAAATGAAAAAGATATTTGTGATTGCGGCCCTGTGCCTTGCTGCCCTGTCGGCAAAGGCCCAGAATTGCCCCTATGACTTTCTCGAGGGCGCCGTTATGGAGACCTTTACCTATGCCGTAAAGGGGCCCGATACCCTTAAACTGGACTTCTTCAGGATGAAGGATGATACCGCTCCGCGTCCAACAATGATACTCTCTTTCGGCGGCGGTTGGTGGACCGGCAGCCGCTATTCAATGGCGCCGGAGATGTATCTGCTCAAGGGCTTCAACGTGGCCTGTATTGACTATCGCATCAGCCTGGAGCGCTTTATGTTTGTAGATTCCAACGTGGATGGCTACAAGTATGTACGGGCCATAACCCGCGCTGTGGAGGATACCTACGATGCCACCCGTTTCCTGCTGGACCGCAAAGATGCGCTGGGCATAGATGCCGGCCGTATTGTTCTGGCCGGCTGCAGCGCCGGAGCCATCAATTCTGTAATGGCTGAATATCTGCTATGCAACGACGATCCCATTGCCACCTCCCGACTTCCTGAAGGGTTTAACTATGCTGGCGTCATTTCCGGAGCCGGAGGCGTTTGGAAACTGGGAATGTCGCATCCGGTATACAAGTGGGCTCCGTGTCCCCATATGTTCATCCACGGCACTGTAGACAATATAGTGCCCTTTGGCGAAAAACTGGTGCCTGAGAGCAACTTTGGCTGCTGGGGCCCGGCGTTCCTCTCGGAGTATTTCCGCAAGATGGGCTGGCAGTTTGATACCTGGTTTATAGATGGCATGAACCACGACGCGGCGTCAATACCAAGTCTGAATAAGAGTATGGTAGAAGAGACAAGGCATATCTATGACTTCCTGGATAAAATCAGATAAGACAACAAAAAAGCCGACCCGCAAGGATCGGCTTTTTTGTTGATGTTGAACTCTCTATTTGAACCACTTGGTCAGGCGGTCGCGTGCAAACAGGAAGTAAACAAGCAGGCCAATCCAGCTGAATGCCAGAACCAGCACTGCGCTGATGATTTTGCCCACCAGTGAGATGGGTTTCTTGAGGATGTCCAGCACTGCAATGATAGAGAGGACAACGCCGATGATGTAAATAAGACTTGCCATTTTAATTAAGTTTATAGATTTTCCAATGTGTATTTCCAGTTCCGGAAGGCAGCTTCGGTAGAGCGCTTCCAGACGTTTGTCACTTTGAATGTTGTGGGATCCTTGCCGTCCACCAGCGGTATTACGCGTGGCATACGGCCGTGCCAGGACATATCGTAGCAGTTGATCACCCCGTCCTGATTGTCGTCAATGGGGGTGTCCTTGTCCAGCCAGTAGTAGGTGTAGGGGCCGCCGGAGCAGGTGAGGTATATTTCATCTCCCTCTGCCTTAAAGGTGGAGTAGGAGTCCAGCCGTTCGCCATCTTCGTTTGTGTCGTAGGGAATGCAGCTGCCAAAGGGACCGGGACTCATAAACAGTGAGGAATACATCACATCCTCGGGATATTCAGCCACATATTTTTTGTGTATCTCTATGAAATCGCCGGTTTCGGGGTCTATGTCATAGCCCACCATAAACAACAGCTCATATTTTGTGAACCGGGTGCCGGAGATATGGCGCCATTCGCGGGTGTCGTCTGCCGTATACTGCTCGTCAAAGAGCTGAGGGTCTCCGGAGGTCATATTTTCCGTGTCGGAGAGGGCGGCGAGATACCACCAACCGTCCAGAGCGCTGTCGTCGTTATGAACCTCCGGCTCCTGGATGTCGGCGCAGGAGAGGGCCAGCATAATAATCAAACCGTATGCAAGTATGCGCTTCATACAAAAACGACATTTGTTTGTGTAAAGGTAATAATTTTTTAGAAAACGAGGATTTAAACGTTTTTTTGTTTAAGTTTGTATAATAGAACAATTTTTAACCAAATTATAATGAAAAAACTATTTATTATTACATTGTTCGTTGCATTGGCTTTCAATGCTAATGCTCAGGAAGAAAAGGAGATGAAGAAAGGCTGGAGCTTTGGCCTGCTCCCCACTGCCACCTTCTCGGTGGACAATGGTTATCAGGCAGGTGCCTTCGGTGACGTTTACAACTATGGCGATGGTTCTACCTATCCTGATCCACTTCACAAGATCAGCTGGGAGGCCTCTTATTTTACCAAGAGTCACCGTGTACGTCTCTATCTGGCCTATGATTCCAAGTATCTGATTCCCGGTATGCGTGTAAATGCATCCGTAACATATATGACTGACCCTCTGTACAGTTTCTGGGGTTTCAACGGCCCGGCAGCTGTACAAGACTATGATATGTGGTCCAACAGATATGCTTTGATTGGGAACGACAACCTGAACTACTACGGAATGAGCCGTAATATGCTTCGCGTGCTTGCCAATCTCCAGGGCCGTATCACCGACAATCTCAACTGGGCTGCCGGTGTCAACTTCTGGGACTGGAAACTGGGTCAGATGAAAGATGTCGGAGTAGATCTTGACAAGGATGGCACCAAGCAGTATTACAACAATTCGGTAACACTGTTTGATAAATACAAATCAATCGGAGCTATTACAGAAGACGAAGCAAATGGAGGTTTGGCCTTGGAACTCAATGCCGGTCTGGTATATGACACCCGTGACATCGAGGCTGCTCCCAACCGCGGTATATGGGCAGAAGCCTACCTGAACGGAAATGTCCTCAATCACAGGTATTTGAAGGCTTGTGCATACTTCCGTCATTATGTGGATATCCCTATTCATATTCCTGCAGGCGACCCCGTTTTTGCATATCGTCTGGCCTGGCAGCAGACCATTGCCGGTGAGACTCCGTTCTATATGATTCAGAATATCCCTCTGCTGGTGCAGCGCAATATGATTTCCGAGGGATTCGGCAGCAGCGGCACCATTCGCGGTCTGCGCGAGAACCGCATCCTCACAGAAGGTATGGCCTGGGCTAATACAGAGCTCCGCATTAAACTCGTTAAATTCACCCTTGCAAAACAGTATTTCTATATTGCAGTGAACCCGTTCTTCGATGCCGGTATCATCACAAAACCCTATAGGGCAAATGAATTGCTTGCAGCATCCTCTGCCAATCAGATAGTGGATGGCAAACTTCTCACGGGTATCGATTATTCAGGTTATGTGAAATATCTGACAGACAAAAACAAGACTGCAGAATTGGAGCGCTTCAACACAGTGCACGGTGCAGATTATAATGGTTTGATTTACGATCACAGCCACGTCAAAGATCTTATCTACAGCGCCGGTGCCGGCCTCAAGATTGCGATGAACCAGAACTTCATCGTATCTGCAGATTTCGCAAAATGCTTCACTCCCGGCCTGGATGCAGGTCTCTGGATTGGTATCGGTATCAACTATCAGTTCTAATGGCAGCTATGAAAAAGATTTTTCGTCTCGTTGCCATTTTGCTGGTGACCCTCTCTCTCCAGAGCTGCCTGGCGGGCAAGTTTATGTGCAACTACGCACTTAAGCCCACTCCTCACGGCGTGGACGACATTGAGCGCACCCGCCATAAAGCTGATTCACTGTTGCCCGGCAGTACTGCCTGGTACGACGGCCTCAAGGCTGACGGCCTTCTCAAGGATACAACTATCGTAGGTTTCAACGACAAGAAGATTCACGCTTGCTTTGTACCCGCCGCCAATCCCGCAAGGGCAAAGGGTACCGCCATTGTGGTGCACGGCTATACCGACAACCACTATGTGTTCCTCTACCTGGTGCGTATGTATCGTGATGACCTGAACTATAACGTGCTCTTCCCGGATCTGCAGTATCACGGTTATTCCGAGGGTGATGCAGTGCAGATGGGCTGGCTGGACCGTCTCGATTTAGAGAAATGGATAGATGTGGCCCATAATATCTTCAACGACGATTTTATGGTGCTCCACGGCGTGTCGATGGGTGCAGCCACGGTTATGATGGCCAGCGGCGACCCGCTGCCGGAGTATGTTCGCTGCTTTGTGGAGGATTGCGGTTACTCGTCCGTTTGGGATCAGTTCAAGACCAATCTCCACGACAGCTTCCACCTCCCTCCGTTCCCGATTCTCAACAGCGCGAGCATTGTCTGCAAGAACCGCTACGGCTGGGGATTCAAAGAGGCATCTTCAGTCAAGCAGCTGGCCAAGTGCGATCGCCCTATGTATTTCATCCACGGCGATGCGGACGATTTTGTTCCCTTCGAGCACCTCTGGAAGAATTTCGCTGCCAAGACCCACGGCTACAAAGAGTACTGGGCTGTCCCCGGTGCCGTGCACGCCAACTCTTTTGCGAAATACCCCGAAGAGTACAAGGCCCGCGTAGGGGACTTCCTCAACAGGGTACACGGCTTGATGAAAAAGAAATAGCATAATGAGTAAAAAATTCATATTGGCTCTGGATCAGGGAACAAGCTCTTCCAGAGCCATTGTTTTCGACCACGACGGAAACATCCGCTCTACAGCGCAACAGGAATTCACCCAGCACTTCCCCAAACCGGGCTGGGTGGAGCACGACCCTATGGAAATCTGGGCCAGCGAGGCTGCCGTAATTGCGGAGGCTATCTCCAAGATAGGCATCAACGGCCTGGACATAGCTGCCATAGGCATCACCAACCAGCGTGAAACAACAATCGTATGGGACGCCGAGACCGGCGCTCCGGTATACAATGCCATCGTATGGCAGGACCGCCGCACCTCTGAGTTTTGCGATTCTCTGAAGGCAAAGGGGCTGGTGGACAAGATCCGCGAGAAGACGGGTCTCATAATTGACGCATATTTCTCCGGCACAAAGATCAAGTGGATTCTGGACAATGTCCCCGGTGCACGCGAGAGGGCAGAGGCGGGCAAACTGCGCTTTGGAAATGTGGACAGCTGGCTGGTATGGCAGCTGACCCGCGGCGAGGTGCACGTTACCGACGTCTCCAATGCTTCCCGCACAATGCTGTTCAATATCAACTCTCTGGAGTGGGACCGTGAATTGATGGAGTTGCTTGGTATCCCGGCCTCTATGATGCCGCGCGTATGCTCTTCTTCTGAAGTATATGGCTACACCAAGACCACTATTTTTGCACACGAAGTGCCTATTGCGGGCATAGCCGGCGACCAGCAGGCGGCCCTGTTTGGCCAAATGTGCACAACTCCCGGTTCTGTCAAGAATACTTACGGCACTGGCTGTTTCTTGCTGATGAATACCGGCGAGAAACCGATTCTCTCCAAGAACAACCTCCTCACCACCGTGGCGTGGAAGATTGGCGAAACTGTGAATTATGCTCTGGAAGGCTCCATTTTTGTGGGCGGCAGCGTGGTGCAATGGCTGCGCGACGGCCTTGGCATCATCCGCTCTTCTTCTGAAATTGAAGCCCTGGCCACTTCAGTGCCCGACAACGGCGGCGTTTACTTTGTGCCCGCCCTCACCGGTATGGGCGCTCCCTACTGGGACCAGTATGCCCACGGAGTCATTTGCGGAATCACCCGCGGAACCACCGCTGCGCACATTGCCCGGGCCGCCCTGGAAGGCATAGCGTTCCAGACTATGGACATTGTCTCTGCAATGGAACGTGATGCGGGAGTGCCTCTGGCAGAGCTCAAGGTAGACGGCGGAGCCTCACGCAACAATCTTATGATGCAGTTCCAGGCTGATATCCTGGGTGCGAATGTTATCCGTCCAGAAGTTACCGAGACCACCGCTCTGGGCGCCTGCTATCTGGCCGGCCTTGCAGTGGGCTATTGGAGCAGTCTGGACGAGATCAAACAGCAGTGGAAGGCAGAACGCACTTTTGCCCCCTCCGGCGCCGATATGACTGCCAGCAAAGATGGCTGGAAAGATGCAATTTCAAGAACCGTAACACGCAAGTAATATGACTCAGTATATTTTTGAATTCATCGGCACTCTGGTGCTGATTCTCTTGGGCGACGGCGTGTGCGCTGCCTGCTCTCTGAATTTTTCCAAGGCTAAAGGCGCCGGCTGGGTGGTAATAGCTCTCGGATGGGGTCTGGCAGTAATGATGGGTGTGCTCATCGCCGGTCCCGTTTCCGGTGCCCACCTGAATCCCGCTGTGACTCTGGGCCTGGCCATCGCCGGCAAGTTCGAGTGGTCGCTGGTGCTGGGATATATCATCGCCCAGATGCTGGGCGGCTTCCTGGGTGCCGTGCTGGTGTGGATATTCTATAAAGATCACTACAATGCCACTGCAGATGAGCCCGACACTATCTTGGGAACATTCTGCACTATGCCCGCCATCAAGAACGGCTGGCGCAACTTCCTTTGCGAGGCCATTGCAACCTGCCTGCTGGTATTTGTGATACTCGCACTGGGTACAAACGGCAATGCCTTCTCTATGGGCGGTACCGCGCTGGCAACAGGCGCGCTTGGCTCCTGGCCTGTGACCTGCCTGATTATGTCCATAGGTATGTCGCTGGGTGCAACCACCGGTTATGCCATCAATCCTGCCCGCGACCTCAGCCCCCGTCTTGCTCACGCTATCCTGCCCATCAAAGGCAAGCGCGACAGCGGCTGGTGGTACGCCTGGGTTCCCGTGTGCGGTCCCATCGTGGGCTGCGCTATGGCCGCCGGACTGTTCCTGCTGGTATTCTAAGAATCCTGACCATCAAAAAAGCCTGCTCTTTCGGGGCAGGCTTTTTTGTTAATTGGTGCGAGTGGCGCCGGTGACGGTGTATTTCTCTTTGAGTAGCTCAACCACCGGTTCCATTGCCTTGGGGAAGACCTTGCGCAGGTCTATTTCGTCACTCTCCGACAGAACCTTCTTGAGAGCCCTCATAAAGTTGTCTTTGATTTCGGTGGCGAGGTTCACCTTGACTATGCCGTTGGCGATTGCTTCGCGAACCTGGTCGTGGGGAATTCCGGAGCTGCCGTGTAGAACCAGCGCTACAGGTGTTGCGGCGTGGATGGCCTTCAGACGCGGGATGTCAAGATGGGGCGGGAGTTTGTAGAATCCGTGTGCTGAGCCAATTGAAACGGCCAGTGCGTCAACCCCCGTGCGGTTTACAAATTCGACCGCCTGCTCCGGGGTGGTGAAGCCGCCGCCTTGTTCCTGCCCCAGTTTGGCGACATATCCCAGCTCGGCCTCTACATTGGCGCCGTAGGGCTTTGCCATTGCCACCGCTTTGGCAGAAATGCTCACATTCTCGTCAAAAGGCTTCTCAGAAGCGTCTATCATTACGGAGTCGAAACCTTCGTCCAGGCAGCGCTGCACCAGTTCCAGGCTCGGGCCGTGGTCAAGGTGGATATAGCCCTGAAGGCCGTAGTCTTCCATAACCTGACGTCCCATCTTGTAGGCAGTGTGCAGCCCCATATAATCTATGGACGACCGGGTCAGCTGAAGCATCACCGGGGCATTCATCGCCTGGGCTGCGCGGGCCACGCAGGAAAGGGTTTCGTAATTATAAAAGTTGGTAGCCAGCACGGCGGTGCCTTTTGCCTGGCAGTCGTAAAGAACTTCTCTGATTGTTTTCATTTCAAATATCGCTTTTGGTACAAAGGTATCAACAATTATCGAATGGTGGAATCCCCATAATTTTGGATTTTTCCGGTATTATATATATTTGTCCCGAATTGAATAGAAGGGATATGAAGAAATTGTTGTTGCTAATAGCTCTTTTGCTGGCAAGCGTTGCGTTGACTGCGCAAGAATCCAAGCCCGATTCTACGGATATTTTCTTTAAGCATCTGGAAATAGACGAGATAGTTGTTACCGGTCTGGCGGGTGACGCTAAGTTGAAAGAGATGCCGGCACCTGTTTCTGTGATAAGGCCGGCAGATTTGGCATCGCGTTCAGGCGGAAATATTATCGACGCTATATCTTCTGAGCCTGGAGTGAACGAAATCACCACCGGCGGGGGCATTTCGAAACCGGTAATACGTGGTATGGGATTCAACAGGGTAGTGGTTGTGAATGATGGAATAAGGCAGGAAGGCCAGCAGTGGGGAGATGAGCACGGCATAGAGATAGATGGAGCCGGTATCCATTCTGTAGAAATCCTGAAGGGGCCGGCCTCTCTGATGTACGGTTCAGACGCACTTGCCGGAATTCTTATATTCCATCCGGAGCCGGTTCGCGGTCCGGGTGAGTTTGGCGGTGTTCTCTCTACTGAATATCAAACAAATAACGGTTTGGCCGCCTATTCCATTTCTGCTGACGGTAACATCAAGGGCTTGCTGTTTGGCGGCAGATTCTCTGACAAGTATTCCCATTCATATAAGAATTCTCTCAACGGCCCGGTGGCCAATTCCGGGTATCGGGAAAGAGCTGCATCTGCCTTCCTTGGCTTAAATG
>JAEETP010000131.1 GCA_016290415.1 Bacteroidales bacterium
TCCCTCCCTCCGCTCCGCACTCTCCTCCCCTCCCTTGCTCCCTGCGGCCGGCCCTCCGTCCGCTCCGTTCACTCCCTCCCTCCCTCCCTCCCCGCGGCCGGCCCGCCCCCGGCACACGGCGCAACAGCGCGCAACACCGCAGCCCCCCGGCCGGAGCCCCGCCACAGCCGCCCGAGCCACCGCCCGGCCACAGCCGCCCGAGCCACCGCCCCGCGCTACCGGCGGTATGCTGACGGGCGCAGTCTGACGGCTGCTGACGGCTGCTTATGGACGCCCATCCGACGGCCGCTGACGGCTGCCCGGCTGACGGCTGCTGACGGCTGCTTATGAACGCCCAGCTGCAGCCCAGCTGACGGCTGCTTATTCGTTCTGATGTACGACACAGCGCACGACACAGCGCACGACACAGAGAACGACACAGAGAACGACACACGCAACGGCCTAATACATACCATGTTATTGTATATACACGACACAGCGCACGACACAGACCGCGACACAGCGCACGACACAGACCGCGGCACGCCATATTGAAATAAAATAAATAAAAATACCTTTTCGGGTGCAGGCCTATGCGCCTACGGCCTACGCACACGGATGCACACGGACGCACACGGACGCACACGTACTCGCGCGGGCACGCTCGCGACCGCTCCGCCTTCGCTCCGCGGTCGCTCCGCGCCCGCGCAACTCGCTGCAACACGGAGGACTGTTAGACCCTCCTCCTTCAGGTGCCATCCCGGCGGGATCCGGCGGGATGGCACCATCTCCCCAGCTGACGCTGGCCTGCGGTGTGTTAAAAAGATATAAAATGTTACTACGTGTTGCAGAAAGTGAACAAAAAAAGCACTACCTTTGCCACCGCAGCCGACCAACCATCCCGGCTGCACTACATCATGACAATGGAATCATACGAACAGACACCACCGGCAGTCCAGCGGGGACTGTCTATCGAGATCGATCGTCAAGAGTTCGCACTCGCACTCAAGACCTGGAGACTGCGAAGTGCACTAACTCAGAAACAGCTCGCCGAGAGATGGCAGACCAACCGGTTTGCCATCATCAAGGCCGAGGGCGCGAAGCCTCTCAGCTGGGAGATTGCATATAAACTGTTTGCCAAACTATCAAAAGAGCTGCGCAATGAAAGTAACGTATAACACCTGCATTCATTGCGCCTGGATCGAGCGCGGCCTGCTCAATCGTTGTATATACAAAGACCGTCTCCTGATTGACCTCTACTGGAGACGCAGGGAGATGGAGTGTGATCTATACAGGGCTATATTGTACCCTACAACCCCGGAGTGATCATGAGATACACGACCATCATAGACATATCAGAGTTCCCGGCGCTTTACCGGAGCGAAGCTGTGAGACTTATTTATCTCCACCTCGTCCTCAGGGCCGGGTATCACGACCACGACCGCGATCTCTGCGGACTCTCCCTGCGACGAATAGTCCAGGAGACAGGTCTCACAATCTCAGCTGTCAGATGCGCCGTCAAGCGCCTAATGGCTGCGCAGCTGATTGAACGGCAGGGGCCGCTGTGGAAGGTCAAGAAGTATCTACTAGACCAACCAATAACGCCCAGAGCCAAGACTGAAGCCCAGGCAAAGCGACGCAAGGCAGATGAGATCACGGAACAGATCAACGAGGAGCACCGCCGAGAGATCGCCCTCCAGGAGGAGCGGCGCAAGCGGCTTCGCGCTCAGGGTAAGACCTCGTTCATGGTCTACTACGAAGAACAACAGGTAAAAGCGGCTGCCGGAGATCCACAAGCGGCCGAGTTTGTGAAGAATCAAGCTGATACTTACAAGCTGCACGCAGACACGATCCGCAAAGAACAGCAAGAACAGCAAAAAAATAAGCAGCTGCAGCAGCAAAAATAAAATGCTGCAGCAGTAAAAATG
Source organism: Bacteroidales bacterium (assembly GCA_016290415.1). Lineage (GTDB taxonomy): Bacteria > Bacteroidota > Bacteroidia > Bacteroidales > UBA932 > Equibacterium. The sequence continues at coordinate 1,908 of JAEETP010000131.1, forward strand.
AAATGCTGCAGCAGTAAAAAAAAGAAGCAATGACACCACTACAACCACTATGTCCATCGTGCTTATGGCAAGACGGATGCCCCCTGATGGAGGCCAACACCCCGGTATACAACTGCTGGAACTACGAAGAACGCGAGGAAGCCTGCAACACCGACTGTCCACGCTATGCCCAGGGCACATGCCCTTACCCAAGAACCCGCAAGGGAGAATGTGATAGGTACCATAGGATCCACACCACCCAAAAATGACACACCCAATCTCTGCGCGCATCAAGGATGCGCTATGGGCCCAGCTCCAGCTGGAGAGGTCTAACAACATCAAGAGCAACTGGCTCATCAATGAGGCAATCACAATGTACCTGGAAGCGCTGGACGCAGTCCGCGAGTCCAGGATCTTTCCGGACGGCGACAGTCTGGATCTCTTTCTCGCGAGATGGCACACGCGAATTGTATATACAATTTATGAGAAACCAAAATGAACAGTCGCGAGTTCTTCTACCTTGTAGCCAACATGAGAAGTGCCCAGAAGGCCTACTTCGACACCCGAGACCCAAAGGTTCTCCGCGCCGCTATCAAGCTGGAAAAGGAGGTCGATGACGAGATCGCAAGGGTGAGAGCCATCGTTAATAATACACAATAAGGCAGCATCCCCGGCAGAGGGGGTGCTGCCTTCAAAATAATGAGTGATAATGCAAAGAGACCTGCGCTCACGCGTTGGGCTCTTTGTTCAGGTATCTATCCTCTGTTGCCTTCTTCGATGGCACAGAGAGTTCAATCGTGGACATGATGTCGTTGTAGGCGTAGTTCTGTTCATACGCCACAGCTGACTGGGTGATGGTCTTCGGGTTCTGAATTAGACGGGTTGTGGATCTGCGCCAGGCATTGTTTTCAAAGCGCGAGGTAATGCAGCCCGCCAGGCATACATCACCTGCAGCAAATGTGCCTGTTGGATCCATGCGACTGGCGACGTCACCAGAGAAAGCAATAAGCCTTTGTTGCGAAAAAATGAACTCCATATTCTGCAGAGATGCGCTTGAACGATCCCAGTCCACGAATGGAGAGAAAAAGCGAAAATAGGAAGAAGAGGACGACACTTCCTCAAATAGATTTTCTCCCGTAAACTCAGCTGCAGGCATGAAGTTCAGCCGAGCCACAGAGAAACGAACCCCATAGAACAACTCACTTTCGCTGATGTAGTCTAATTCGACTGGTGCACCGAAGATAAACGTCAGCTGGTCGGTACTTGGAACACCGAAGATGGTTTCGAAATCAGAAACTTTCGCATTTGCCATATTCCAAGTGGGCTCTAACGTATTACCAATCAGAAAGCCGTAAGGTGAACCGCTCAGAAAATCGAACGGAACCGATGCCAGGTCACCGCTGGAGATGAGAGCCTTTGCGCCAGCTGCGACGCCTCCAGCTGCATACGGCAGCACGGGGGCTGTGCCGAATGGGGCGGTTGACGGGTCAACGACAGCCCCTTCCATGGTTGACCCTATCTCCTTGGCGAGTCGTGACACGAAGTGGTTGACGCTCGTCTGGCCGTACTTGATGCCTTGGAAACTATGGTCCACGATGCCTCTGAGCTGCTGTGCGGTCTTACTTGCACTGCTGAAGGCCAGCCGACGGATGGTCTGCGCATCCGTGCGAGGGTTAGCTATCTGACGTATGCGAGCACGGCTTATCTGCTCGCCGTTGCGCCGAAAGAAGGTTACGTCCCCGATACTGCGCCGGAGGGTACCTAAGAGTGGGTTACCTTTAGCCATAATGGTTGGATGCGCGGGGGATGGTGTGCCTGCGCGGATGCAAAGATAGCGCGGAAAGGTGAAAGGTGAAAGGTCAAAGGTCAAAGGTCAAAGATTAAGATTATTTAACGTTCGGGCGGCTGTGGCCGGGCGGGGGCTCGGGCGGCTGTGGCCGGGCCGGTGTCCTGGCACTGTGGCCGGGCGGTGGCTCGGGCGGCTGTGGC
>JAEETP010000036.1 GCA_016290415.1 Bacteroidales bacterium
TAGAGTGCCATATCCTATTCTGGCGATGTCGCCATTATAACTTTGTAGTGGTTGTGCTTAGCTATATTCATTACCGCCACGACCTCCTTGATGGGGACGGTTTCGTCTGCGTAGATGCTGAATGTGGGGTCATCCTCGCCGTCCAGCACGTTCTGCAGCTCGGCCTCGATCTGGTCAAACTTCACGGGAGTGGCGTCGCCGTTGATGTGGTAGGTGCAGCGGTTCTGGGCGGGGTAGTGCTTTATGGAGACGGTCGCCATCGGTTTTGCCGACACCTGACCGGTGCTCTTGGGGAGCAGGAGCTTCAGGGCGTTGGGGTTGATGAGCGTGGATGTCACCAGGAAAAAGATCAGCAGCAGGAACACGATGTCGGTCATAGACGACATCGAGAAGCTGGGATCCACTTTGGTGTTTCTCTTGAGTGCCATAGCCGTGCAGATTATTCTACTTCAAGTTCAAAAGAGTCGCTGCCCTGCTTTGCAGCTCCGCTCTCCAGGGCGTCCATAAACTCTATGGTGCTGTTCTCCATCTTGTAAACCACGTCGGAGATTCTGGATGTGAGGAAGTTGTAGCAGAAGTAGGCGATGATACCCACGATAAGACCGCCCACGGTGGTGATCATTGCGGTGTAGATACCGCCGGAGAGCAGGGTGATGTCTATGTTATTGCCTGCCTGCGACATATTGAAGAATGCCTGTACCATACCGATCACGGTGCCAAGGAAACCGATCATAGGGGCGCCGCCGGCAATGGAGGCCAGGATGGGAAGGCTCTTCTCGAGGCGTGCGACCTCAAGGTTGCCCACATTCTCTACCGCAGCCTGGATGTCGTGCAGCGGGCGGCCCATACGCTCGATACCTTTTTCAAGCATACGGGCAACAGGGGTGTCGCTCTTCTTGCAGAGTGCCAGGGCGCTCTTTTTCTTGCCGTCCTGCAGGTAGTCGGTGATATCCTTGGTGAAATTCTTGTCCACTTTTGCGGCGTGGTTAATGGCGTAGAGCCTCTCGGCAAAAATGTAAATAGCAATGATAGAGAGGATTGCCAGCACAATCATAAGCCAGCCGCCTTTGCTGGCCATTCCCAGCAGCGAGAAAGAACTCTGCTCTGCAACCTCGGTCACGGTGGTTGCGACCTCGTCTGCGGCAGTTTGGAGAAGTACAGTAAGTAACATTGTCTTAGGTTATTAATTAATTTTCAATAATTCGTATGGGTAGGTGATGCCGCAAAGCATCAGCGGCTCGCCGGGAACACTCTGCCCTGCGGCAGAGCGGTCTTTCTTTTCCAGCAGGCCTGCGATATCGTCTGCAAATATTTTGCCGCGCCCTACATCCAGCAGCGTTCCGACTATCGCGCGCACCATATTTCTAAGGAATCGGTCGGCGGTGATGTCAAACAGGAGGTGGTTTTCATCTTCTGCAGTCCATGCGGCGCGGGTCACCGTGCAGATGGAGGTTTTGTTGTCGGTGCCCGTCTTTTCAAAGCTTGAAAAGTCGTGGGTCCCCAGCAAAACGGCGGCGGCGCGGTTCATCGCCTCTACGTCCAGGGGGAACTTGCAGTAGAAGGAATGCCAGGCAAAGGGGTCCTTTGCGGTGTGCACCCTGTAGCGGTAGCTGCGGCTGGTGGCATCAAAGCGGGCGTGTGCCTCCTGGGGTACTTGGGCAAAGAAATGTGCCACTATGTCAGAGGGCAGGATGGCATTTATTTTGTACAATAATTGCGCGTGCTCTTTGAGGTCCTTTTCGGTGTCAAAATGGGCGATATACCCGCTTGCACTGACCCCCGCGTCGGTACGGCCCGCTCCGGTGAGCTCTACCGCACAGCCCAGCGCCTTGCCCAGTGCGTCTTCCAGGATTTCCTGGACAGTGACGGCGTTGAGCTGCCTTTGCCAGCCGCTGTACCGCTCGCCATTGTAGGACACCGAAACAAAGAATCGCATTGGGAAAATATTGCTAATTTTGTCAGATATCTAAATCGAACAAATTTACAAAACATTTTTATATGGACAGTGAAAACATTAAAGAACTGAACGAACGCATCCAAAGGGAGAGCGCCTTTGTGGATCTCGTGCAGATGGAGATGGGCAAGGTCATCGTGGGCCAGAAGCCGCTGATAGAGAACCTGCTCATTGGTTTGCTGGCAAACGGACACATCCTGCTGGAGGGTGTCCCCGGACTGGCTAAGACGCTTGCCATCAACACTTTGGCGGGCACGATGGACGCCAAGTTCAGCCGTATCCAGTTTACTCCGGACCTGCTCCCGGCCGATGTCACCGGCACGCTGATATACAGCCAGAAGAGCGAGCAGTTCCAAATCAAGAAAGGCCCCATCTTTGCCAATTTCATTCTGGCAGATGAGATAAACCGTTCTCCGGCCAAGGTGCAGAGCGCCCTGCTGGAGGCAATGCAGGAGCGCCAGGTCACTATCGGCGACGAGAGTTTCCGCCTTCCCGAGCCGTTCCTGGTAATGGCCACCCAGAACCCCATTGAGCAGGAAGGTACCTATCCGCTGCCCGAGGCGCAGGTGGACCGCTTTATGCTCAAGGTCGTGGTCAAATATCCCAAGAAAGAAGAGGAGAAGCAGATTATCCGTATGAACAACAGCGGCGAGGGTCTTCCCAAGCCCAGCGTGGTGATCAAGCCGGAGGATATAGTCCGCGCCCGCAAGGTCGTCCGCGACGTCTATATGGACGAGAAGATAGAGAAATACATCGTGGACATTGTGTTCGCCACCCGTAATCCCGAGGAATACGGCTTGTCCAAGTTCAAGAATATGATTGCCTTTGGCGGCAGTCCGCGTGCCAGCATTTCGCTCTCAATGGCCTCCAAGGCCTACGCGTTTATCCGCCGCCGCGGTTATGTGATTCCGGAGGATGTCCGCGCCGTCTGCTATGAGGTTCTCCGCCATCGTATAGGCCTTACATACGAGGCCGAGGCCGACAATATCACATCCGAGAATATCATCGCAGATATCCTGAATACAATTGAGGTTCCGTAGTAGCGGGAGGTTTCTTTGATGGACAGCAACGAATTATTAAGCAAGGTTCGCAAGATTGAGATCCGCACCAAGGCGCTCTCGCACCAGATGTTTGCCGGAGAGTACCACAGCGCCTTCAAGGGGCGCGGTATGACCTTCAGCGAGGTGCGCGAATACCAGTATGGCGACGACGTGCGCAATATGGACTGGAACGTCACAGCCCGCCTGCGCTCGCCCTACGTAAAGGTGTTTGAAGAGGAGCGCGAACTCACCGTGATGCTGCTGATAGATGTCAGCGGCTCGCGTGCGTTCGGCACCAGCGTGCGCAGCAAGCAGGACCTTGCCACCGAAATCGCCGCGGTGCTCTCTTTCTCAGCCTCCATCAACAACGACAAGGTAGGGGCGCTGCTTTTCAGCGATAAGGTAGAGAAGTTTATTCCGCCCAAGAAGGGCCGCAGCCACCTGCTGCACATAATCCGCGAGTTGGTGGAGTTCCAGCCAGAAGACCGTGGCACCGATGTGAGCGAGGCGCTGCGCTATCTGACCAACGCCCTTAAGAAGCGCTGCACCGCCTTTGTGCTTTCCGATATGATGGATACCGACGCAGAAGGCCGTCCGCGCTACGAAGAGGCTCTGAAGATAGCTGCCAACCGCCACGACATATCTGTGATTGACATCTACGACAGGCGCGAAAAGGAGATTCCCAATCTGGGTCTGGTGAAGGTGCGCGACGCCGAAACCGGCGCCACCGCCTGGGTGGACACCTCTTCAAAGAGGATGCGCAAGGAATACCAGAAGCGCTCCCTGCGCCAGGATGCCGAGCGGAAGGCGCTGCTAAGCAAATATCGCATAGACAATGTGAGCATCGCCACCGACGACGATTATGTGAAGTATCTGACCGGTTTCTTTAAAAACAGGGGACTCAAATGAGAAGATTGATACTTACAATGATGCTTTTGGCGGCGTGTGTGGCCGGCCGTGCGCAGGAGGGCAATCCAGCCACCCGGCTGAGCCGCGACACCATCCTTATAGGCGACCAGATAGAGTGGATTATTCCGCTGGAGATGGCGCCCGGAGAGAAATATTTCCTGGAGGATATCGCCGACCCGCCGGCTCCCGGCGTGGAAATCATCAAGCCGCTGCAGCTGGACACCGTGTCCAACGGCCGCAAGAGCGTCAAGGTAGAGGGCAAGGTCATCCTTACCAGTTTTGACAGCGGCAGCTATTATCTGCCGCCGCTGATTGCTATGATAGAGCGCAAGAGTGGCGCTGTGGACACCCTTTATATGGAAGGCCCCACGCTGGAGGTCACCACCGTGCCCATTGACACCGCCACATATGTGATCAAAGACCTCAAGGGGCAGATCAAATATCCGCTCAAATTCAAGGAATTGCTGCCGTGGATAGGCCTGGCGCTGCTGCTGGCGCTGATAGTCTGGGCGCTGGTGCGCTGGATAAAGATGAGCCGCGCCAACCGCACCTTCCTGGGCAAGCCCATAGTGAAGGATCCGCCGCACATCGTGGCGCTGCGGGCACTGGACAAAATCCGTAAGCAGAAACTCTGGCAGAACGACAAGCAGAAGCAGTTCTACACAGAGGTCACCGACGCCCTCCGCGTATATATCGCCGACCGCTACGGCATTGTGGCTCTGGAGCGTCCTTCGCGTGAGATGCTTGCCGACCTAAAGAAGCAGGATATTGAAGAGGCTCTCTACGGCAAGATGGACGAGCTCTTTACCCGCGCCGACCTGGTTAAGTTTGCCAAGTATCTGGCTTCGGCAGAAGAGAACGAAGAGGTCATTCCCGATGCGGTGCGCTTTGTTAATGCCACTTATATCAAGGAGATAGACGAAGAGAAGAAGGAGGAGAAGTAATATGTTTTTTGAATATCCGAAACTGCTCTGGCTGCTGTTGCTGCTCATCCCGCTGACAGCCCTGTACCTTTACAGGGAGCTCAAGGGGAGGGCGCCGTCGCTGCAGGTATCTTCGCTGGATCAGTGGCAGTACAAGCCCTCCTGGTTCAAGCGGGCGCTGCGTCATCTGCCTTTCCTGCTGCGCCTTGCTGCGCTTGCGCTGCTGATTGTGGCCATTGCCCGTCCGCGCGACAGCAAGAATTTTGAGAAAGTGGATACCGAGGGCATAGACATAGTGCTGGATATGGATGTATCCACCTCTATGCTGGCCCGCGACTTCAAGCCCGACCGCATAGGCGCCGCCAAGGACATCGCCATAGAGTTCATTGCCAGCCGCCCCACCGACCGCATCGGCATTGTGGTGTTTGCGGGCGAGAGCTATACGCAGTGCCCCGTGACCACCGACCGCATCACCCTTATCAATATGATGAAGGAGGTGCAGACGGGCCTCATTGAAGACGGCACTGCCATTGGCAACGGCCTTGCCACGGCGGTTGCGCGCCTGAAGGATTCCGATGCCAAGAGCCGCGTGGTGATTTTGCTCACCGACGGTGTGAACAACCGTGGCGAAATCGCCCCCGAAACGGCGGCCGAGATTGCCAAGACCTACGGCATCCGGGTATATACCATCGGTGTCGGCGCCAAGGGCGATGCTCCCTATCCGGTGCAGACTCCCTGGGGCATCCAGGTGCAGAATATGAAGGTGGAGATAGACGAGGCGTTGCTGCAGAAGATTGCCGAGACCACCGGCGGCAAGTATTTCCGCGCCACCGACAATACCAAGCTGATGGAGATTTACGGCGAGATAAACAAGATGGAAAAGAACCGCACCACTGTGGACAGTTTCCCCGTGTACAGCGAGCGGTATATGGACTTTGCCATCTGGGCGCTGGTGCTCCTGCTGCTGGAGCTGTTGTTTAAATTTGTGATTTTAAAGAAGTTACCATAAGATGTTGCACATTGCTCAAGCTGAATATCTGTTGCTCTTGCTGCTGATACCCTTCTTTTTCCTGGGGTATTGGTGGTATCGCAGGGGGCAGAAGGCACGCGCGGCGCGTCTTGGTGACCCTGAACTTGTAAACAAACTTATGCCCGACGTCTCCTCTTCCAAAGGGTGGCTGCGGGTGACATTCTTTTCGCTGGCCTTCTTGTTCTTCGTGCTGGGTCTGGCGCGTCCCCAGCTGGGCGCCCGCCTGCAAGAGCGTGAGACCAGCGGCGTGGAGATTATGATTGCGCTGGACGTGTCCAACTCTATGCTGGCGCAGGACTATTCTCCCAACCGTCTTGAGAGGGCCAAGCTGGCCATTTCCAGGCTGGTGGACAAGCTGGCGGGAGACCGCATCGGCCTGGTGATTTTTGCGGGAGAGAGTTTTGTGCAGCTCCCCATCACCACCGACTATGTCTCGGCAAAAGCATTTCTGAACAGCATACAGCCCGGCTCCATCCCCATCCAGGGTACCGCCACGGCGGATGCGCTTATGACTGCCGCGCGCAGTTTCAGCACCCAGAGCGAGAAGAGCCGCGCCATAATACTGATTTCCGACGGTGAGGACCACGAGGGTAATGTGCTGGAAACGGCAGAATCCATAGCCCAGGAGGGCATCAAGATATACTGCATAGGCGTGGGCAGCCCGCAGGGTGAACCCATCCCTATGGGCGGCGATATGCTTCGCGACAAGGACGGCAACATTGTGGTGACCCGCCTCAACGAGAATTCCCTGCGCGAGATTGCCTCTGCCGGCGGCGGAGAGTATGTCCGTGCGGCAGCGGGCGAGTTTGGCCTGAATCCCATAATAGAGAATATCCGCAGCATAGAGGCCTCCAAGTTCAGGTCGGTTGTGTTCGAGGACTTTGACGAGCAGTATATGTACTTCTTTGCAATAGCCCTGTTCTTCTTTATCATAGAAATGCTGATTGGAGAGCGCCGCAGCCGCGTGAAACTGTTCAAATAAGAGAAGGTATGATTAAAAAAGCGATATTGATTCTGTTTGCCGTGCTGCTGTGCAGCGCCACCGCCTTTGCGCAGGTGGACCGCCGCGAGGTGCGCGCCGGCAACCGGGCGTTCAAAAAAGGGGAGTTTCCCAAAGCCGAGATTGACTACAAGAAGGCCCTGCTCAAGGATTCCACCAGCGTGGCGGCGCAGTACAATCTGGCAAACGCCCTTTATAAAAACGAGAATTATACCGAGGCAGAGAAGTATTCCAAAGCGGCTCTGGACAGCCTTTCCCGCAGTCCGCGCGCCGCTGACGCCTATTTCAACAACGGCGACATATATCTGCAGCAGCGTCGCTGGAGCGAGGCCATAGAGGCCTTCAAGAGTTCTCTGCGCCTGAACCCGGGCGATATGGATGCCAAGAGCAACCTGGCCTATGCTCAGAAGATGCTGGAAAAAGAGCAGCAGGACCAGCAGCAGAACCAGGATCAGAACAACCAGGACCAGAACCAGGACAACAACGATCAGAATAAAGATCAGAACCAGGACCAAAACCAGAATCAGGACCAGAACCAAGATCAGAATAAAGACCAGAATCAGGATAAAAACGACGACCAGAACCAGGATCAGCAGAATCCCAATCAGGATCAGCAGAACGACCAGAATCAGCCCCAGCAGGACAATCAGAATCAGAAGATAAGTCCCGAGGCTGCGGAGCAGATGCTGCAGGCCATCCAGGCTCAGGAAGACCAGACCCAGGAGAAGGTCAAGAAAGAGAAGGCGGCGGCCCTGAAGTCCCGTCAGAAAGAGAAAAATTGGTAAGATGAAAAGATATATCTCACTGTTGCTGCTGTTTGTCTGCGGTCTGCTGCAGGCGCAAACGCTCACTGTAGACGTTCCCAACGTGGTGGCCACCGGCGAGCCGTTCAGGGTGGTGTTCACCGCCGACGGCAAAATCTCCGACTTTGAGTGGGCACCCTCCGGCGGACTGACCCTTATGTGGGGGCCGTCCAAGGGCTCTTCCAGCAGCACAACCATAATCAACGGCAAGGTTGAATCCAGCCGCTCCGAAACCTACACCTACCTGCTTAGCGCCGACACCAAAGGCACCTACACCATTCCGGCGGCGACCTGCAAGGTGGGCGGCACCCAGTGCTCCAGCCGCACCGCAACGGTTGAGGTTGTGGACGACGGCGGCAGCGCCGCTGCCGGTGGCCAGCAAGGCCAGCAGAATCAGCAGAGCGGTCAGAACGGCCAGGGCGGTTCGGGCTCTGCAGCGCAGCAGAACCAGCAGAGCGATCCCGCAATCACAGGGACAGTTGCAAATGAGGATATCTTTATGCGTCTGAACCTGAGCAAGACCACGGCCGTAAAGGGCGAGCCCATCACCGCCGTGCTCAAGATGTATACCCGCCAGGACATTGTGGGCTTTGAGGATTTCAAACTCCCCACATTCAACGGTTTCTGGAGCAAGGAAACCTACGCTCCCACCAATCTGGAGTTCAACACAGAGAATATAAATGGCAAGATATACAAGACCACGGTCATCCGCCGCTATATGCTGATTCCCCAGCAGGAGGGCGTCATCACCATAGATCCTGCCGAGGCGGTATGCCAGGTGCGGGTGCGCGCAAATAATCGCGGCAGAAGCATCTTCGACGATTTCTTCGAGAGCTATCAGACCATCCGCAAGCGGATTGCGACGGGTGCCATCAAGGTCAATGTGACCCCGCTTCCCAAGGGCGCTCCGGCGTCGTTTGGCGGCGGTGTGGGGCAGTTCAACATCACCGCCCGCTTCTCTGCCGACTCCATTGCGGCCAACGAGGCGGCTTCACTGATAGTGACCGTGAGCGGCAAGGGCAATGTGACTATGCTCAGCGCTCCCAAGATTGATTTCCCCACCGATTTTGATGTATACGACGTCAAGACCACCGACCGCAGCGAGGCCAACGGCACCGGCGGCAGCAAGACCTTTGAATATCCGTTCATAGCCCGCAGCTATGGCGATTTTACCGTAGGTCCCATCAAATATAGCTATTACGACATCTCCAAAGGACAGTATGTCACCACCGAGGCACCGGCCGTCACCATCAAAGTCTCTTCTGACGGGATGGAAAATGCCGCTGTCGCACCCGGCGTCCCGGGCGGAGTGCGCCAGGGCGTGAAGGATATCGGCAGGGACATCCGCTATATTGCCACTGGCAATCCCGGCCTCAAGAAGGCGGGCAGTTTCTTTGTCACTTCGTGGCCGTTCTATGCAATACTGGCGGCGATAGTTGCACTCTTCTTCATACTCTGCGCCATATTTGACAAGGCCCGCGCGCGCCGCGCCGACGTGGCCGGAACCCGCAACCGCCGCGCCAACCGTATGGCCACCGAGCGTCTGCGCCGCAGCAAGGACTATCTCAAGCAGGGACTCGTGGGGGCTTATTACGAAGAGTTGCACAAGGCCGTTATGGGCTATATCAGCGACAAGCTCACTATGCCCGTGTCCGATCTGAGCAAGGACAATATCTGTGAGGCGCTTGCCCAGCGCGGGGTTCAGCAGCCTGTAATAGAACGTCTTATGAACATTATATCTACTTGCGAAGCGGCGCGGTATGCGCCCGACTACACTCCGGAGCAGATGGAGGATCAGTACAAAGAGGCGCTGGAGACCATCACCGACATAGAGTCGGGAGTCAAGCGCGGAGCCCGCGGTGCAAGGAAAGCCGTGGCTGTGATTGCGGCGCTGTTGGTGGCATCGTTTGGTGCTTTTGCCGCCGGAGAGCCGCTATGGGAAGATGCCGCAGCCGACTATTCTTCCGGCAACTGGAAGGGGGCTTTGGAGAAATATCTGCAGATAGAGCAGATGGGGCAGACTTCCGACCGCCTGTGCTACAATATCGCCAACGCCTATTACAAGACGGGGCAGTTGGGCGAGTCAATACTTTATTGGGAGAAGGCGCTCAAGCAGAATCCTTCCAATTCCGACGCCAAGTACAATCTGGACATTGCCCGCGAGTCGGTATTGGACCGCATAGAGGTTGTGCCCGAGTTTATACTTGTCAAATGGCTGCGCGATGTGAAATATCTGCTTTCCAGCAATGCCTGGGCGTGGGTTACAGTGGCACTGGTGCTGCTGGTGGCGCTGTGCCTGCTGGGCTTCCGCTACTTTGGCCGCCGCGGGGCACGCACCCTGTCGTTCATTCTGGCCTGCATACTGTTTGTGCTGGCCGTGGCTTCGTTCATATTCTCTATGAGCGAGCGTCACGACGTTATGGCCAGGGATTCGGCCATAGTTATGATTCCGGTATCGTCTGTGAAGAGTTCCCCCGGAGAAGACGGCAAGTCGCTCTTTATCCTGCACGAAGGCACCAAGGTCCAGATTCTGGACCAGCTGGGCGAGTGGAGCAAGGTAGAGATTTCTGACGGCCGCCAGGGATGGATGCGAGCCGGCGACGTGGAGGCGATATAGCCGGCCTAACCCAGCAGGTGGCTCAGCTCCCGGTCGGTGATGTCCGGCACTATGGTGCGGATGTGCCCGCAGAGCAGCCTATAGGATTCTTTAGGGCTGTGGCCCGTCTCCAGACTGTGTGAAATGTTGTGCTCCAGATGGAGCATCTCTTCTATGCCCGAGGTGTCAAAAAGCGCCTCGGGGGTGCAGAAGGTGGCTGTCTGCCATCCTTTGTATTCCAGGTACGGGCCGCGGTATACCCGCTGGATGTCGCCGGTGACCACGCGGCAGGACATCTGCAGTTTCATTAGCAGGGCATCTGCCTTGGATTTGTTTATTCCCAGCAATTCCCTGACCTTTTTGACGGTGATGTCGCCGTCGGCGGCCATCTGTTCCAATACCTTTTTTCCGGCAGCATCGGGCTTGTATTTGGCCTGGGAGAGGCGCCAGGCGCGCAGTTCGCGGTACCACTCCAGGGTGGCGAAGGCGGCCTTGCCTCACAGCAAAAACTTTCCGTAGGCAAACTCGCCCATCTGCACGCAAGTCACCTTCCAGTCCCAGGGAGACGATACGATTCCCTGGGGACCGTCAAATGCCAGATAGCCCTCCGGCGTGAGTTCTTCTATGGAATAATTGGGGATTTTTGTGGCAAACAGGGGGATGATGCCGTAGAGCCGTATGGCCTCCGCCATAGATACGGCATCTGTCACGACTATCAGTGGTGCAGGCATCGTTACCATATTATGGAACCCGCCACAATGTTGGCTACCTTGCTGCGCAAAGGACCCACTAGGCCGTCGTCGGTGGGATGGACGCGGTTGGTGAGAAGCACTATGGCGGTGCGAGTGCTCATATCTATCACCAGCGTGGTGCCGGTGTAGCCCGTGTGGCAGAGGGTGGTTTCAGGGTTGAACAGGTCGCCGCGCGGACTGCTGTGTTCACTTTTCTTATCCCAGCCCAGTGCACGGCCGACCTTAGGGTCGTTCTCGGGCGGAATGGTGCACATTGTCCTGATGGCTGCCGGGCTCAGGATAGTTTGTCTGATGGCCGGATAGCCGAGTTTCTTGTCTTCATACAGGCGTCCCCGGTTCATCAGCATAATGCAGAGGCGCGAGAGGTCCAAGGCGTTTGAGAAGACCCCGGCGTTGCCGCTGTTTCCGCCGTTGGCAAGTCGGGCCAGCGGGTCGTGTACAGCGCCCACAAGGGGTTTGCCGTCGGCCTGCACCGAGGTCGGGGCAACCAGCGGCAGCAGGTCCTGGTGAGCGAGCGGCGTGCGCATATCCTCTGCCAGCGGGAAGTAGCAGGTGTGTCTGAGTCCCAACGGGTCAAATATGTGCTTCTGTACATAGTCGCAGAGTCTCTCTCCGGTGACGCGCTGCAGGATATTCTGCAGGGTGATGAAGTTCAGGCAGCTATAGAGGAATCCGCTGCCGGGGCGGAAGTTTCGGCCCGCTTCGGTGGCAATGACCCGCATCAGGCTGTCCGGCTGGTTGGTACCGAAGCGCTGTACGAAGCGCCCGGCGTCGTAGTAGGCATCCAGTCCGGAGGCGTGGGTCATAAGGTCGCGGATTATTATGTCCACCTCTTCGCCGGTGTCGGGGTCTTTCCACGGCTTGAACTCCGGAATATATTTGTTCACCGGGTCCGTAAGGCGGATATGGCCGCCCTCGATAAGCTGCATTATGCCCAGTGTTGTGCCTACGCATTTGCTCAGCGACGCCAGATCGAAAATGGTTTCTACGGTCATCGGCTCGGCCCGGGGCACCAGCGACTTGTTGCCGTAGGCTTTGAGATAGACTATCTCCCTGCCGCGGACCACGCTTATGACAGCACCGGGAATGTTGCCCCCGGCAATGCATTCCTCAATCACCTCGTCCAGCCGGGCGAGGCGCTCCGGGTCCATCCCGTGACGTGCGGGGTCGGCCACCTTGACCTGTGCGCCGAGGCCCAGCGAGAGCAGCAGCGCTGCCGCCAGAGTTGTGATGCGGAGATTAGTTTTCATAGATGTCAGCCATTCTCATCAGGGTCCCTATGCTGTAGTATACGCAGTTGGCCCAAATGTCGTCGGGAGAATATTTAGTGTCGCTGTCGGGTATGGTGGGCATTGTGCCGGTTTCGGGATCCTGTATCTTGATTAGGGTGTCCACCAGCGCCTTGGCCTTTGCCAGGCACAGGAGGTCGCCCGTCTTGTGGTAGATATGCATAAAGTTGTTGGCCACCTTGGCGATGCTGGCATCCACGGGATTCTTCCAGGAATACTGCTCAAACACGAATGGCGATGTGAATACGCCTTCGGTGGCGCTGAGCGCGTCGGCATCCTTTTCTACCTTGGAGTGCCAGCGGGTGAACTGGTCCTCTGCCCAGCGGGCAATCTCTATGCAGGTCTTAAGGTCGCTCTTTTCAAATACGGGCTTGGTCATAAGATATTCCATACAGTCGCCGGCTGTGCAGTGGGTCAGGTTCTGGTAGGGAACCTTGTCTTCAATGGGAACGTCTTCGAACTGGCCGTCGAATTTGAATTCCGAGATGGTATTGTCCCACATCCATTTGTCGCCCTTTTCCACCATTTCTTCAAAACCCTCCACGCCGTATTTCACCTTGAGGCGGTTTGCCAGCATAAGTATGTCTGCGGGCAGGCAGCGGGCGTTATTCACCGGCTCGGCCGTCTCCAAGATTACCTTCACGGGCCAGGAACCGTTCTGGGCCTGAAGCTTTTGATATGTCTTGGCGATGCCCACGGCGTGGTCAAAGTATTTCTGCTCTTTGGTCAGGTCGTAGAGGTCCAGCAGGGCGTTTGCGGCATAGGTGGCCTCCAGGAACATAGTCTTGCCCCTGTTAAAGCGGAGTACGCTGGATTTGGCCTCCCAATTGTCGCCGTAGTAGTATGTGGGAGGGAAGAAAGCCAGCGGCGCGTCCTCGGGTTGGGAAAAGGCCATTAGACCGTCGCAGGCGTTGCGGGCAATCTGCAGCGCAGCATCGCGGTACTCAGGCACCTCGCGGGCCAGGAAGCACTCGGTCTGGGCTATTCCGCTCCAGATCTTGCAGGGGTAGCAGTTGTAGAAATATGTGGTGTCGGGTTTGCCCGGCTTGGCCCAACTCTGGCCTATGGGGCTGTCGTGAAGGGCCTTGGCGGTTTTTACGGCTGCCTCCCGGTAACCGATGGGAGCGGGGGCGTAGGGGCCGCAGAAGGGGTTGTCCTTCTCAAAACTGCATTTCTGGGGTTCGCCCAGAGGCTCGCCTTCTCCGTCATAAGCCTGCACGGTGAGCTCCACCGGACCCACGGGCATTTCTTGCCAGATCTCGCCCAGGTCGGCGCGGGGACTCTCGTTGCCAAAAATAAAGAACTGCCCGCCCGCCTCTGCGGTGTAGGTATAGCCCACGGCATTCTCCACATCGTCAAAGTCAAAAGCGGGGGCGTAGATATATTTGGTGGCAAACTTGTTCCAGAAAGGCACCTGGCCGCGGACTCCGGGATGGACGGGCTGCAGGTACTCTTCCAGGGCCTGTGCGTTCAGCGCTTCGTAGTCCAGCTCGGGAGCCGTGGATTTGTTGCCGGCGCATCCGGCCATAAACAAGATGCAGCACAGAACGGCTGCTGCAGAGAAGGATTTTTTCATAGCAATGCGGGTTTGTCATACAAATATACGACAAACCCGCACTAGTTGCAAATAGCCGGACTATGCTATTCCCGGCTGAAAATGAACACGCAGCTGATGGCCGCCACCATACCGCATATCTGCCATACAGAGGGCATAGCGTCCAGGTCGGCGATGGCCAGCAGCACTATGGACAGCAGGCAGCAGATAACGGGAGAGCAGGCATCCGCCAGCGGCGCGATGACCATAGCCTTGCCGTAGCGGTTGGCATATACCAGCGTGAAGGCGCCAATAGCGTTCAGAATCTGCACGCCGAACACCTTGGCAGAGATGCCCCAGCCATATTCGGCAAGGGTAGAGGGGGATTTGAGCAGGAATGCCACCGGAATCAGCACGACAGCGGCGATGGCCATATACACAAACACACTCTCGGCGTCGGGGGTGTGGTTGTTGGCCAGCTTCATCACGAAAGCCTGGATGCCCCAGCAGATAAACACCACGGCGGCCAGAAGTATCCAAATCCAGCTCGAAACCGTGCCTTCCTTATCGGAGGGTATGGCAAAGCAGATAATGGCTATAAAGGCCAGTATTATGCCCAGAATGCCAAGTTTGGATACCTTCTCTTTGAGGATGGTGGCAGAAAGCAGCACCGTGACTATGGGCGCCACCGAAATCATAGGCATCACCAGGTATGAGGGGGCATATTTGAGGGCGATGAACAGCACCAGCTGACCGCCTGCACCCAGCAGGCCCACGCCCATACTCAGCAGCACACTCTTGGGCCTCACGTCCAGTTTCCACTTGATGTTGAACAGCGCAAAGATGGCGCAGGGAATCATGCTCAGAGCCCAGATGACATACACCATCTCGGAGGGGAAGTTGCTGGGAATGCCCAGGTATTTGTCGCCGAGGGTCGGGTCTGAAAAAGTCATCCAGACGCCCCAGGTCAGCATAGTTATTATGGCATACAGCAGCCAGTTGTGTTTCTTCTGACTCATATCCTTTTATTTTACGAATGATGCTATAAGTTCACCCCACTGGGCGTTTTCGCGGATGCCGGTGAAGGCGTCACTGCCTGGGCCCCAGGCATATACCGGCACGGCGATGCCGTTGTGGCTGTCATTGCCGAAAGCAACGCCTATGCGGCCCTCGGTCAGGTCGCCGTCCTGAAGCGTCAGGGCGCCGGTGGCGTGGTCGGCGGTGACAACCACCAGAGTGTGGCCGTCGGCTGCAGCCCACTGCAGCACATCGCCCAGGGTGCGGTCAAAGTCCAGCAACTCTTCCATAGCCTTGGCGATGTCATTGGCGTGCAGCCAGTCGTCTATGCAGGAACCCTCTATCATCATTGCAAAGCCCTTTTCGCCGCCGGCTTCACTGAGCAGGTCCAGCGCGCGGGATGTCATATGGCGGAACATATCGCCGCGTTCTGCCGCAACGGGCAGGTTGTCATCTGCCAGAAGCCCCAGGACGGGCAGGGGAGCGGCTGCCAATTCCTCTTCTGTGGTGGCGTAGTTGTAGCCTTGGGCCTTCATCTCCGCCACGATGTCACGGCCGTCCTTGCGGCTGGGGCCAAAGTAGTCGCGGCCGCCGCCGGCAATATAATCCACGCCGCATTCGGCATAGTCGGCAATGATTTCATCGTAGTGATAGCGGTCTTCGTCGTGGCAGCAGAAGTCGGCGGGAGTGGCATCTGCCAGGTGGCAGACGGTCACAACGCCGGTCTTTTTGCCCAGCTTCTGCGCCTTGTCCAGCATAGAGTAGAGCGGCTGGGCAGAAGGGGTGCAGCCTACGTGGCTGTTGGCGGTTTTCTCTCCCACGGCCAGGGCGGTTCCGCCCGCCGCGGAGTCGGTTATCAGGTTACTGGTGCTATATGTGCGGGAAAGACCTATGTAGGGCATATTGTCCAGATTCAGCTTGCCGCGGTTCAAGGTCCACGCGCAGCTGACCTGCTCCAGGCCCATTCCGTCACCGATAAGGAAGATTACATTACGGACTTCATTTGTAACTGGCGGCATCTGCACGTTGACGATGTCGTATGTTCCCTCAGTTGTGTAGTATTGCAGTTCAGGCTCCTGATCCTGGGCCTGTTTGGGCTTGCAGGAGGTTGTTGCAAGGAGCATTGCTGCCAATATGACTATTGCTGTATTTCTCATAATTCAAGTAATTTGTTGTAACCGGTTGTGGAGTCCCACACCCCTTCATTTGCCAGCGCTGCACTGTATTCGACACGGTCGGGGAGCAGCGGATCGGCAAGGTGGAGATATAGGGTACCCTTCGACGCGGGAAGGGTAAACGAAGTTTCGATTCTATGCTGGCCGGGATGCCAGGTGCGGGGGTCGCTGCCAAGGTCGAAGGTGGTTTTGGTGCCGTCGGATGCCACGAAAACCAGCTTGGCGTCGCGCGGGTTCTGGAACGCGGAGAAGCCGTCGTTACGCAGATACAAAACCAGTCTGAAGGGTTCGCCCGAGCGGGGCTCGGGTGTATATTTTACTCTTTCCGCAACAATGCGGTAACCCAGGCGGCGGAGCACTTCGTTGTAGCAGCCCTGGGTTTTCCAGCGGTTGATTACGCTCTTGTTGTAGTCGCTGTTGAGGTACGTCCAGTGATATCTTTCCATATCCTTGATGGAGACCTCGCAGGTGCAGTATTCCGACACGCCGCAGGTTTCGCCGCCCATGAATGTGTAGCGGGTGTCGCCCTTCCAGAAGGCGCGGGAGTTGGAATAGGAGTAGGTGCCGTAGTCGTCGGAAGATGCCCCGAAGCAGTCGTTGTAGCCGCCGATGCGGGAGAGGATGGAACCGTCGTGGGCCGTGGCTGCGGTGAGGGTGTCCTTAAGGCCGATGCCGTACATGCGCATCTTGAAGTCGGGGGTGCGGACCGCCACCTGCCGCGAAGCGGGCAGGGCGTCGAGCATAGCCTCCAGAACCCTGCGGCGGGGCTGATAATCCTCGAACGACTGGGGTTTCATAACGAAATGGTCGGTGTAGTACCATTCTCCCCAGACGCCGACATAGCCCGCCTGAAACACCATGATCACGTCCTCGTTTCTCTGAAGCAGCGGCTTGACCTGCTCTATGTGGCGCATAACCCACTGCTCCTCGGGATCCCACGGCTTGTTGGATTCCGATTCGTTCTGCTTGTAGCAGAAGCGGAGGATGCACTTGCCGCCGCCTTCGCGCAGGCCGTCAAAGTCCTTCTGCATGTTGGTCAGTACCTTGTCCGGAATGTCCTTGGACATATATTTTGGAAAGACGTACTGCATGTACATGATGGTACGGCCCTGCTTGCGCTGGCTTTTGACGGTGCTGGCGGTGATGTTGTTGTAGTCGCCGGAAAGGTCAAACGGATAGTAGAATCCGCGTTCCGGATTCACCACGTCGCCGTCGATTTCGGTGAAAGCTTTTACTGTAAGACCGGCGTCCTGCCGGGCATAGGCCTCTTCCAGATCGGTTGCCGGCTGTTCTTCGCCTTCGTCGTCAAGGGGCTGGTCGCCGGGTTCACCCCACGGGTCGGCCGGCTCTTCCGGAGTGTTGTCTTCGGGGG
This sequence comes from Bacteroidales bacterium, assembly GCA_016290415.1. Taxonomy (GTDB): domain Bacteria; phylum Bacteroidota; class Bacteroidia; order Bacteroidales; family UBA932; genus Equibacterium. Next base: position 17,395 of record JAEETP010000036.1, read on the forward strand.
TGTCGTCCGTCTGCTCCTGAGGATCGTCGGGTGTGACGTCGGGCGCAGGTTCTTTGCACCCGAAGGCGAGAAGGGCGCAAATTGCGGCGACTGCCGACAGAAAGAGAGTTTTTCTCATGGGGTAGGGGGTGTTGGTTAAAAAAATGGCCGCCGCATAAGGCGGCGGCCAAATGTTATCCTAAAGAGTTGTAAGGATTATTCAGAGTAAGAAGCGCTGACGGGACCGATATCCTGGGTGTAGGTATCGAAGCGGAAGCAGATACCCCATGCATAGTCAGTATCATCATCCTCGAGGTTCACGATATCTTTCTTTTCGAAAGTGAACTCCATCTTGCAGACAGTACCAACGGTAGCGGTCTTGAAGTTCTCGGGACGAGGAAGAATGTTGTCGCCGTGGAGCTCGCCAGTCTCTTCGTCATACTGCCAGCCATAACGGTATACGGTGCCTTCTGCATTCCAGATGGTCTCCTGGAAGAAAGAACCTGTGTAGTCGTAGGGAGCGGGATTGCCCTCTGCGTCAAGAGCGATGGTGGGACCTACGTTGGTCTGTTCCCAGCATACACCAACCTTATTGGTGTTATAGTTGAAGAACATGAAGAACTGAGAGCAGAACTCGCAGCCCAGACCGGGGATTGCGGGAACCTCTTCGTCAGCCTCGCTGGGATAGGTGTAGAAACCGGTGTTGTCTTTACCGTCGGGATCGAAGAATACGTTGAATACCTCGCTGGAAGAATCATTGTCGGCATCACCGCTCCAGCCTTCAACGCCATTGTAGGAGTCACCCCACTCGCCGCTGATTGCGTTCTGAGGGAGAGCCTCTGCCAGTACTTCTGCATAGAGGTAAACATTGTCAGCATCGGAAGATGTCTTGATTACCAGGACGGGGTCGCCTGCAGCACCCTTCTTCATGTCAACGAAGTCGTTTTCTTTGCAAACAGCCTCTGTGATGGCATCCCAGTCAGCGAAATCACCATCAATTCTGATTTCAATGGGATTTACATTTGTGTTCTCTTCGGGACCGTCGGGACCGTCGGGACCGGGACCGGGAGTCGGTTGAGGTTTCTTTTCGCAACCAGTGATTGCCATAAGCAGAACAGCTGCAAGTAAAAGGAGCTTTTTCATGATTGATTAAAGATTAATTTGGTTTAAAATTTATGTTATTTGTAGTTTACTTACGCATTTTACTAATA
>JAEETP010000007.1 GCA_016290415.1 Bacteroidales bacterium
TCCTTGTAGTCGTTGTTGGGAGAAACCTCCAGACCAAGGAACTCGGCGGCATCGGTGAGGCCGTTGACACCCACGGTCAGGTACTGCTTGTTCATGGAGATGAATCCGGCGCGGTAAACATCCAGCATGTCGGCCTTCAGGAAGTCCTTGATAATCTCGTTGAAGGCGGTCTGGTACTTGTGTACGGCCAGAGTCTCGTCGGTAACCTCCTCGCGGATGTACTGGTAGAGCTTCTCGCGGTCGTATTCTTCCTGGCCCAGGGCCACTCCGCGCTTCATATCCACGCGCTTTTCGTTCTTGAAGTACTTGATGGCGGCGTTCTGCACCAGACGGTTCAGGTTGATGGTCATCACGCTCTTGGATCCGGTTGCAACCGAAGCGGTACCCATCGAATACTGGTGGGTGTTGTGGTTGTGTCCGTCCTCCTTCTGGATCTCGTTGCGCAGACGACAGCAGCTGGAAAGGCTGTCGGGCGAATTGGAGATATAGCAGAAGAAGCTGTGCCCCTTGCTCCACATGCGGGCGGTGAAATCTGCGTACTCTTTGTCGGCATAGTCGTCGCCGCCGTCGGTCAGAAGGGCCATGGTCTCTACCGGGAAGGTGAGCACGTAGTGGTTGCGCTCCTCGTTGAACCAGTTCATGAAGTGCTTCTGAAGCCAGCTGAGGGTGTCCCAGATGGGAGCGGTGCCGTCGGGGAAGCGGAAGTCGCCGAACACGCCCTCGAAATAGGGCTTGTCAAAATAGCCGATATTCCAGAACACCGTCTGGTAGCCGCGGTTTCCGGCGGGCATGTTCATGGAGTGAACCACCTGCTGGAAGTAGTTGTCAATTACCTTTACCAGGGTACGCTGCTTGAGGTTGTTCTCCACAACGGTGTCCAGCTTGGTGAGGTAGTCGTCGCCATAATCCTTGCGCAGGAAGTAGTCAAAGTACATCAGGAACTCCGGAGTGGCCACGGCGCCCATGAACTGGGAGCTGACCGAATATACCAGGTTGATGAACTCGCCGCAGAAAGACTTGAGGTCGGTGGGCGCAACCGAAACGCCGCCGAGCTCGCGGAGGCCGCTCTCCAGGAACGGATACATGGTGATGGCTACGCAGTAGGGGTAGCCGGGAGTGCCGCTCTCGTCGTGCTTGTACAGGACGTGACTCTCCAGATCCGACACATAACGGTCGGCCATTTCGCGGCCGTAAAGCGACTTGATCTTGTCGCGCATGATGTAGCGGTTCTGCTTGATGTTGTTCTCCTTGTAAAGCTCCTGCCCGAGAGTGACTATATTTTTTCTTGTGATGTTGGCGTTGGCGTCGAACTTACTGCCGGTGGCGGCGTTGGAAGCGTTGATGTAGTCCTTGATAAAGTCGCGCTTCTTGCGCAGGTCAAGGCCCGAGTCAAAGCGCTCGATATATTCCAGTGCGGCCTTCTTGTTGATGGACATAAGCGACTCCACCACCTGACGGCGGATCTCCTGACTGGAGATTTTGTCGTATATGTAAAGATTGTCTGTGATGGAAACCACCACCTCTTCCGGACATTGCTGGCCGGTGGCCATGTAAGCCTGGCGTATGCCGCGTTTCAGTTTTTCGTTGTCGAATTCTTCGTAAGTTCCGTTCGTCTTTCTAACGTCCATTTCTGCTCGGTTTTTGTGTTAAGGCTTTTGAGTACAGGGTTCGGATTGTAAAGTTGCGAAAACTAACCCGCCCGAGCACGACCACGTCTTGGAAGTTATCAACGATGTTATCAACAAAACTGCCCAGCCATACTTAAAAGCACGGTTGGGCAGCAAAAATCTTCGTTTCCTTATTTATTCAGCAAATCGCTTGCTTCGGCGGTAAGATAAGGCGCCAGTTCTTCTACAGGAATCACGAAAGAGGGCATTCCGGCTGCGTAGGGAGCAATCTCATATTGCTGATATGTGAACACCAGACCGTCCTTCGATGGGAACGGCTGCCACGACGGCAACGGAATCAAATCGTCATCCAAAAGCAGCCAGTTGTCGAGGTTCTCTTCCGTGACCTCGCTGTCCTCAGAAGAGAAATAGCCGACCAGGCCTTCGCGGATCAGCGGCTGGATATCCTCCACGCAATCTTCATTCAGAAACGTCTCTATCAGGCGGCCGTTCTTCTTGTCAAAGGTAAGGCAGCCGGCGCCGGTAACGCCGCCGTGGGCGCCCCCCATATAAACATAATCCTGCGACTCGAACACGACATAGCGGGGAGTATCATCCTCCTTGGTCAGGCCGAACTCATATTCCCAGCCGGGCATGCGGGAGAGTATCTCCGCCCTCTCCTGCTCGTCCATCCCGGGATCCTCCGCCATATACAACTCGCGGTCGCGGGCGTCCTTGTCGGAATCGCGGGCCAGAATGTCCAAAGACTTGTCAAAATAGTATTTGAGGAAGGCCTCGGTATCGCCGCGGTCGCCGGCAAAGGCATCGAACTGCCGCTCGCCTTCGTAAGAAACGATGTGGCCCAGCTGGTCGTCAATCAGGTCCAGCAGTTTCTCGCGGATGGCCTTAGACACCGCGTCGGTGCCGGTCGGCATCTCCGCCGCAAATTTCATCCTGGCGTGCGCCGTCGAATCCTCATAAGAATACGTCCTGGTCTGAACCGGAGCGGTCGTATCCTGACAGCCGCACAGCATCAACGCCAGCGAAACAACTGTTATTATGTTTATACGGAGGGGTTTCATAATTACTTGGAAAGTTCCTTGGCGGCTTTTTCCAGCTGTTTCTGAACTTCAGGATCGTCCAGAGCCTCCTCCACCTCCTTCATCGTCTCGCTCATATTCTTCTGAAGACCCTTGCCGATGATGGTGCGGGCGCCATAGGGGAATTCCTCGCCGTTAACCTTCTTCTCCAGCTGCTTGACATCCACCATATAGTATGTGCCATCCTTGATAAAGTTCCAGGAATACATTCCCATATAGATTTCAATTCCAAAGACCTTGGTGGGTTTGCCCTCGTCCAGGACGACGTCAAGGGTCTTTTCTTCAGAAGCTTCTTCCGCAGTGCTCTTGGCAATGAAGCCGTACACATTCTTGTTACCGTCGGCGACCTTGGCAGTTGCCTCATATACCTTCTTTACATACTCTAGGTAGTCTTCGCGGTTCAATGTGCTGTCCTTTGCAACAAAGGTTACATAAGAAGAGAGGTTCTGTTCGCCCAGGAAATCGTACTTGCCGGTCTCTTTTTGGAATTCGAAAGCGGGAGTTACATCTTCAATGCCGATCCCGAAATTCTTCTTGAACCAGAAGGCGGCTGCCTCCTTGGTGTTCTTGTCACCGTCAAAGGTGTCTTTTGCAATATTCTCTGCAATCTTGCGGGCATCAATCTCGCCGTCACCGGCTTTGGCCTTCTTGCCGTTCTTGGGACCGCAGGCGCACACGGCAGCAACTGCAGCAAAGCAGATCAGTGTCAGGAAAAGTTTTTTCATAGTATTTGAGTAAGTTATTGATGTTGCATTTATTATTTCGTGACGGCACGGATAGGGAATCCGATGTAGCGGTTGTAGCCACTCTTTAGGATATTATCAGAATCAAAGCAGACGCCCCACGCGAAACCATTGCGGTCCGTACGGAGTGTTGAAGACCAGTATTCACCGTTGATGCCGGTATCGCAGAGGCGGGTATTGTACTGGTAGCCAGCAGCGGGCAGGAATATACCGTTGCCGTTGGGTCCGGTAACCATATATCCTTCTTTTCCATCCCGGGTAGTCCACCTCCAGGTACACCTGCCCCGCAGCTCTGACCACTCTGCGTCGGTAGGCATACGCCAACTACCGCCCAGACTGACACTGGCGGCGTCATCCTCGGGGTCGAGGACAGTGTTGTTGTCTACATCACCGTAACAGAGGTCGGTATTATACTTTGTAAATGTCGTGCCGGAGTCATCGCTCCACTTGTAAGATGTCCACCCGTATCCGGTTGACTTGTCGCTTTTCCAACCGTTGCAAGAATCATCTTGAACATTGTCTGATACGTAATATGTCTCTACCTCACCCCATGCGAAGTAATCGCCGTACTCCTCAGGAGCGGTAGCGCCAAGATTGCAAGATGCCCATTTGACAGACAAGCCCAAATCTACAACTTCCGGTTGGCATATCCCGTCCTGTGATATCAGCAGGAGGGGAACCGTGATGAAAAAAGAAAAGAATTTTCGCATTTCGTTTAAAATTTTAATGTAAATGTATTCATTATTTATTGTTTCCCAAAATCTTGGTGGCAATATGTCCATTACATACAAAACAAGTGCGGGCGACACACTCATGGTGATTATTGTTAAACGAGTGAATAATTGATACTAAATAATTAGTTATTTTGTAGCGTAATATAGTCATCAAGATGAAAAAGATATTCGTTATTCTGGCAGCGCTGCTGCTTACTGTTGCTTGTGGGGATGCCAACCGGCAGTATGTCCGCAAGGCCGTGCGTATTATGGACAAACAGGGGATTCTGGCCACGGATTCCCGTTGGTGGGAGGAATATCAAAGTGCCATGGATGCGCATCCTGCCTCACGGGAAGAGGCACAGGACATTGTCCGCGCTGCGGCTACGGTGGCCGGAGGCAAACATTCTTTCCTTCAGCTTGCAGGCAGCGTGACTGTCGACGCCACTTCCGAGTGGCCGGCTCCAGAAGTCACTTTCCAGGAAGGCGGAATTCCGGTGGTCTCCCTGCCGCCTTTTTCCGGAAACCACGACGAGGGCGTCAAATATGCTTCGGCCGTACTGTCGGCCATTCCGGAAAGTATTCCTGGCGTAGTGATTGACCTGCGAGGCAACACCGGCGGCAATATGTATCCGATGATTGCGGCTGTGCACCGTTTCCTGCCAAATGACGACGAAATGATCCGTTTCCGCACCCGGAAGCGCACCCAGTGGATTCCGCTCTCCTATGCCGTACAGGTGGCCGGCGTGCAGCAGCAGTCCCGCATCGAATGCCCCGTGGCCATCCTTACTGATTCTCTCACAGCCAGCTCCGGCGAAGCCACGCTCATCTGCTTCCGCGGACTGGACTATGTCCGTGTATTCGGCAACCCCACGGCAGGATATGCATCGGCCAACCAACCATTCAAGCTGCCCGGCGGAGACCGCCTGATTCTCACCATCGGCTGTGATGTTGCCCGCACCGGAGAAGTCTTCTGCGACGATCCCATCGAACCGGATGTACTGACTGAAACGCCCCTGGAAGACGCCCTGAAGTGGATAGCCAATTTATAACGCACTCAGAATCTGTGCATTGCAGGCAAAAACAAAAGCGGGCGACATTGCTGCCGTCCGCTTTGGCTCCTGAAAGCGAAGCAATGTTGAACCTTTGGCGTGACTTCCGCAAGGTCGTGAAATTCATCGACATCAATCGCGGATGGCTCGAGCCGTTACTTGAGCAAGCCAAGAGTAAAAAGGGATGAGGTTATTTTTTCTTTTTCATTCCAAGATATAGACCTCCTGATAGAGTAAGGACAAAGTTACCTTCAGGTGCGATGTATCCGTTCAGCATAACCTTCAGGTAATCCAAATCTGTTCCGAAGCCAGTAATGACGAGTGGGATGTTCTTGTTCTCGACATGATAAATCCACATATCACTTTGTCGGGCATATGCTAACCCTGCCCGGCAAAACAAAGGCAGTTTCCCTATGTAAAATCCATAATCAGAAAACGCGCCAGCGTATGCAAAGTTTGGTCGTATAAACCTGTCGGGTTCATCCTCCTTAAAAAAGTAATCGGCTATTGCTTGGTTCATTGCTCCGACTTCAACGCCACATCGCCAAGGCGTATTCTTAATTGCCATATCGAAACTGAGAGTGAGACTCATAGTAAAGTTTTCGGCAGACCCTTTTTTACAGAAAGTATTACCTATACCGTACTGACCGCCGACTCTCCATAGCATATCTGATTGAGCAAAGCAGTTCGTTTCAAAGAGCAAGAAGCAAATGACGAATATCAAATGCAGATAAGTAAAGTGATGATACTTCATTTCCGTCGTAATCATTGGGTCGTAAACAGGATGTCTCACGTAGCTATTTGAACAATTCAGAATGTGAACCCAAGCGTACAAGCTTTATCTGATGACGAGCCTCATCTATCCAAATAAGAAGAAAATCATTCTGGACGTGACACTCCATACAATCTTTGTATTCGCCGGTTAACATATGTGGCTTGTATGCGGCATCCACAGTGCCGTTATCTCGCAATTGCAACAATACTGTTTTGAGCGCACTTATTCTAGAAGGCTGACCCTGATAACGCTTCAAATCTTTCTTAAACCTCGTTGAATAAACTATCTCCCACATATCAAAGCTCTGCAACAAAGTCCTCCAAATTGTCCACACTTAGTTTCTCAAGAGCCTTTCCTGAACGCGCCTCCTCAATAGCCGCTACAGTTTCGTCGTTAGGCTCGTCGTATGCAATATCCATCAGGACCGTCTCAACATAATTGTTAAGACTCCTGTTTTCTTTCTGCGCTTTAACCTTAAGGCGGTCTATCAACTCTTTGCTTAATCTGAAGGCGGTCTGTACCTTCACTGATGCTGTTCCTATCATAGCGTTATATTTTATCGCACAAATGTATAACATTACTATAACAAATGCAAATAAGGACACAAAAAAAACGGACGACATCGCTGCCGTCCGCTTTGGCTCCTCATCTAGGACTTGAACCTAGGACCCCCTGATTAACAGTCAGGTGCTCTAACCAACTGAGCTAATGAGGAATTTTCCTTTCGGGAGTGCAAATGTATAACTTTTTTCAATCCGAGCAAACTTTTTTATTGCAAAAATCGAATTTTGCTATATCTTTGCTGTCCCAATTCGTTGAGCCCAGATGGCGGAATTGGTAGACGCGCTAGTTTCAGGGACTAGTGATCGCAAGATTGTGCAGGTTCGAGTCCTGTTCTGGGCACAAAAAAGCCGGCAGAAAAGCCGGCTATTTTTGTGCCCAGAGGGCGCCTATTTTACTAGGGGGCTCTGCCCCCTAAAACCCCCGCGGCGCCAGCGCCAACTATTCAACCACTTTTCTTGTCGCCTTGGTGAAATCCCTTTGAATTTTTACGGGGAAACCGTACTTTTGTAGGTTATTGCTCGCGAAATGGATATCGAACTGTTTTCCAAGTGTCTGAAGGACTTGTTGCTGAAGAACGACGAGGTTGTCGTTCCCGGTTTGGGAACTTTTACGGCGCAGACGATGCCGGCGGACGTGGCGGAAGACGGCACCCCGACACCTCCATATCGCAAGATTTCCTACAGCCTGGCGGAGGGCGAAAACGACGGCTTCTTTTTGCGCTGGCTGGCAAAGTATCTGCCGGAGGGAAGCGACCCCGCCACCGAACTGCAGGATTTCATAGCGGACCTGAGCGGCGAGCTGGACCAGACGCGCAGCGTGGACCTGTCCGGCATCGGCACTCTGAAGGCCACCGGCCACAAGATTTACTATTTCTGCTGCAGTAACGACCTGTTTCAGTACCCCGACGTACCCGGACAGGAATCCATCGAGGCGATGCTGCCGGAAGATCTGGCGGAGGAAGAAAGCAGGCCGATAGAACTCTCCTCGGAGAAGTGGGCGAAGCCGGGCACAGAAGAGGAAGAAGAGCCGACACCGGAACCCTCGCAACTGCAACCAGAACCGGAAGCCCCCGCCGAACCGGCCCCCGCTGAACCCGAGCCGGAAGAAAAACCGGAACCCGAAGACAGCCCCCGAGCGCGACTGATCGGAAACATATTGCTGATATTGTTCGTGATATTGATATTCCTGATGATTGCGGTAACGCTGCTCAAGGACCTGCCTTGGATGAGCAACCTGCTGGACCATCTGCTGTATACTAAAGAAGAACTTGAAATACTTGGCAAATAGGCGATGATAGACCGTTTGACAAAGGACAGGATAATGGATGCCGCCCGTATTGAGGAGGTCATCGGCGAGTTCGTGTCGCTGAAGCGATCCGGTGCGAACTACGTCGGTCTGTGCCCCTTCCATCAGGACAGCCACCCTTCCATGAGCGTCTCCGCCACCAAACAGATATTCAAGTGCTTCGCCTGCGGCCATTCCGGCAACGTCATATCGTTCTTGATGGACCACGAGCACATCAGCTATCCCGAGGCGCTCAAGTACCTGGCCCACAAATACGGCATCGAGGTCGTGGAGAAAGAAGAGACTCCGGAAGAGGCGCAGGCGCGCATGCGCAGCGAAAGCCTGATGATTGTGAACGAAGCGGCGCAGAAGTTCTATCAGGACGTCCTCTGGGACCCGGAGCGCAGCCACATGATTGGCCTGAGCTATTTCCGCAACCGCGGCTTTACCGACGACACCATAAAGAAATTCGGCCTGGGATACGCTCCGACCGGCTTCGACGCCTTCACCAAATACGCATTGGATAACGGCTATAAGGAGGAATATCTGGTGGAGACCGGCCTCTGCACCAAGCACGACGACGGCCGCCTCTCCGACCGCTACTACGAGCGGGTGATGTTCCCCATCTACTCGCTCTCAGGCAAGGTCATCGCCTTTGGCGGGCGCATTCTCTCGTCGGAAAAGAAAGCCGCCAAGTACGTCAACTCGCCCGAATCGATTATATATTCCAAGAGCCGGTCGACCTTGTACGGACTCTATCAGGCTAAAAACGCCATCGCCAGGCAGGACAAATGCTACATGGTGGAGGGCTATGCCGATGTGATTTCGATGTCGCAGCGCGGCCTGGAAAACGTGGTAGCCTCCAGCGGCACCGCCCTCACCGAGGGGCACATCAACCTGGTGAAACGCTTCACTAAACGCATCACCTTCATATACGACAGCGACCCCGCCGGAATCAAGGCCTCGCTGCGCGGCATCGACATGGTGCTGGAGGCGGGCATGGACATAAAGGTGGTGCTGCTGCCGCAGGGCGAGGACCCCGATTCGTTTGCACAGGCGCACGAGAAGGACGAGATTGAGGAGTACATCGCCGCCCATGAGCAGGACTTCATCTCCTTCAAGATAGACATTCTCTCGCAGGACGTTGCAGAAAACGACATATACGCCCGCACGCAAATGATAAACGACATCGTGGACACGGTGTCCAAGGTGCCGGACGAGATTGCCCGCAACCTGTATGCAGAGAAGGTCGCCGCCCTTTTCAACATGCCGCAGGACCCTCTGTTCCGCAAGATTGCCGCTTTGCGCAAGAAGCGCATGGAGCAGAAAGAGAAGCAGCGGATGTATCAGCAGCAGGATGCCGCCGCGCCTATGCCGGAGGGCGAACAACTGCCCCCGGAGGCCTTTGAAGACGACCCGATGGCCCGCCGCAGCACCGCCGTCGTCACCAACGAATATCTGGACGTATGCGAACGGGAGCTGGTGGAGATGTTGATAAAGTACGGCGAATATATGCTCCACTGGGAAGAGAATATGACATACGGCGCCGAGCAGATTCCGGAAGTCACGGTGTCGGAATACATCCGCTCCTGCCTGGACGAAGACGAGCTGGCCTTTGACAACCCGCTGTACCGCAAGGTATACGACGAATACTACACCCTGGACCGCAGCGTGCCGGAAGGCGAACGCAACGAGGAGGAGCTCCAGGGCCGCATCATCAAGCACTTCACCTTCCACGACGATGGCGACGTGCTGCGGCTCATCACCGAGATCCTTTCCGACAAGCACCCCATCACCATCCAGGTCTACAGCGATTCCATCACCCCGGAGGAGCACCGCCTCAGCAAGGATGTTCCGCGGGCGGTGCTGCAATATAAGATTCGTATTGTAAATTTGCAGCAGACTTCGCTGCAGAAAGAGATAGCTTCAGAAGAGAAATCGGGCGACAAGGACCGCCGCAACGAGCTTATGAGACAGTTCATTATGCTCTCCCAGGTCCGCAAAGCCCTCGAAAAAGAATTGAAAAAGTATTAAACACGATATGGAAAACAACTACAAACGGACACTTGTCACCTGCGCGTTGCCTTACGCCAACGGCCCTGTACACATCGGACACCTTGCGGGAGTTTACGTTCCCGCCGACATCTATGTCAGGTATTTGAAGATGCGCGGCCGCGACGTCCTCTTCATCTGTGGCAGCGACGAGCACGGCGTTCCCATCACCATCAAGGCGCTGCAGCAGGGTTGCACACCGCAGGACATCGTGGACAAGTATCACGGTATCATAAAGAAGGCTTTCGCCGATTTCGGAATCAACTTTGACATATATTCCCGCACCACCAGCAAGGTGCACGAGGCCACCGCGTCGGAGTTCTTCAAGAAGCTCTACGACGAAGGCAAGTTCATTGAAAAGGAGAGCGAGCAATACTACGACGAGGTTGCGCACCAGTTCCTGGCCGACCGCTACATAATGGGCACCTGCCCCAAGTGCGGCAACGAGCGCGCCTACGGCGACCAGTGCGAGAAGTGCGGCTCTACCCTTAGCCCCGACGAGCTGATCAACCCCCACTCCACCATCAGCGGAGCCCCGCTGGTAAAGAAGGCCACCAAGCACTGGTACCTGCCGCTGGATAAGTACGAGAGCTGGCTGCGCGAATGGATTCTGGAAGGCCACAAAGAGTGGAAGGTGAACGTCTACGGCCAGTGCAAGAGCTGGCTGGACGGCGGCCTGCAGCCCCGTGCCGTGAGCCGTGACCTTGACTGGGGCGTTCCCGTCCCGGTAGAAGGTGCCGAAGGCAAGGTGCTCTACGTATGGTTCGACGCCCCCATCGGCTATATCTCCAACACCAAGGAGCTGCTCCCCGACAGCTGGGAGAAATGGTGGAAGGACCCCGAGACCAAGCTGGTACACTTTATTGGCAAGGACAACATCGTGTTCCACTGCATAGTGTTCCCCTCCATGCTGAAGGCTTACGGCGGATACATCCTCCCCGACAACGTGCCGGCCAACGAGTTCCTGAACCTGGAAGGCGACAAGATATCCACCTCACGCAACTGGGCCGTCTGGCTCCACGAGTATCTGGATGAATTCCCCGGCCAGCAGGACGTGCTTCGTTACGTGCTCACCGCCAACGCTCCCGAAACCAAGGACAACGACTTCACCTGGAAGGACTTCCAGACCCGCAACAACAGCGAACTGGTGGCCATCCTGGGCAATTTCGTAAACCGCGCCGTGGTGCTCACACACAAGTACTTTGAGGGTCGCGTGCCGCAGAACCTGAAGATGGAAGCAATCGACGCCGAGGTAATGGGCCAGATTCCCGCCATCAAGGCCGCCATAGAAGACAATATCGAGCACTACCGCTTCCGCGAGGCGCTCAAGGAGGCGATGAACCTCGCCCGCCTGGGCAACAAATACATCAGCGACACCGAGCCGTGGAAGGTGGCCAAGACCGATATGGACCGCACCGCCTCCATCCTCTACAACTCGATACAGCTCTGCGCCAACATTGCCATCGCATGCGAGCCGTTCCTCCCCTTCTCTATGGATAAGCTTGCAAAGATGCTGAATATGAGCAGCCGCGAATGGGAAGCTGTCGGCAGCGGCGAAATTCTCGCCCCCGGCCATGCTCTTAACGCCGCAGAGCTGCTCTTCGCCAAGATAGAAGACGCCCAGGTAGATGCACAGCTCAAGAAGCTCGAGGACACCAAGAAGGCCAACGAGGCAGCCGAGGCTGCAAAGGCACCCGCCGGTGCCCCCGAAGCCGCCAAGGAGCAGTGCACCTTCGAAGACTTCGAGAAGATGGACATCCGCACCGCCACCGTACTGGAGGCAGAGCGCGTGCCTAAGACCGACAAGTTGCTTCACCTGAAGATCGACACCGGCCTGGACCAGCGCGAAATCGTCTCCGGCATCGCCGAATACTATACTCCGGAAGAGATGGTCGGCAAACAGATCTGCATCCTGGCCAACCTCCAGCCCCGCAAGATCCGCGGCATCGAGTCCAAGGGTATGATCCTTATGGCCCGCCAGAGCGACGGCAAGATGCGCATCGTCAGCCCCGAAGAACCCCTCACCAACGGCGCCACGATAGGATAGGGTCTACTATTGTTTTTTCACGAAATACCGGAAACGAGTAATCCGGCCATTCTTCATGTACAGAACATATCGTTCATTCGAGGTATCCATATTATAATCTGTCATTGTATCGGCAGACAAACTATGACGTGTCATAATGCAACGTCTGGCAGACAAGTATTTCATTTGCTGAACAATACGGTCACTATCGGCATGATTAGAATATTGCTCAGTATGAATAATACTCGTTATCTGTTTGTTATATGTTGACAACATATACATATTCTGAAAATAATCAGCATCATTCTCTAGAACAAAATGATATGATAGCTTCGTAGAAATCTTTTTTGACCCAACGTAATAGAAGGTATTCTCCCGTATAAACTCCTCAACGTCGTCGCTCATGAGATCTTCTCGCCGAATCATTTGAGAAATCATCTTTATTATGATTTCTTGGTCATTACCAGTTATTAGCGTTAGATTATTTTCATCAAGACTGCCATCCGGTTTTATATGCAACGTCCTGTTGCTACCTAGAATAGGGAGTGCTTCAAAAGAATAGGTGCTACTATCTAAGTTAAGATATAGCGGATTTGCGTTTATGTTAGAAACATCTACCTCCGAATAACCAAATGTCTGCGCAGAGACAGTCCCACTCAACAAGAGTGCAAGCAGCAACAAGGTGATACGAGATTTCATGACAACGGGACTTTTATCAAAGTTACTTATTATTTCGGCAATCACAAGCGGGCTTACCACTATTTGAGGGCACTCTGTGCCGTATGCTCACGCTTTAGAGGTCGATATCGAGTTCTAAAGCGGATTGACCTATCCCAGAACGCTGTCTGAGTGGTATTGATCCGCTTTTGATTGCCGAAAAATGTTCAGGTGGCAGTGGCGTACGCGGAGGTCGGCAGTTACCTGCCGAGAATGTCGCCACCCGCCGCGTCATGGGCGGGAGGGGCCCGCCGCAGACGAGTTCTCGCGAAGCGAGGACGAAGGATGTGGTGGGAGGGACGAAGCGAGCTTTAGCGAGCGGAGCTTCTCGGCAGGCAAGCTGCCGCCGAAGCAACAATTACTGCGCTATAAATCTGTATACGATAGACCCTTTCTGAGGATCGGGGGCGGAGTCGCTGCGGTTGAAGCGACTGCGCTCGGCAGCTTTTACGGCCCAACTCCAGAGGGATTTATCTTTGCTGGAAGCCGACTCAATGACCTGAGCCTTGATTACTTTTCCTGAACGGTTGACATAGATGGCAACGGCCACATCGCCGCCGCCGTAACCCTTGTAGGCCGGTATCGGCAGATGCACCGCCTTGCGGCCCTCCAGGTCGTAGGAAAGCACCGACGGGCCGCTGTATTCGTGTACCTCGCCCTCTTCGCCGCCACCGGCATCGGGATTATCCTCGGTAGCCACATCATCCTCCTCTGCCTCAAGCGCGGCACGGCGGTTGGCCGCGAGGGCCTCCTCTACGCTGCGGCCCAGGGCCTCGCGCTCTGCGCGGGCCTTGATGGCATTGGCATCCACCACCGCATTGCGCACCGTGGGGGTGGGAGCCGCGGCAATCATAGCGTCAAGCTCTTTGCTCACGCGGTCTTTGAACTCCTTGAGCTCCTGCTGCTGCTTGATGAGTTCCTGCTTCTCCTGCTGGGTGAAATCTAGAATGAAACTGCTCTCCTTCTTAACGCTCGCACCTATGGAATAAACCAAAAGGATTATGAGCACGACAAGGTGGAAAATGATTGTCGAGTATAATCCAATCCGGTTTTCTTTGCGGCGTTCTGAAGGGTTTTCCTGCATTATTTACGGAGCCAGGTCTTATCGTTCAGGGCCTTCTCAATGGTGGCCAGCAAAATATTGATGGCCACGTGATTGTGTCCGCCCTGCGGAATGATAATATCGGCATAGCGCTTACTGGGGGCGATGAACTGCAAGTGCATCGGCTTCACCAGGTCGTTGTACCGCTTGATCACTGCAGCAACATCCTTGCCACGCTCTTCTATGTCGCGCTGCATAATGCGGGAGAGGCGGTCATCGTCGTCGGCATCCACAAACACCTTGATATCCATCTGCTTCATAAGCTTCTGGCAGGTGAAAATAAGGATACCCTCCACCAGAATGATGTCGGCGGGCTCCACGTGCACCGTCTCGGTTTTGCTGCGCTCGCAGGTAATGTAAGAATACACCGGCTGCTCTATGGCCTGACCTTTCTTGATTTGCTCTACCTGCTCGCAAAGCAGGTCAAAGTCAATGGCGTTGGGGTGGTCAAAATTGTAGACCTTTTTCTCTTCTTCGGTAAGATGGCCGCTGTCCTTGTAGTAAGAGTCCTGAGGAATGACCACAATTCTGTCTTTGAAGGTCTTCTGGAGCCTTCTGACAACGGTGGTCTTGCCACTGCCGCTGCCGCCTGCGATGCCGATGATAAGCATAATATCCTGTTTTTAGAATTCTGCGTTGTTGGGGGTGCGGGGGAACGGGATCACGTCGCGGATGTTGGCCATACCGGTCACAAACATCAGCAAACGCTCAAAGCCCAGTCCGAAGCCGCTGTGAGGGCAGCTGCCAAAGCGGCGGGTGTCCAGATACCACTCCAGAGTGCGGTGGCTCATACCCAGCTCGTCTATGCGGGCATTCAGCTTTTCGAACGACGCCTCGCGCTCGCTGCCGCCGATAATCTCGCCAATCTTGGGGAAAAGGACGTCCATAGCGCGCACCGTCTTGCCGTCTTCGTTCTGCTTCATATAGAACGCCTTAATATCCTTGGGATAATCGGTGAGGATCACCGGCTTGCCGAAATGCTTCTCTACCAGATAGCGCTCGTGCTCGCTCTGCAGGTCTATGCCCCAGCCCACCGGATATTCAAACTTGACACCGTCGGCCACAGCTTTTTCCAGAATCTTGATGCCCTCCGTGTAGGTCAGACGCACGAAGCTGTCTTTCAAAACGCCCTGCAGGCGCTCCAGCAGCTCCTTGTCGAACATATTGTTCAGGAAAGTGATATCGTCCAGGCAATGGTCCAGGGCGTACTGCACCAGATATTTGATGAACTCCTCCGCCAGGTCCATATTGTCCTTGATGTCATAGAAGGCCATCTCCGGCTCAATCATCCAGAACTCGGCCAGGTGGCGCGGGGTGTTGCTGTTCTCGGCGCGGAAAGTGGGTCCGAAGGTGTAGATCTCGCCCAGCGCGGTGGCGCCCAGCTCACCCTCCAGCTGACCGGATACGGTGAGGGATGTCAGGCGGCCGAAGAAATCTTTGGTGTAGTCTACCTTGCCATCCTCTGTGCGGGGCGGGTTGTCAACGTCCAGGGTGGTTACCTGGAACATAGCGCCGGCACCCTCTGCGTCGGCAGCGGTGATAAGAGGAGTATGCAGATAGTAGAATCCCTTGCTGTTGAAGAAATTGTGGATGGCGAAAGCCATATTGTGGCGGATGCGCAGCACGGCGCCGAAGGTGTTGGTGCGGGGACGCAGGTGGGCAATCTCGCGCAGGAACTCCATACTGTGGCCCTTCTTCTGCAGAGGATAGGTGGCATCGCATTCACCGTAAATCTCTATGTCGGAGGCCTGTATTTCCACAGCCTGGCCGCTGCCCTGTGAAGCCACCAGATCGCCAACGACTGCCAGGCAGGCGCCGGTGGTGATGCGCTTCATAAACTCTTCGTCAAACTTGGTCAGATCGCACACGATCTGGATATTATTTATTGTAGAACCGTCGTTGAGGGCTATGAAAGCCACGTTTTTGTTGCCGCGCTTGGTGCGGACCCAACCTTTTGCAAGCACCTGCTGTCCGGGTGCCTCTTTCAACAACTGAGCTACTTTTTTACGTTCCATATGTTTTTTGATTTTTACAAACTTCAAATTTACTGGTTTGGCGCTGGATTTCCAAATTGAAATGCGCGGTGACGGGCCGCGCGGGCCGCTTTGCGCGCTGCGGCAATTCGCTGTTCGCAGGCGGAATCTATGGCAAACTGCCTGAAACCGTCAAAAATATATTCCACCGCCTGATGGCTGGGATGCGTCAGGTTCTCTTCGTAGAAGCGATAGTCGCGCAGCTCGTCCATCATAATTTCGTAGGCGGGGAAATAGCAGACATTGCCAAAACGCCTCTGCAGGGCATCCACAGCCAGCAGTAGAATGGCTTTGCCCAACTGGCTGGCGTGCGCGCCAAAGGCCATATAGCGGATGGGGCTCACCGTAAATATCCACTTCTTGCCGGGATATCGGGCAACTACGCGCGCCAATACATCGGTGCATTCATCTACAGAAAGGTTCTCCCTCTCAAACTCCGAGGCCAGCACCTTGTGGCAGTTGGAGACTATCATATCCCTCTCTTTGTGGCGGAACACGCGGTTGGTGCCAAGCGTCACCACGCACACGGTGGCTGCCTCAAAGGCATCTGCGGCCTGCTTCAGGGCTTCATTGGCATCGCGCAGAAACTCCTCCGGAGTGTCGCGGTTGAACCGGCTATGATGATAAAAAGAGGTGTACCGGCCTTCGGTGCAGATGACATCGGAACCGGCAAACGGCTCCCGGCCGGCAAGCCGCTCCAGCGACTGCGCCACCGAAACCGGATTGTAGACCACGCCAAAGGGATTGACGGTGACATCGAACCCCGACTCCTGCATCAGACACCCGATGGAGTCGGCAAAGCACGAGCCGATGAAAAAATATTTGTCACCGAAGCCGAACCGCTCCTTCAGCGGCTCAATCGTTACCTCAGTCGTGAGCTTCATTCTTTACCGCTGTCAATATCAGGTTGTCGGTCTGGTGATATATCGGATAGAAGGCATTGTCGCCCATAGGTGTATAACGGGCAATGAGCGCCTTGATTTGCATAAGCATATACTCTTTGGAGGTCTCCCACTCCCCTTCTTTGGGCACCGACTCATTCTTGGCGGCGAACTGCAGGAACCCGCGCTCGAGGTCCATACCGTCTATGAATTTGTCAAAACTCTCCATAGTGCGGCAGGCAGAAATCTGGCCTGCGTGGCCGTCCAGCACCTCGTTGGCATATTTAATCTGGAGACCCTTTCGGTTGCAGTCCACGTAAAAATCGGTCACGGCAATGGTATCCACCGGGACGAAGACGTCGGGCACGATGCCGCCGCCGCCATATACGGTGCGGCCGCCCACGGTTTTGAATTTCTCCAGTTCGTCCAGCTTGATGCTGTCGGCAGAGAACATCTCGCCGCTGGCATAGCGCTCGTAAATCTCCATTTCATAGTCTTCGCTGTAAGGCTTCTGGATGCAGCGGCCGCTGGGGGTGTAATACCTTGCCACTGTGAGCCTTATGCCGGACCCGTCGGAGAAATAGACGGGCTCCTGCACCAGTCCCTTGCCAAACGAACGCACGCCGTAGATGGTGCCGCGGTCGTTGTCCTGCACGGCGCCGGCAAAGATTTCACTGGCGGAGGCGCTGGTGGAATTTATCAGCACGGCTATGGGAAGGTCCTTGTTGCGGCCGCGGCCGTCTGCCCTGAGGTCGGTGCGGGGACGGGCCTTGCCCTGCATATAGACTATCATCTCGCCTGCCTCCATAAACTCATTGGCCAGCATCATTGCCTGGTCCAGATAGCCGCCGGTGTTGTCGCGAAGGTCAAACACCAGGCGCTTCATACCGCTGTCCTTGAGTTTGTCGCAGGCCTGCACGAACTCGGCGTAGGTGGTGCGGGCAAACTTGCTTAGCTTGATGTAGCCGGTGGTGTCGTTTATCATATAGGCCACGTCCACGCTGTGGACAGGGATTTTGTCGCGGGTGATGGTGAAGGGTATCAGCTCGTCGCTGCCGTAGCGCAGCACGCTGATGACCACCTTGGTCCCCTTGGGGCCGCGCATCAGCGATATCATAGTATCCTGCTCCATCTTGACGCCGGCAATGTTGCGGTCGTCCACTTTGATCACGCGGTCACCTACCCTGAGGCCAGCCCTCTCGGAAGGGCCGCCGGTGATCACGGAATTCACCACTACGGTGTCGTTGGGCACATTGAACTGGATGCCTATTCCCTCGAAGCCGCCCGAGAGCGACTCCTCAGCCTCTTTAAGCTCTTCCGGGGGAAGATACACAGAGTGGGGATCCAGCTCTTTCATCACATTGGGGATGATGTCCTCGATGACCTTCTTGTGGTCTATCTCATCCACATAATTCTTATCCACACTCTCCAGCACCAGCATCAGCTTGGACCAGTCGGAATCTATGGAATTGACATCCACCTTGGGCTGGCGCGGGGTAAAGGCACGCCATATTACAATGGCCGCCAGGGCAATGGTAATCACCCAAAGTATCGGGCGCAGTATCTTGTAAAACTTATTCTCACTCATATTTGCAAACCTCTATACCGGCCCTGCGCAGAAGATCCAGGCCGTCTGTAATCCTGTATTCGCGACGGTACACAACCCTTTTTATACCGCTTTGGATTATGAGCTTGGCACACTCCATACAAGGCGAGTCGGTGACATAAAGGGTGGCCCCTTCGCTGGAGTTGTTACTCATTGCCACTTTGGTGATGGCGTTGGCCTCGGCGTGCAGCACATACGGCTTGGTGACCCCGTTTTCTTCGCACACGTTTTCAAAGCCGCGCGGGGTGCCGTTGTAGCCGTCGGAAATAATCATCCTGTCCTTGACAATCAATGCCCCGACCTGACGCCGCTGGCAATATGAATTGCGGGCCCAGATATCTGCCATATCCAGGTAGCTCTTGTCGAATTGTATTTGCTTTTCGTCGTTCATATATCGTAAAAACTATTCCGAAACAGATTGCAATGAGCAAAGATGCGAATAAAGCCCGCCTTTTGCAAGCAATTCGCGATGAGTTCCGCGCTCTGCTATTCTGCCGTCTTGCAGCACTATGATTTCGTCTGCATTATGGATGGTAGAGAGCCGGTGGGCAATCACCAGGCAGGTGCGGTTTTCCATAAGGCGCGTGAGGGCGTCCTGAACCAGCCTCTCGCTCTCGGTGTCCAGGGCGCTGGTGGCCTCGTCCAGAATCAGCACCGGCGGGTTCTTGAGCACCGCGCGGGCTATTGCGATACGCTGCCGCTGACCGCCGGAGAGGCGGGATCCGCGGTCGCCTATGTTGGTCTGATAGCCCTTGGGCAAGGCGCTGATAAATTCGTGGGCATTGGCAACCCGGGCCGCCTGCTCCACGTCGGTTTCGCCGACACCTTCCATACCGAAGGTGATATTATTATATACGGAGTCGTTGAAAAGGATGGATTCCTGCGTAACCACTCCCAGCTGTGAGATAAGGTCGCCCATCCTGTAGCTGCGGATGTCCGTGCCGTCTATGCGGATGCTGCCGCCCGTCACGTCCCAGAACCGCGGGATAAGGTCTGCCAGGGTCGACTTTCCGGCACCAGAAGGGCCCACGATGGCCACCGTCTTCCCTTTGGGGATGGTGAAACTGATGTCTTTAAGCACCGGCCCGTCGCCATAGTCAAAAGTGACACTGTCAAACTCGATTCTGTCGCCAAAGGCAGCCAGAGGCTTGGCGTCAGGGGACTGTTTTATGCCGTTTTCGGCATCCAGGATGGCAAAGATGCGGCCGCCTGACACAAGGCCTTTCTGAATGCTTGCATATGCTGCAGCGATGGCCTTTGCCGGCTCCAGCACGCGCCACATAAAGCCTATGTACACCACGAAAGAGGGCCAGCTCATACCCAGCTGTCCGTGCAGGTTAAGCCAGCCGCCATATACCAGCACCAGCACCACCACCGTAATGCCCAGGAACTCCGACATCGGAGATGCCAGTTCCTGGCGGTTGCCCACGGCCTGGCTTATGCGCCTGTGCTCCCGGTTGTCCTTTTCGAACTGCCCTTCTACATATTTCTCTGCATTGAAGGCCTTGATAATGCGGCTGCCCGAGATGGCCTCTTCGAACCGGCTGGTGATGCGCCCCATCAGACTCTGGGTCACCGCCGCCTCGCGCCGGAGATTGTGGGTGATGCGGCTTATCACAAAGGCCGACAGGGGTATCGCCACCAGCGCCACCCAGGTCAGTTTGGGAGACATATAGAACAACATCGCCAGAAAGCCTATAACCAGCAGCGGCTCTCGGAAAATGATGTGGAAACTGCTGGCCACGGTGTTCTGCACTTCACTGACATCGTTGGATATGCTGGAGAGGATGTCGCCCTTTCGCTTGTCGCTGAAATAGCCTATGTCCAGAGAGCAGATCTTGGCAAAGAGGTCGCGGCGGATGTTCTGCATCAGGCGGGTTTTCATACTCACCAGAATCCGCTGCGAAAGGTAGCGGCAGATGTTGGAAAGCAGCGACGCCGCAATCAGCGCCAGCGCCACGAACCACAGCCCGTGCATCACCCCCTTGGAGAGGATGGTGTCGCCCAGCAGATACTGGAACAGCTGCTCAAAATACCCTACGCTGAAAGAGAACTCCGGCCTGGCGGTTACTCCCGTCATGGTGGAGGGCTCAAAAAGCACCGACAGCACCGGCCCTATCAACGCAAAATTGGCTATACCGAATATCACCGACAGAATCGACAATACCAGATAGCCGGGCCAGTAGCGGCTGTAGGGTTTGGCGTAAGAAAGTATCCTCCTGAACGTGGACATAGTATCCATTTATCAAAACGCAGTATGTCGAATTACCGGCATACTGCGCTTTGTTACCAGTCTTGGGACCGGATTATTTATTCTCTTCTTCTTTCTCTACGAAAGGAAGTATCTCGTGAAGCTCAACTTTGAACTTCAGTGTCTGGTTGGGGCCCATAGGGCCACGGGGACCGTATGCCAGCTCTGAAGGAATCCAGAGGGTAACCTCGCTGCCTTCGTCGCACTTCATAAGACCATCCTGCCAACCTTCGATAACGCGGTTAAGAGGGAAAGAGACGGTGTCGTTGCGCTCGTAAGAAGAGTCAAATACCTTACCGTCCAGAGTTGTACCCTCGTAGCTAACCTTAACGGTATCCTTGATACTGGTGGGGAACTTGCCGTTACCAGGGCGTACTATTAAGTACTGAACACCCTTGGGAGTCATCTCAACACCCTCTGCTGTAGCGTTCTTTGCAAGGAACTCTTCGCCAGTCTTCTTATTGACCTCAGCGAGAACAGAGTCACGCTTTTGCATAAATGTGGTCATATGCTGGTTTACAAACATCTGATCCAGACCTTCTTTTCCTTTGAGTGCATCTTTGAAACCACGAACCACTGCATTGTAGTTCATATCGCCAAGATTGTTGTTGGTGATTGCCTGTGCATAGAACACGCCAAGTGCATAACTGGCATCGTCTACATCGGCTTTGGTGATACCCTCGGGCTGCTTTTCAACGGAAGGAGCGTTGTAGCAAGCCACAGTCATCAGCGCTGCAAAAGCGCAAACTGCGAATAATTTGATTGCTTTCATTTTTTAATTAAATATTTTAAACTCTTTAATTGTCTTATTTAGAACTGCAAATATACTCATTATTTATTAATACGGGCAAAAATGTGTATAAGTTTTTTTGGCAGTGTCCCAATAAAAAGGTATATTTGATATTCGGGAAGAATTGTTTTTAACGTTTATGACCGTCAGCAAAGAAGCCATCCATCAGAAACTCAAGAAGTTTTTCGGTTTCGACTCTTTCAAGGGCAACCAGGAGGAGATTATCACCCACCTGATTGGCGGCGGTGACGCTTTTGTGCTGATGCCCACCGGCGGCGGCAAGTCGCTGTGCTATCAGCTCCCGGCGCTTTGCCTGCCGGGCTGCGCCATTGTGATTTCTCCGCTGATCGCGCTTATGAAAAACCAGGTGGACGCCCTGCGCGAGTTTGTGCAGAGCGAAGACAGCAGCGCGATAGCCCATTTTCTTAATTCTTCGCTGAGCAAGACACAGATCCAGCAGGTCCGCGCCGACTTGACCGCCGGCCGCACCAAGCTGCTTTACGTCGCCCCCGAATCGCTTACCAAAGAAGAGAATATCGCGATGCTCAAGACCATCCCGATATCGTTCTATGCGATTGACGAGGCGCACTGTATCTCCGAATGGGGGCACGACTTCCGGCCGGAATACCGCCGCATAAACGAGATTGTGTCCCAGATTGGCAAGGCGCCTATGATTGCCCTCACCGCCACCGCCACTCCCAAGGTCCAGAGCGATATCCAGAAGAATCTGGGGATGACCCACGCCAAGGTCTTCAAATCTTCTTTCAACCGGCCCAATCTCTATTATGAAATAAGGGACAAGACCGACGCCAAGCGCGAGATCATCAAATTCATAAAAGAGAATCCCGGCAAGAGCGGCATCATCTACTGCCTGAGCCGCAAGAAGGTAGAGGAGCTCTCGGAGCTGTTGAACGTGAACGGCATCAAGGCCCGTCCCTACCACGCCGGGCTGGACGCCGCCACCCGTGCCGCCAACCAGGACGACTTTCTGATGGAGAGGGCCGATGTGATTGTGGCCACCATCGCCTTCGGTATGGGCATTGACAAGCCCGACGTGCGGTTTGTGATTCACTACGACGTGCCCAAGAGCCTGGAGGGCTACTATCAGGAGACGGGCCGCGCCGGCCGCGACGGAGGCGAAGGCAAGTGCATCACCTTCTACAACCACAAGGACATCCAGAAGCTGGAGAAGTTTATGCAGGGCAAGCCCATCTCGGAGCAGGAGATTGGCAAGCAGCTGCTACTGGACGTGGTTTCCTATGCAGAGAGCAACCAGTGCCGCCGCAAGATACTGCTCAACTATTTTGGCGAGGACTACAACCAGGACAACTGCGGCTGCTGCGACAACTGCCTCTACCCCAAAGAGCAGTTTGACGGGCAGAAAGATATGCTAAACGTTATGGAGCTGATACTTTCCCTGAAAGAGAATTTCAAGACGGAGCATCTGGCCGACATTCTGGCCGGAGTCTCCAACTCCATAATAAAGTCATATAACCACCACAAGCATCCCCTGTTCGGCATTGGCCGCGAAAAAGGGCAGCGCTTCTGGGCGGCGGTGATACGCCAGGGCCTGGTGTTGCACCTGCTGGACAAGGACATAGACAAGTACGGCCTTATAAACATCACCGCCAAGGGTATGGAATTCCGCAGGATGCCATACCCCATAATGCTCACCGAGCAGCGCTCGTTTGCCGAGTGTGACGACGATGACGACGACAACCCCATTGCCCGCAACAAGCCCGTGGGCGGCGGCGGTGGCGACCAGACCCTGCTCAAGGTGCTCAAGAGTGTCCGGGAAAACCTCTCCCGCAAGCTCAACCTCCCGCCGTGGGTCATATTTGCCGACCCGTCGCTGGAAGATATGTCCATCCTGTACCCCATCACCCTGGAAGAGCTTCATCACTGTCAGGGCGTGGGCGAAGGCAAGGCCCGCAAGTTTGGCGGCGAATTCATCAAGGTCATCAGCCAGTATGTAGAAGACAACGACATCCTGCGCCCCGACGACATTCTGGTGCGCAACGTTGCCAACAAATCGGCCAACAAGATCTTCATTATCCAGAGCATAGACCGCAAGATGCCTTTCGAGGACATCTGCCAGATGAAGGGTATGGATATGAGCGAGTTGCTGGACGAGATAGAGTCCATTGTGAACTCCGGAACCCGCATCAACATAGACTATTACATCCACCGCGCCGTGGACCCCGACGATATGGAGGACATCTATGAATATTTCAGGGAAGAGGCCCACAGCGACTCCATTGACGAGGCTATGCGCGACCTTGGCGACTACGACGAGATCGAGGTCCGCCTGGTGCGCATCAAATTCATTTCTGAGATAGGAAACTAATCCAGGTCAATCCATTTTATGGAGCTGTCCCTGCGCCAGTAGGTCATCTGCTTTTTGGCGTAGTGACGGGTATTGCGCTTGATGAGCCGCACCGCCTCTTCCAGCGGGTACTCCCCGTCAAAATAACCGAACAACTCTTTGTAGCCCACGGTATTCAGTGCCGGCCGGCTGCGGAACGGCAGCAACCCTCTCGCCTCCTGCTCCAGCCCCTGACTCATCATCTCGTCCACGCGGGCGTCGATTCTCTGGTAAAGGGCCTCACGGCCCCGTCTGAGGCCTATTTTTTCTATTTCGAACGGACGCTGCTTGGCACTGGCGCTCTTGTAAGAAGAGAATTTGCGGCCGGTGGCTATGGTCACCTCCAGCGCCCGCACCACCCGCTGCCGGTTGGATATGTCTATAGCTTCGTAAGATTCGGGGTCAAGGCGCTTCAACTCTGCCTGCAAAGCCTCCAGCCCTTCGTTTTCCAGCCTGGAAGTAAGATCTTCCCTGAGATTGAGGTCGGCGGCGGGAAAGTCGTCCAGACCGCTGACAAGCGCATCGATATAAAAGCCGCTGCCGCCGGTGGCCACCAGGGTGTCGTGGGTCTTGAACAGCTCTTCCAGCAGCGCCATTGCCTCCAGCTCAAAGATGCCGGCGGTGTAGTGCTCTTCCACCGAATGATTGGCTATCAGATAGTGCTTTACGGCGTGCAGCTGCTCCGGCGTGGGACGCGCCACGCCTATGTTCATCTCTTTGAAAATCTGCCTTGAGTCGCAATTGATAATGGGAGAAGAGAGCTCCCGGGCACGATTGAGTGCAAAGTCGCTCTTTCCCACGGCCGTAGGGCCCAGGATTATGAGCAGCTTTTTATTCGTCATCCTGCACCCCGTCAAGACCGCCGTCGTAGATCTCCTCTACCTCGTCGTCATCATCTTCGTCTTCATCGTCATCGTCGTCAGGAAGTTCGCCGGCAGCCAGTTTGGCACCGCGAACCGGAGATTCGTACATATAATCTTCGTACTTGTCGGCAAACTGGGAGGGGTTGTGGCCTTTCTCGCCCACTATGCAGGGGTAGCTCATTCTGGGCTCCTCCGGCATTTCGCCCTCGAACTCGAGATTGATGATGCGCTCCGGCCTGAGGTTGTATACAAACTCTATCTTTACCTGGCCACGGGAGATGATGTCGGCAAAAGTGATGTTGTCCAGGCTGCCGTCGCCAAGGTCAAACAAACCGTAGCGGCCGGTGCAGACACCCTTGTCGTTGAATGCACGGTAAATGACCATCTGGTCTGTGGAGAAGCACAGCTCAGAGAGGATGTAGCGGTTGAACCGGAACAGATTCATATCGGGGCGGACCGCAAACTCACGCATAAATACCTTGCTATAAGGTATAGTAGCCTTGAACTTATACACCATATTTGCCATAGTAAGTCACTTGTATCTTTGCAAAAGTACAAAAAATGGCGTAAATTCGCAATTCAAATGAACCCTAATCCGCAATCGGCTATAGATTGCTACAAGAGCATCGGCGCCTTGTCCAAAGGTATCTATAAGGACAAGGGGAGCAAGTTTCTCTCTTTCGCTTTTCCCGTGACCGGCGAAGACCAGGCTAAAGCTCTGATTTCCAACCTGAAGAAAGACTATTTCGACGCCAGGCATCACTGCTGGGCATACAGGATCGGGCACACCGGCGAGACTTTCCGCTACAACGACGACGGGGAGCCATCTTCCACCGCCGGAAAGCCTATTTACGGGCAGATTCTTTCAAATGAGCTGAGCGACATACTGATTGTGGTGGTGCGCTATTTCGGCGGCATCCTGCTGGGCACTTCCGGCCTGATTGTGGCCTACAAGTCGGCCGCTGTAGATGCCATTGCCAACGCCCAGATCATAGAGAAGATTGCCACGGTGCGCTGCAGGGTGGAATTTGACTACCTTCAGATGAACGCCGTGATGAAGTGCCTGAAAGATTTTCAGCTGGCGCCCCAGAACACCGTTTTCGAAAACGCCTGTTCGCTGGAGGTGGACGTGCGGCTCACTATGGAGCACTCCTTTTTAGAATCAATGAATAAAATTTGCATATGCACAAAAGTCTGATTTCAATACACGATTTCTCCAAGGAGGAGATCCTGCACATACTCTCTGTGGCGCGGGAAATGGAGGCCACCGGCAGCAGCAAGCTGCTGGACGGCAAGGTGGTGGCGTGCCTGTTCTTCGAGCCATCCACCCGCACCCGCCTGAGTTTTGAGACCGCCGCCAACCGCCTGGGCGCCAGGGTTATAGGCTTCAGCGACGTGGCCAACACCAGCATCAGCAAGGGCGAGACTCTCAAGGATACCATCAAGATGGTTTCCAACTATGTGGACATAATTGTGATGCGCCATCCGCTGGAGGGTGCCGCCCGCTATGCCAGCGAGGTGTGCAACATCCCCGTGGTGAATGCCGGCGACGGCGCCAACCAGCACCCCAGCCAGACGCTGCTGGACCTCTACACGATACTGCAGACGCAGGGCCGCCTGGAGAATGTCACCATCAATATGGTGGGCGATTTGAAATACGGCCGCACGGTGCACTCGCTGCTGCAGGCGATGTCGCACTTCAACCCCAGCTTCTATTTCACCGCCCCCGACGAGCTGCGCCTCCCGGCAGAATACAAGGTTTTCCTGGACAAGCGCGGCATCCCCTACAAAGAGAGCCGTTCGCTGCAGGAGCACCTGTGCGACTGCGACATACTCTATATGACCCGCGTGCAGCAGGAGCGCTTCAGCGACCCTATGGAATATGAAAAAGTCAAGGACGTCTACCGTCTGGAGCGCAGTATGCTCACCGGCGTGCGGGAGAATATGAAGATATTGCACCCCCTGCCCCGCGTGGGCGAGATTGCCCAGGATGTGGACGACACTCCCTATGCATATTTCTACAAACAGGCCCAGAACGGTATGTACGTACGTATGGCCATAATTGCATATCTGCTCGGTTATAAATAAGCCCAAAGTCCTATGTCAGAAAAACAGACCCAACTTAAAGTGAGTGCCATCAAAGACGGCACCGTGCTGGACCATATCCCCGCCCAGAGCATCTTCCAGGTCATAGACATCCTGGACCTTGCGCATGCTGCAAACCCCATCACCATAGGCTCCAACCTGGAGAGCAAGACGCTGGGGCGCAAGGGCATCATCAAGATAGCCGACAGGTTTTTCGAAGATGCCGAGCTTAGCCGCATTGCGCTGGCCGCGCCCGACGCCACGGTGAACGTAATCAAAGATTACGAGGTTGTCCAGAAAAAGAAAATAGAGCTGCCCGAAACCATTGTGGGCATTGCCAAATGCTCCAACCCGATGTGCGTGACCAACCACCAGAGCATCCCCACCCGATTCAGCACCGTGGTAGACCACAAAAAAGTGAAACTATTGTGCCACTATTGTGAGAAAACCACCGAAGAATTTATACCTTTGGGACACTAATCGAAATAATTATAAACCTTAGATACAAGCAATGAAAAAAGCTTACAATTTCAACGCCGGACCCTGCGTTCTTCCGAGGGTCGCAGTAGAGGCCGCCAGAGAGGCTCTTGTAGAATTCAAAGGCACAGGCCTTTCCGTTATCGAGATTTCGCACCGCAGCAAGGAGTGGGGCGAGGTTATGGACGAGTGCCGCGCTCTCTGGAGGGAACTGCTGAACATCCCGGAAGAATATGAGATACTGTTTATGGCCGGAGGCGCATCTATGCAGTTCCTCTGCGTGCCTATGAACCTGCTGGAAAAGAAAGCTGCGTATCTTGAGACCGGCGTCTGGGCAAAGAAGGCCTGCAAAGAGGCATCCGCCCTTGGCGAAACGGTAGTGGTTGCATCCTCTGCCGACAAGACCTTCAGCTATATCCCCAAAGGCTGGACCATCCCCACCGACGTGGATTATTTCCATATCACCACCAACAACACCATCTACGGCACCGAGATCCGCGAAGATTTTGACAGCCCCGTGCCCCTGGTGGCCGATATGTCTTCCGATATTATGAGCCGTCCCATCGATGTGAAAAAGTACGGCATCATATACGGCGGCGCACAGAAAAACGTGGGTCCCGCCGGCGTGGCATTCTGCATAATCCGCAAGGATCTGCTGGGCAAGGTAAGCCGCCACATCCCCACTATGCTCAACTATCAGACACACATCGACGGCGGTTCTATGTTCAACACCCCGCCCGTGTTCTCTATCTTCGTTATGAACGAGACCCTCAAGTGGCTCAAGAGCATCGGCGGCGTAGAGGCAATAAACAAGATCAACGTCAAGAAGGCCCAGATGCTTTACGACGAGATTGACCGCAACAGTATGTTCGTGGGCACCGCTGCCAAAGAAGACCGCTCTATTATGAACCTCTGCTTTGTGATGGCTCCCGGCAAGGAAGACCTTCAGGACGAGTTCCTGACCTTTGCCAAAGAGCGCGGTATGGTGGGCATCAAGGGCCACCGCAGCGTAGGCGGCTTCCGCGCATCGCTGTACAATGCCTGCCCCGTAGAGGCAGTGGAGGCACTGATTGCCGCTATGCAGGAATTTGAAAAACTTCACAAATAAGCCGATATGAAAGTATTAGTTGCTACTGAAAAACCCTTTGCAGCAGCCGCTGTAGCGGGCATCAGAAACATTGTAGAAAGCGCAGGCCACACTCTGGCTCTGCTTGAGAAATATACTTCCAAAGAAGAGTTGCTGGCTGCAGTTGCAGATGCCGACGCCCTGATCGTTCGTTCCGACAAGGTTACCGCAGAGGTGGTTGAGGCTGCCAAAAACCTCAAGATTGTGGTTCGCGCAGGCGCCGGATTTGACAATCTGGACCTGGACGCACTCAGCGCCCGCAAGGTGGTGGCTATGAACACCCCCGGCCAGAACGCCAACGCAGTGGCCGAGCTGGCCATCGCTATGATGATATTTATGTGCCGCAACCAGTTCACTCCCGCCACCGGCAGTGAGATTATGGGCAAGAAGATAGGCATCCAGGCCTACGGCAACGTCGGCCGCCTGGTGGGCAAGAAGGCCGAGGCTCTGGGTATGAGCGTGATGGCTGTGGATCCGTTTATCCCTGCAGAGAAAATCAGGGAGATGGGCGCCGAGCCCGCCGCCAGCGTAGAGGCCCTCTACTCCGGCTGCAACTTTGTTTCCATCCACATCCCCGCAACCCCCGAGACCATTGGCAGCATCGGCTACGACCTCATCACCAAGATGCCCAAGGGTGCCACCCTTATCAACACCGCCCGCAAGGAGGTTATTGACGAGGCCGGCCTGGAAAAGGCTCTGGAAGAGCGTCCTGACCTGAAATATGCCACCGACATAGCGCCTTCCAACTACGCCGCCCTGCGCGAGAAGTTTGGCGAGAGGGTGTTTGCCACTCCCAAGAAAATGGGCGCCCAGACCGCCGAGGCCAACCTCAACGCCGGCCTGGCTGCCGCCAACCAGATTTGTGCATTCTTCAAAGACGGTTGCACCAAGTTCCAACTGAACAAATTCTAATCACATATGGTAAAAGTTAAACCTTTTGCTGCACTTCGCCCGCCTAAACAATATGCGGGCGAAGTCGCTTCAAGACCCTACGATGTCCTCAATTCTGAAGAGGCAAAAGCAGAGGCCGGCGAAAAATCGCTGCTTCACATTATCAAACCCGAGATTGATTTCGACCCCATTGCCGGCGAGCACGAGCCGCGCGTCTATGCCAAGGCGGTTGAGAATCTCAAAAAATGGCAGGCCAACGGCTGGCTGGTGCAGGACGGGAAAGAGAACTACTACCTCTACGCTCAGACTATGGACGGCCGCACCCAGTACGGCTTTGTGCTGTGCGCCTATGTAGATGACTATCTCTCCGGCGCCATCAAGAAGCACGAGCTGACCCGCAAAGAGAAGGAAGACGACCGTATGCGCCACTTCCGCGACCAGAACGCCAATGTGGAGCCGGTATTTTTGGCATTCCGCGACAACGCCGTTCTGGGCGACATCATCCGCCGCACCACGGCCGGTGAGCCGGAATACGACTTTGTGGCCGAGGACGGAATAGGCCATACCCTTTGGGTTATCAGCGACGAGGCTTCTATAGAGGCCATCACCAAAGCCTTTGCCGGCATCGATGCAATGTATATCGCCGACGGCCATCACCGCACCGCCGCCAGCGTCCGCATAGGCGTGGAGAAGCGCGAGCAGAATCCCCACCACCGCGGCGACGAGGAGTACAACTATTTTATGGCTGTAGCCTTCCCGCAAAGCGAGCTCAAGATTATGGACTACAACCGCGTGGTAAAGGACCTGAACGGTCTGTCTGCCAAGCAGTTTATAGAGGCGCTGCAAAAGGATTTCATAGTAGAATGCCGCTGCGACTGCACCCTGGACGGAGGCAAGTGCGAGTGTGAGCTTCCCTGCCACTGCCCCTCCACAGTGCCGTATCGTCCCGAAAAGCTGCACAACTTCTCTATGTATCTTGAAGGCGTGTGGTATTCTCTCACTGCCAAACCCGGCACCTACAACGACAGCGACCCCATCGGGGTGCTGGACGTAACCGTGCTCTCCAATCTCGTTTTGGACAAGATTCTGGGCATCAAGGACCTGCGCACCGACAAGCGCATCGACTTCGTGGGCGGCATCCGCGGCCTGGGAGAGCTCAAGAAAAGGGTCGATTCGGGCGAGATGGCGGTTGCCTTTGCCCTCTACCCCGTCTCTATGGACCAACTGATAAACATTGCCGACACCGGCAACATTATGCCGCCCAAGACCACCTGGTTCGAGCCCAAGCTCCGCAGCGGCCTGTTTATTCATTTTTTGAAATAATTTTCGTATCTTGTAGAGATTTTTGTCACAGGCAATTATTAATCAATAACAAATAACATTATGACAGAGACTAAAAAACAGAACTACACACCTGCCATCATTGTGATGTTTGCCCTTTTCTTTATGATTGCATTCGTCACCAACCTCGCAGGTTCCATGGGTGTAGTGGTCACCAACCAGTTTGGCGCAAGCAAGGCCCTCAGCCAGCTTGGAACACTTGCAAACTTTATCGCATACGCTTGTATGGGTATCCCCGCAGGTATCATCCTGCGCCGCAAGGGTTATAAATTCACCGCCCTGGCAGCCGTTATCGTCGGCTTCATAGGCGTTGCCATCCAGTTCCTCAGCGGCTATGCAGAGAGCTTCTTCGTATATGTGCTGGGCGCTTTCGTGGCCGGTTTCTCAATGTGTATGCTCAACATCGTGGTCAACCCTATGCTCAACACCCTGGGCGGCGGCGGAAACAAGGGTAACCAGCTCATCCAGATGGGCGGCAGCTGCAACTCAATTGGTGGTACCATAGCTCCTATCCTGGTAGGTTGGCTGGTGGGCGGTTCCATAGAGAACGCTACCGTGGCCAAGGCTGCTCCCGTGATGATCATTGCAATGGCCATCTTTGCCATCGCTTTCCTGGTGATTCTCTTCACCAAGATCCCCGAGCCGCATATGGAGACTGCAGAAGAGAAGGCAGCACGTCTGGCAGGCAATGCCAAGAAAGACGAGCACAGCCCTCTGAGCTTCCGTCACTTTGTGCTGGGCGCCATCGCCATCTTCTTCTATGTAGGTATTGAGGTCGGTATCCCCAACACTGCTAATATCCACTTCTCCAGCCTGGCCACCGTGGGTCCCGCTATCGCAGGTACTTTCATTGGCGCATACTGGTTCTGTATGCTCATCGGCCGTCTGATTGGCAGCGCCATCGGCGGCAAGGTTTCCAGCAAGGCTATGCTTGTATGCACCTCCCTTGTAGCCATCATCTTCCTGATCCTGGCCATGTTCATTCCAGAGAGCAACACCATCACCATCGCCAAATACACCGTGCCCGTAAGCCTCGTGTTCCTGACACTCTGCGGTCTGTGCACTTCTGTGATGTGGGGTTCCATCTTCAACCTCTCTACCGAGGGTCTGGGTAAATACACTGCTCCCGCTTCCGGTATCTTTATGACTCTGGTTTGCGGCGGCGGTATCATCCCGTTCCTGCAGAACCTGCTGGCCGACAAGGTTGGTTCAATCCCCAGCTACTGGCTGCTGGTTGCCTGCCTGGCATTCCTGCTCTTCTACGGACTTGCAGGCCACAAGAATGTAAACAAAGACATCCCCGTTGAATAATATATAATCAACAGTGACTATGGATAAACCTTACGTAGCTGGCGTTGACATCGGTGGCCAGACCACCAAGATAGGCATCGTGGACCGTCGCGGCGACATCGTGGCCCAGACTGTCATCACTTCTAAATACGGTGCCGACGAAGGCAATAAGTTTATGGACTCTGTGTGCGACGCCATCAAGGACCTCGCAAAGGGAGTCGGTATGGACCAGATACAGGGTGTCGGCATAGGCGCCCCCAATGGCAACTATTACACCGGCGAGATTGCCTTCGCACCCAATTTGCCCTGGGCAAACAAAGGTGCAGTGCCCCTCAAGAAATATATGGAGAAAAAACTCGGCGTGACCGTGACTCTGACCAACGACGCCAATGCGGCAGCTATGGGCGAGATGAAATACGGTGCGGCTCTGGGTATGAAAAACTTCATTATGATCACTCTGGGCACCGGCGTGGGCAGCGGCATCATTATCAATGGTGAGCTGGTATATGGCCACGACGGTTTTGCCGGCGAGCTGGGCCACACCAATGTTGTGCGCTACAACGGCCGTCAGTGCGGCTGCGGCAAGCTCGGTTGCCTTGAGGCATACGCCTCTGCAATTGGCGTTGCCCGCACCGCCCGCGAGTGGCTGGCCAGCGGCAAATACGAAGGCAGCCTTTTGAAGGACGTGGAAGAAATCACTTCAAAGGATGTCTACGAGGCTGCCGTAAAGGGCGATAAGCTTGCGCTGGACGTATTCAACTTCACCGGCGCCATCCTGGGCCGCCAGTTTGCCGATTTCGTGGCCTTCAGCGCCCCCGAAGCCATTGTGGTGTTCGGCGGCCTGGCACGTGCCGGCGAGTTCATATTCAAGCCCATCAAAGAGGCTATGGAAGCCAACCTGCTCCCCATCTGGAAGGGCAAGGTGGCCGTGATTCCCTCAGCCCTCAAGGAGTCCGACGCCGCAATACTCGGCGCCAGCGCCCTGGCTTGGTAAACGACCATTTTGAAACTGAACAACTATATGAAAAAACTTTTTACACTGATTGCGATTGCCGCGGCTGTGATTTCCTGCGGCGGCAACACTTATAAGGTCAAAGGCAGCGTGACTCCTACCGATGACATCAAGGACGCTTTCGTGGTGATGCAGGACATATTCTCCGGCCAGATGGATACCCTTCTGATTGTCGGGGACAAGTTCGAATTCAAAGGCGAAGCCGACACCACTACCGTTAAAATGATTGGCCTGGCCGGACCTGCCAAAAGAGGTGCCCGCGCTATGTTTATCCCCGAAAAGGGCACTGTGACCGTAGATCTGGACTCTGCAAACAGAGTCACCGCCGGCCCTCTCACAGAAAAGCTTCAGGCATTTTTGCAGAAAATGCAGACTGTAGAGACAGAAGAGGAATTCATGGCTGCCATCAGCGAGACTTTCAAAGCAAACAAAGCCAACGCCCTTGGTCTGTTCTCTCTTTCCAACATTCTCTCCGGTATGGAGTCCGAGGCAGAGCTTGACGAGTATCTGGACGGCGCTGCAGACTTCATCAAAGAGAACGAGAGCGTTCAGGCAACTCGCACTGCCCTCCAGGCTGTTGAAGAGACTGCCCCCGGCAAGCCTTTCAAAGATATCAAAGGCTTTACCGCTGCGGGCGAGGAGCTGAGTCTGTCTGATTTTGCAGGAAACGGCTATTACACACTGATAGATTTCTGGGCTTCCTGGTGCGGTCCCTGCCGCAGGGAGATCCCGTTCCTGATTGACGTCTACAAGAATTACTCAAAGAAAAACGTGCAGGTTGTCGGCATCAATGTCTGGGACAAGGAGCCCGCATCAATCGAGGCTGTTGACCAGCTGGGCATCAAATACCCGGTGATCTTTACCCGTGACGACAGAA
Source organism: Bacteroidales bacterium (assembly GCA_016290415.1). Lineage (GTDB taxonomy): Bacteria > Bacteroidota > Bacteroidia > Bacteroidales > UBA932 > Equibacterium. The sequence goes on from JAEETP010000007.1 coordinate 33,624, forward strand.
GCGCTACCGACAACTACGGTGTGCAGGGTATTCCCCAGATTATCCTCATAGGTCCTGACGGTACTATCCTGGAGCGCAACCTGCGTGGCGAGGGCATCGCCGCCGCTCTTGACAAATATGTGAAATAACTCTATATTTGCACCCTCTAAAGCCTTTTTAGCTCAGTCGGTAGAGCAGCTCATTCGTAATGAGCAGGTCGCGGGTTCGAGTCCCGTGAAAGGCTCGCGGAATTAAGGTGGTTAATAGCCACCTTTTTTCTTTGCCTTTCACGGGCCTCCGGCCTATATATGACCCCATCCCAACCCTTCCCTCAGGGAAGGGCTTGAGGTGTCGACTTTTTTCTTGCTCTGCCCCCTAAGACCCCCCGAAGGTGGTTAATAGCCACCTTTTTTCTTTGCCTTTCACGGGCCTCCGCTAGCGGATGATATTCAGGAAGAGGGTGATGATGCCGGTGTTGATGATGTCCACGAACATCGCGCCGATGATGGGGACTATGATGAAGGGTTTCACGGCATAGCGGTATTTGAAGCAGACGGCCGACATATTGGCCATAGCGTTGGGTGTGGCGCCCAGGCCAAACCCGCACAGGCCACTGACCAGCACCGCGCTGTCATAGCTTTTACCCAGCATAGGGAAGGCCACGAATGCCCCATATATCGTCATAAAGGCCACCTGCGCAGTCAGTATCAGCAACAGCGGCAGCGCCAGGGAAGCAAGTTCCCAGAGCCGCAGGCTGGCCATCGCCATACCAAGGAACAGCTGCAGGCAGATGTCGCCGATGGCCACGATGCGGCCGGTAGAGAGTGTCCTTTCTGCCTTGGGCGAAAGCCCTGCCAGATTGCGTATGGCAAAAGCCACCAGCAGCGCCCCGAAATAGGTCGGGAAGGTTATGCCGGTCAGTGCCAGCAACTTGCTGAATCCTGACCCCAGCGCCATAGCGATTATCAGCAGGCAGGCACCTTTAAGGTATCCGCGGAATGCGGTCTCCTGGGTTGATGCTTCGGCAGCGGCAGACGCCTCACCCGCCTCCATCTCTGTGATTATGTCGCCGTTCTCGCCGGGTTCGGCAAGCCGGTGCCGGCGAATCAGCGCCTCGCCAAGCGGACCGCCCAGCAGCGAGCCCGCCACCAGGCCGAAGGTTGCCGCCGCCATAGTTATGGAAGAGGCCCCGGAGAGGCCCATTTGCTCCAATAATGGCGCAAAGCCGCCGGAGGTTCCGTGCCCGCCGCACATTGGCACGGAGCCGGCCGCCATACCAAACAGCGGGCTCAGGCCAAGGCCGCTGGATATACCCACCGAAATAAGATTCTGGCAGATGATCAATATAGCCACCAGCAGCACCATAACCAGCAGCGGCTTCCCTCCCGTCCGAATCACCTTAACATCGCACTGAAATCCCACAGAAGTGAAGAAAAGCATCATACAGATGTCCTTGATGGTGCCGTCAAAGCAGCATTCGATGCCGAAAATGACATAGAGCAACAGCGTCAGCAGCGATATCAGCAGGCCGCCGGACACCGGAACCGGAATGCAGAATCTTTTCAGAAACGGGATTATCCGTGTGAAAAGCATCCCCAGAAGCAGGGCCAGAACCCCCACCCCTGCACTTGCATACATATCCGGTGACCAAATCATACACAAATTTACGTATCTTAGCGAAAAGAAACTATTATCGATATGTACAAATACAGAGAAACACGGGACCGCAGGTTCATTTTGAGCGTTGACAATCATACTGAGATCAGCACCGCCTTGGCGGCGTTCTGCCGGGAAAAAGATATCCACAGTGGCATTGTGGGCGGCATCGCAGCCATTTCCAAGGCGACTTTCCGCTTTCTGGACCCCGCCACAAAAAAATACGTGGACAAGACTTTTGAAGAGCAGATGGAGATCACTTGCCTTGCTGGCAACATCTCCCGCAAGGACGGCGAGCCCTACCTGCACCTGCACGTGACAGCCAGCCGCCGCGACTACACCTGCATAGGCGGCCACCTGCTCACCGCCACGGTAAACGGCGCCTGCGAACTATTTGTAGAGGACTACGGTCTGGAGGGCATCGACCGCAAATTCAACCCCGAAACGGGCCTCAATCTGTACGAATTCAAATAAAAAACACTGATATGGTTTACGATTCTTTAGACAACCTTGAGACCTACAAAGGCCTTTCAGAAGACATCTACGAGAGCCTGAAGTTCTTGAAGCAGGCTGATGCTGATATTGCGTGCGGCGTGCACCAGTTGAACCCCAGGGTCAGGGCCATAGTTTCTGAATACGAGACTTTGAAAGAGAACCCCTATGGCTACGAGGCCCACAGGCGCTTCATTGACATTCAGTTCCTGCTCAAAGGCGAGGAGATGGTCTGTAGCCTGCCGCTGCCGCAATTGAAAGAGATAAAGGCCTACAATGCCGACTCGGACGTTGCATTCTATTCTTCTGACGTCGAACCCCAGAAACTGCCCATCGGCGGCGGCTATTTCGCCATCCTCTACCCCCAGGACGGCCATATGCCCCAGCTCTGCATCAACGCCCCCTCCCCGGTAAAGAAAATCGTGGTAAAAATCCAGTTACCCGACTAGTCTTAAAATCTCAAGCCGATAGAAGGCCCGATAACCGTTGTCTGCCAAGCCTGGGGGATTGTGATCAGACCAAGGCCGAGATCGAGTCCTACATACTTATTGAATCCTATATCAAAGCCAAATTTGGTATTGGTATACGGGCGGAGATATCCGAAACGCTCGGGATCAGCACCTTCGTGCATATCCAGAAAATAACTGCCACCTATTTCCTGACCAAGGTATATTGACAGCCAGGGGCAATTCTTGAAGTTGAAATAATGGATGTAGTCTAAATATAGAGGAATAGACTTAAGCCAGGGAGTATGTTGTGCCGGGCCGTGGGCCATGCCGTAGTATTGTCTGTCCCAGTGCAGTCCGCTGCCTATACCAAGGTAGTTTCCCCTGTTGAATCTCCAACCGACAGATATGTTTGCCGTGATGCGGTCGTTAAAGCCGACTGTGCCGTCGGTTGCGCTCACGATTGCCTGCAAATAACCTTTCTCTTGTTTGTCCTGCGCCTCTGCGCTCAAAGATGCTGTGCACATTACCAGCGCAGCTGCAAAAATGAATAAATACTGCTTCATAATCTTTGTCTCATATTTCGTCATATGGATAAATGCAAAGATGGTCGGTTTATAACTCACGGCACACAAAAAAAGCCGCATTACTGCGGCCGGCGCCTCGCGCCGCGGGGATCTTGAACTTGAAGACGGAAAGGTTACGGAAACAAGCCCCCTTCCAGGGAAGGGGGTTGGGGGATGGGTAATTATAAGTGCCACCTGTGGTGGCACCACAAAAAAAAGCCGCATTACTGCGGCTATTTTTGTGGTGCCACCGGGAATTGAACCAGGGACACAAGGATTTTCAGTCCTTTGCTCTACCAACTGAGCTATGGCACCAAAGGGTTTGGGGTTGCAAAGGTATAAAAACTTTTTGCAACTCCAAATTTATTGCAAGCAACTATTGCTTCTTGATCTTAAGTTTTTGTCCTGTATAGATCTTGGACTTGCGGTTCAGGCCGTTCAGGCGCATAATGTCGTTGAGGGTCACGCCGGGGAATTTGTTGGCAATGCTGTACAGGGTGTCGCCCTTGCGCACGGTGTATGTAACATAGCCGCCCTTGCTGGATGTGGCCGGCTGCGACTTGGAGCTGCCGGAAGATGCCACTGCCGAAGAAGAAGGTCCGCGGCCGTGATATATCTTGAGCCTCTGGCCGGGCACGATGGTGTCGCGGCGCAGGTTGTTCCACTTCTTGATATTGGCGATGGTGGTGTGATGGCGGGCCGCAATCTTGCCCAGGCTGTCACCCCTCTTCACGGTGTATGTCGTGTAGGTGGGGCCGCCGCCCGAAGATGCCACGCGGGTATCGCTGCGGTGAGAGCTGATCTCCTTGACCTTGACGGGATCGAAGAAGACGCTGTCCTTATAGGCATAGATGGTGTCCTGGACATCGATGAAGGCGCCGGAGAAGCTATAGGGAAGCTTTATGACGCGCATCTTGCTCTTGCCGGGCACGATGTCTTTGACATATTCGGGATTGAGCTTGCGCATCATATCCATACTGATGCCCACGCACTCCGAAACCTGGCCGAAATGGAGGTTCTTGTGGATATGGAAAGTATCCACCTGGGGCGGAGTGTCTATGTGTGACGGAACAATATTGTGCTCGCGGTAGTAAGCCAAGGTATACATAGCGGCAATGAAAGCCGGCACGTAGCCGCGTGTCTCACGGGGCAGATACTGGTACACATCCCAGAAATCGTGGCCCGCACCGGCGCGGCGGATGGCCTTGTTTACGTTGCCGGGGCCGCAGTTGTAAGAGGCGATGGCCAGCGACCAGTCACCGAAAATGGCATATGCATCTTTGAGATACTTGGCGGCGGCGTGAGTCTCTTTGATATAGTCAAAACGTTCGTCCACAAATTCATCTATTTCCAGACCGTACTGGACGCCGGTGCGGCGCATAAACTGCCACATACCGGCCGCACGGACGCGTGATACCGCCATAGGGTTCAGCGCCGACTCTATCACGGCCACCTTGGCCAGCTCCTGAGGGATGCCGTACTGGTCAAATATCTCCTCGAAGATGGGCATATAATATGCCGACAGACCCACTATGCGCGAAATCTTGCTCTTGGACATCTTCTGGGTGTAATAGATAATATAGCTGCGCACCACATCGTTATAGGGGATCTTGACCGATGTGTTGATGCGGTTCAGACGCTCTATATACACGGCATCGGGGATGTCGGAGGTATATTTCATCTCGCCCGCCTCCAGCATCTCCTCCTCGTCCAGGGTCTGACGGCTCAGGTTTTCGTACCAGGCCACAAGGGCGGAGTCGGAATTGAAGAAAGTGTCGTCATCCTCGTCATCGTCGGGAAGATTATCATCGTCGGAAGCCAGGGCAATCTCTTCGAAAGGGGCGTTGAGCATCTCATCGTAGGCCTTCTGCATAGAGTCAATCTTGTTCAGCAGGGCTGCGATGGAGTCTTTGAGGACTTTTTTGGTCTCGGGTTTGTGCCGCTGTGCGGAGGCCGAGAAAGAAACTGTCAATAATAATAGAACTGCTAAAAACTGTTTAAGTAAGAATTTGTGGGAAGAGTACATTGAAAAAAAGGTGATGTGTATGTGATTTAAAATTTTAAAGACATATTGATGCCGAAAGAAGGCGCTGACGGCGACGGCAGGTAATAATTGTCCAGGTTCTCTATAAGCGCCGGCTCCACGTTTAGCGACAGGTCGTCGCTCACGTTGAAATCTTTCATATATGCAAACACGTTGGCGTCTATGATATTCAGGGCATATACCAGTATGGTGGCCACAACGGAATAGTCGCGGTAGCGGTGATACAGGTCCTTGTAGGTGGTGGCCTGCGTCACGTTGATGTGGCCGGAATAGCCCGAATCCTTGTCGGAAGCGAGCATATAGATGTATTTGTAGCGGTTATACTGCATCTGGTTCAAGTGCAGGGTGTAGGCGCACACGCCCAGACCGCCGTACCAGATGGGGATATGCCACCAGTCGCCCACATAGGCCTGTCCCAGGCCTGGCAGCAGGGCAGAAAAGACGGCTGCCTTGCCGGGGTCGGGAGTGCGGGAATCGGGCAGGCAGGCCACGCCGTCCAGCATCTGGCCCCAGAATGTCAACGCCGCCCCGGCATAGCACAGGGTGCGGTAGGTGGCAAACTTCTTGTCTCCTGTCTGATGGTATTTCTCGTTGAAATAGAGCCCGCCGCCAATGCCGCCGCCAATGCCGGCAAACACCAGGGGCACCTTCCAGTAATCTTTGTTGTATATCTGGATTCGGCCGGGCATAATCACCGAGCCAAGCAGCGCATACCCCGGCTTCAGAGGCTCTTTATGATGCAGGCCGCGGGTCAGGTGCTTGAACGAGAAGCCCTGCAGGGTATCGGCCTCGTTTTCGTTTTCGTCTTCTTTATAGTCAGAAGTGGTGACATTCTCTCCCGGCACGCCCGTCATAGAGCTGTTCTGCTTGAAAATGCCCTGGCCGCGGGAAGGAAAAGCCGCCAGAAGCATCAGCACCGCTATGAGAATGACCTTGCGCATACTAAATCTGCTCAGACTGCTTAGCCACAAGCTCTGCGGCAAGTTTCACATAATCGCCGGCGGCGTCGGTGTCCGGGGCGTAAAGTATAACGGGTTTGCGGTGAGACGGGGCCTCTGCAAACAGCGGGTTGCGGCTGATGATGGTTTTGAATACCTTGTCCTGGAACTGCTCGCGCACCTGGTCAATGACCTGGTTGTGGAATTTGATGCGGCAGTCGTAGATGGTGAAGAGGAACCCTTCCAGACAGATGTCGCTATTGACGGATTCCTGCACCAGCTTGATGGTGCTCATAAGGGCGCCTAGGCCCTCCAGGGCAAAATATTCGGGCTGGATGGGAACTATTACGCTGCCGGCCGCCGTGAGGGCGTTGATGGTGAGCAGGCCCAGCGAGGGGGCGCAGTCGATAATGATGAAATCATATCCGTCCGCAACCGGAGCCAGGGCATCGCGGATGGCCAGCTCGCGGCCGCCGCGGTCCAAGAGCTCCACCTCCACCCCAATCAGATTGATGTGGGAAGGGACCAGGAACAATCCGGGAAGGCCTGTGGCAATAATGACATCGGAGAGACTTGCCTTTCCCGTCATAGCCTCGTAAAGGGTCTTGCCCGAATCGCCGTCGGGATCAAAGCCAAGATAGGCGGTGGCATTTGCCTGCGGATCGGCATCCACCAGAAGGACTTTATGCCCGGCCACAGCCAGCGACGCCGCAAGATTGACGGCAGTTGTGGTTTTGCCCACGCCCCCTTTCTGATTGGCTATCGCTATGGTTTTTCCCATTTAAATTTCTGTTTTGCCCAAATTGCAAAAATAGCAATAATAATTGGTATCCTAAAATTTATAATCGGCCTGAAGGCGCCCCTCCGCGCCCTGTGAAACCACCGCCAGCAGCGACAGGGACCATCTGCGGCCAATCTTTACTTTTACGAGCCCTCTTGCTGCAATTCCCTTGCCGTAATAGTACTGAAGCGAGAAGTTTCCGGGCAAATCACTCTCAAAAAGATAGACTCTGGCGTCGTAAGACAAGGCTTCGTACCAGCCGGCACCGGCCTGGACAGTGGCTCGGCCGCGCAGCAGCGTGCGGGCGGCATTCACAGAGAGCGCCCAGCCACTCTGCGGCCCTTTGTCCGAGGTGAAGAGCACCGCCCCCACCCTTGCCGAAGCCTTCCAGGGGCCGCTTTCAAACTTGACGCTGCCTTTAAGGGAATGCTTTCTCTCTTTCCCGGCGCTTTGCCACACATAGTTGTCCTGAACGGAAATGGTGACCAGAGGGAAAGCATATTCCGCCTTTAGTTTCTCATAAAAAGCCGATGATGGACCGTCCACCCGGTAGCGGAGATAGGGGTAATGCACCGCCTCTGTGAAGGATGTGATCAAAAGCCCCCGCAGCGGGCGGGCCATAACGGCCAGGACGGCACCCGCCTGGTTTGAAACCGAAGAGATGGTGGAATATGCCCCAGCGTGCGGGGCAATGTAACCTTTGTCGTAATATCTCAGCATAAGCGAGGCCTCAAAGCTGTAGGAGGCGGTGAGCACGGCGCCCGCAACCGCCGCAGCTATCTTACGGCTGCACAACGCCGCCTCCGCAAAAAGGCGCCAGTGGCCCGCGCTGTACAGCACTTCGGCAGAGAGATTGCCCATCCAGCCGTCATACAGCTGAAACTGATTGTAGGGCATCACTTTGCGGGCGTTGTGCTCGCTGAAAGAATATGCCGCAGCCGTGATGCCCGCCTGAAACTGACTGCCCCTGAAGGTGACGTTGGCCCCGGCCAGATACTCCCGCATTGCGTTTTTGCACCCTTTTTCGTAGATGGTGCGGTGATAGCCCGTCTTTATCAACGATTCATAGCCTTTATCGGAGACCCTGGCATCCGCACCCGCCGCCGAGGCAAAGGCCGACACTTTGAACCGCCCCAGCCCGAGGCCGGCCGCAACGCCTCTGAAAGCGGCGCTTTCGTCGGCCGACTTGTAGGGAACTATCCCCCTGGGACGGCGCATCACCGAAGCCGGAGAAGAGGCCCCCGTAAAGGCAAAGGAGTTCCAGAGCGCCAGCCCCTGGCCAAAGCACGCGCTGTAGTCCCCAACCAGCACTTCAAAGGGCCCGTGCTTATATCCCAGATATCCGCCCAAATGGTCGGCGAGCGGGATTTCTCCGGCATCGCTCTCTGCCAGAAGACCCGCCGAAAACCGCCCAGACTCCAGCAGGACACGGTTGTACTGATGCAGCCCGGGCGTGCCCTCTTTCCATTTGTACCGAGACCTGGCCTGAAGGTGTGTCCCCGGCCGGTCAGTATCACCCGCAAGGGTCACTGCCGGGGCAATTTTCGCCACGAATTCAGCAGAAAAACCGTCCACCATCTGCAACTCTGCCATAGAAAGCAGCGCCCCGTAGTCGGCCCGGTATTCCAGCAGGCTGGCAATCTGGAACGGGGAGAATAGTCCGCTGCTCTCCAGCTGCTGCCTGTCGGCCAGATTCAGATTCAGCCGCCGAATACCGGTTTCAATCTGCTGCAAATAGTCTTCTATGGCAGATTCGCTTGCGCCGTCTTCTGCCATTTGCTCTACGACGCTCTCAAGATCCTGCGCCGCTGCCGTATTAAAAAAGAAAAAGATTGCTCCAAGGAGGGCAATCTCAAAAAGAATCTTTTTCACTGTTACCTCCCGCACTTATGTTTGATACAAATATAATATCTTTGCCTGCCGGACACAACTTTTTTCTGATGGTTTTTATTGTCGATACCTGCACGGACCCCTACCGCAACCTCGCCGCAGAGGAATATCTGCTGCGCAGCTTCGACGAACCGGTGTTCCGGCTATGGCGCAACTCTCCCTGCGTGATCATAGGGAAAAACCAGAATGCCCTGGCGGAGATTGACATAGACTATGTCAAGACTCAAGGGATAAAGGTCGTCCGGCGACTGAGCGGCGGCGGTGCGGTGTTCCACGACCTTGGCAACGTCAATTTCACCTTTATAGAGACCCGCCGCGAGGGAGAAGACACTTCGGATATGTTCCGCCGCTATACAGCCCCCATACTGGAGGCCCTCCGCAGCCTGGGGGTAGAAGCCGCCCTTTCTGGCCGCAACGACCTCACGATAGACGGCCGCAAATTCTCTGGCAACGCCATCTGCGTAGAGAAAAACCGGGTGCTGATGCACGGCACGCTGCTTTTCAGCGCCTCTATGACCAACCTGGCCGGCGCCCTCAAAAACCGCGGCATAAAATACAGCGACAAGGCTGTCAAATCAAACATCAGCCGCGTGACCAACATCTCCAGCCATCTGGGCCGGGAGATGACCTGCGAAGAATTTATGGACTTTCTGGCCGGACATATCGGCAAGGATTACCCGCGCTACAGCTACACCGATGCCGACCAGACTGCCATCGACACTCTGATGCGGGAGAAATATGCCACCGACGGCTGGAACTTTGCCTCCTCGCCCCGCTACACTTTTTCCAGCAGCGCCAAACTCCCCTGCGGCGTGGTGGAAATCACTTTTGACGTGGCGGGCGGGCTCATACACCGGCTCTCCATCACCGGCGACTTCTTTTTCACCAGACCGATAGAGGAATTCTGCGAAAAGCTGAAAGGCTGCCCGCACGACAAAGAAAAAATCGCCGGGCGGATCTGTGAGATCGGCCCCGGCGACTATTTCGGAAATGTCAGCTGTCAAGAGCTGGCCGGTATGTTCTTCTAAAGGCTATTTGTAACGTTTCTCCTTTGCAGAAACTAGTTTCTCCTTAAGAATTCCCACGCACTCTGTGATTGCTTCTTCGAAAGTGTCCGCATTGCGCTCTGCTACAACCTCTGTTCCCGGGATAAGAACCCTTACCAGGGCATTCTTGTTTGCGGGATCGGGAAGTAGCGACAGGGCTACCTCGCAGCCGACTGCATCCTCGTAGAATTTCTCCAGCTTGCTCACTTTGCGGTTAACATAGTCGATCAGCTTCTGATCTGCATCGAACTTGATTGATTGAACCTTGATTTCCATTTCACCTTCGTTTTTTTGCTCTTGGATGAGCGGTTAAATATGTTTGTTTGAGTTGCTCGAACGAGTTGTGCGTATAAACCTGAGTAGCGGCCAGAGACGCGTGCCCGAGCACCTCTTTTATGCTGTTAATGTCGGCTCCGTTGTTCAGCAGGTGGGTCGCCAGCGTGTGCCGCAGCACGTGCGGCGACTTCTTGCCCGAAAAACCTTCTTCCCCCGTGAGTGCCCGGCTGACCACATTGTTCACAAACGCTGGGTACAACTGCTTCCCCTTGTCCGTTACAAAAAACCAGCCATCGGCATCAGCCCCGGTCTCTTCTTTGAGCCTTTTCAAATATAGCAACAATTCTTTACATATCCTATCGGGAACGGGAATTTCTCTGGTTTTATCGCCCTTTCCGGTGACCCGCAGCACCTGCCGTCCGCTGTCAAAATCGCCCACTTTCAGGCCGCAGAGCTCTGCGCGGCGCATTCCCGTGGAATACAGGGTCAGGATTATCATCCTGGTGCGCAGGTCGCCAAACGGCTCTTTGCCGTCTTCGGCTTCCGCCGCCTCGGTGGCAGCCAGATCCTCTTCTTTCTCTATCAAAGCCTCCATACTGGGCTGGGTGTAAAACTGCGGCAGCGGCCGGGCCTCTTTGGGCCGGAAGACCTTCTTCACCGGGTTGGACTCCAGGAATCCTGTCCTGACCAGCCAGTTGCAGAAACTTGACAGAGCCGAAAGGCGCAGGTTCATAGTGCGGGCGCTAAGACCCTCTTCCAATCCCTGCGCTATATAGCCGCGAATCAGAGTAGGCTTCAGGATCTCTTTGAGCTGCACTTCAGACAACTCTCCCTCGGCCTCGGGGCAGGCAAAAGAGCAAAAGCCTTCTATGGCACTGCGATACAACTCTACAGTGCGGGCAGAATAGCGCCTTTGGACGCGGATATACTCCAAAAACTTCTCTTTCACAACTTGCAAGGTAACAAAAATTTGGCGATCAGAAAAACTTGCTTATCTTTGCAGTCCCTAAAAAAAGGAGGTGTAGCAAATTATGATTATCGTACAGATTAAAGAAGGTGAAAACATCGAGAAAGCTCTGAAGAAATTCAAACGCAAATTCGAAAAGACCGGTATCGTACGCGAGCTCCGCGGCCGCCGCGAGTTCAGGAAGCCGTCTGTCATCCGCCGCGAGCAGAAGAACAAGGCTATCTACGTTCAGCATTTGCGCCTCGAAGAGGAGTAAAATCCCGCACAAATACTATATATACCTGCGGGTCGGACCACGTGTCCGGCCTGTTTTTTTTGTATATATTTGCACCCGCAATGACACTTAAGGAATATATCAAGCTTGAAACTTCCGGATGGAAGTGGTACGAATTATTATATCTGGCCGTATGCACGCTGGCCATCCTTATTCCGTCCATCATCACCGGAGACAGTCTGATGGCAATAATCAGCGCTACCTGCGGCGCCATTTCGGTGGTGCTCACCGGCAAAGGCAAGCTGGGCACCTACATTTTTGGCGGAATCCAGTGCGCCCTGTACGCAATAATTTCCTATAAGGCAACTTACTACGGCGAAACGGCGCTCAACGTGCTGTATCTGCTGCCCCTCGAGTTCGTAGGGTTTATGCAGTGGAAAAAGAATATGAACAGCGAGAATGCCGAGGTCGTGAAGCTCAAAATGACCTGGCGGCAGCGTATCTTCTGGACGCTGATTCTGGCTGCCGGCACCATAATCCTGGGCCTTATCCTCAAGCGTTTCAACGATGCTATGCCCTTTATGGACGCCTTTACCACAGTCGGCACAATGATAGCCTTTGTGCTCACCGTGAAGCGCTACAGCGAGAACTGGTGGATATGGATTGCCATTAATGTCGCCACTGTGATAATGTGGGTCGGCAATGTGTTGGAGGGCGGAGAAAACGCCAGCGTCGCCACACTGCTTATGTGGAGCGTCTATCTGGTGAATTCTGTGATAATGCTGATCCGTTGGATGCGCGAGGCTAACCGCAACTCCTAGATTTCCCTGTTCAGGGCCTCCCAGATCATATCTTTCAGGTGCATCAGGCCGTCGCCTGTGACGGCGCTGATAAAGGTGTGCGGCACATCTTTGGGCAGGGTCTTTTCTATATCGGCGCGTAGTTCGTCGTCCAGAAGGTCGTTTTTGGTGACCACCAGTATGCGGTCCTTGTCCAGCAGTTCGGGATTGTAGAGCCGGAGTTCATTCAGCAGAATCCCGTAGGTTGCGGCCACGTCGTCGCTGTCGGCAGCAACCATAAACAGCAGCATAGAGTTCCGCTCTATATGACGCAGGAACCTCAGGCCCAGCCCCTTGCCCTCGTGTGCGCCCTCTATGATGCCGGGGATGTCGGCAATCACAAACGAGCGGTTGTCGCGGTAGCTCACAATGCCCAGACTGGGTTCCAGGGTGGTGAATGCATAGTCGGCAATCTTGGGGTGGGCGGCGCTGAGTGCGGACACCAGGGTCGATTTGCCGGCATTGGGGAAACCCACCAGCCCGACATCGGCCATAATCTTGAGCTCCATAACCACCCAGCCCTCTTCGCCGGGCTCGCCGGGCTGGGCATAGCGGGGCGTCTGGTTGGTGGCGCTTTTGAAATTGTTGTTGCCCAGACCGCCGCGGCCGCCGCGCCTCAGGATAACCTGCTGCCCGTCTTCGGTGACTTCGCACAGCAACTCGCCCGTTTCTGCATCGCGGGCCACGGTGCCCAGCGGCACCTCCAGGACTATGTCCTTGCCGTCGGCACCGGTGCGGAGACCTCCGCTGCCGGCAGCGCCGTTGTCGGCTTTGATATGCTTCTTGTACTTGAGGTGGATCAGGGTCCACATCTGGGTGTTGCCGCGCAGGATGATATGGCCGCCACGGCCGCCGTCACCGCCGTCCGGGCCACCCTTGGGCACATATTTTTCCCTGCGGAGGTGCATACTCCCCGCCCCTCCCGCGCCCGAAGCACAGAAGATTTTCACATAGTCTATGAAGTTGGAATCTGCCATAACAATGCGAAGATACTGATAATTTTTGATTACTCCGCATAGAGGAGATAGGGTCGCCGCTGCTCTTTGAAACGGGCCACATCACCGGCCCAGCGGGCTTCTATTTCCTCTGCCGAAGCACCGCCCAGAATCATCTCGCGGGGATACGGAACGCCTATCAGGAGTTCAAAATGATTGCCGTCGAAAAAGAATGTGCTGTCGGCCGGATAGTGGCGGAAAGCGTCAACCACGTATTCCAGATTCACCTGCTCGTCCCATATCTGCTGCAGCGGCTTGCCTCGCAGATCCATTCCGTAGCAAAGCCTGTCCTGATAGCGGGGATGCTTGGCGCCGGGGATGCTGCGCGGGGTGAAACTGAATCCGCGGTCGTCCATCTCCGGGTGGCCGTAAATCTCAAAGGGGAACTGCGTGCCGCGGCCGGTGGTCACCTGGGTCCCCTCAAAGAAGCAGGTAGAGGAGTAGAGATATACCTGCCTCATATTCTTAATGTTAGGTGAAGGAGGAAGCACCAGGGTAATGTGCCTGGAGTGGGTATAGTTCAGGCAGGGCACCACCGTAAGGTCGCATTTGAGGCCGCTGCTAAGCCACCCCTCCCCGTTCATCATCAGGGCCAGTTCGCCCAGCGTCATTCCGTGCACCATAGCCACCGGCAGAGAACCTATGCCAGAGGCATACTGCATATCCAGTATGGGGCCGTCCAGGTAAAAACCGTTGGGATTGGGCCGGTCCAGAATAATAACCTTCTTGCCATAAAGGGCGCAGGCATCCATCAGGTGCTGCATTGTGATATAATAGGTGTAGTACCTCAACCCTACATCCTGGATGTCCACCACCAGCACATCAAACTTGCCCATATCGCCTGCGGAGGGCATAAAAGAGCCCTCTGAATATAACGACAGGATGGGGACGCCTGTGATCGGATCAACCTCCGATGCAACCATTTCTCCCGCATCGGCTATGCCGCGAAAGCCGTGCTCCGGAGAGAAAATGGCGCACAGGTTTACCCCCTTGTCAAGCAATACATCCACAATATGGGGCCCGTAGGTTACCGGAAGCGTGGTGTCGGAAGGCTGCCCGAATGGTATGCCGACACTCTGTGCGGTGACCTCCTGCCCCCCTTCAAGGCACCAGTTATAGACCTTGTCGCCCACTATGCCGCTCTGGTTGCTGAGGATGGCCACCCGCTGCCCCTCCAGCAGGGGAAGGTATTCGCTAAAGCGTTCGTCACCTAAAATGACACGATTGTCAGTTTTACAGGATACGGCGCAGGAGAATATAACTAGCAGAATCAGAAGCCGTTTCATAGTATTTGCAAATATACAAACATTCATTATTTCGAAAAAGGCATTATATTTGTAACATAATACGCCAGAAACTTTTTAAACCTATAATAATAACTAGAGAAAAATGAAAAAAGTATTTGCAATTGCAGCAGCTTTGATGATGCTTGCAACCGCTGCCAACGCTCAGAGCTTTGGCGCAGGTTATGTTCAGTCAACCGCTAACTCAGCTTCCTCCAACGGTTTCTATGCCGGTTTCGGTTATAGCGCAGAGATTATGCCCGGCCTGAATCTGAATCCCGGTCTTTACTATGAGCTCCTCACCTCTTCTACAGGTGCAAGCCTTGGTTCCTGGGCTTCTTACAGCGGCAAGACCACAGAGCATTATGTAAATGTTCCTCTGCATCTCAGCTATGGTATCAAATTCGCTCCTAACTTCAAAGTATTTGCTTACGGCGGCCCCACTGCCAATGTCGGCATTGCTTCTTCCACCAAGGTTTCCGGCAGCGTTCTTGGCATCGGCGGTTCTGACACCATCGACAACTACAAAGACACCAACTACAGCCGATTTGACATTATGCTTGGCGCTGGTGCTGGTGTAGAGGTTATGAAGAAATTCCGCGTAACCGTTGGTTACGACTGGGGTATGCTCGACCGTTTCACCGACGATGACCTCACCCTGAAGCGCAACCGCCTCACTGCAGGTGCAGCATTCATTTTCTAAAGTAATCTTTGGAATAACACAAAAACGGCTCCCAAAGTGGGAGCCGTTTTTTATTTGCTTTCCAGCAACCGCTCGGCGCCTGAGATATATTCTCCCAGCGCATCGGCCATCAGCAGTATGTTGGTGGCCACGCTGCGCACCTTCTCGTTGCCGAAATTCTCTTTAAGTGAATACCAGGTGGTGTCGGTATCTTCTATCTTGTCCACAAAGGCGATGCCCGGGAAGCGGGCAATCAGGTTGTTGCGGAAAGACTCAGTACAGTTGTCACAAAGCGCCTTGACTTCATTTTCAAGGGCTATTTCGGTCTCGCGGGCGCGGGATTCGGCATAGACTGATGTAAAATCGGTGTAGAGTTCCGACTGGTTTATGGAGACGTTGTCGCCGTCTTCGTTTATCAGCCAGCAGTGGTTCACATCGTCTTCGTTACGCTTGATGGCCAGGTCATTTAGCTTGCCGAAACGCACGCCATAAAGGGTAAGGTTGCCGCCCGGATCCACGGCATATTTGATTTTGGTCATATCCAGGCCGACGGAGGCCTTGACATAATATTTGCCTATGTAGAGCACCTTTTTCTTGCCTGGATGCAGCCGCTCGTTGACCCAGGTGGAGATGCGGTCTATCATCACCTTCTTGTCGGGCAGCTTGTAGTAGGGGTCGTCCAGGAAGCGCTCCAAGGGCTCTTCCTTCACAATGTAACCCGTCTTGTCGTAGGTCATAGTCTCTACCTTGAAGGTGAGCTGGACGTCGCTGGGGGCGCCGGCCGTCTGGCTCCAGGTGTCTATGCGGCTCTCAAGGTCACGGTTGCGGTTTTCCAGGGCAGAAAGCCTCTCACGCAGCTGCCTCTCTTCCTTTTCTTTCGCCAGCAGCTCATCCACTTGCTTGCTCATTTCGTTCTGAATCAAGGTATTCAGGGGCCTTATGGCAAACAGCATCAGTATCAGGGTGATGGCGTTGGAAAGCACCACCGCCAGCGGCGCTGCCACGCGGGGGAAAAACATAAACGCCGCCACGTTAACTATTACCAGCACCAGGCAGAGGATTGCTATTGCATAGCTCCCCGCCACTTTTTTCTTGTCAAGCGCAGATTTTACCGTCTTGTTTATAAATAGTCCCATATCGGTATCTTCGGTTTTATTACAAAGGTAGCATTTTTATGACTCGGAAGGCTTACTGCAGTTTCTTTGACAGGCGCTCTTTCTGGATATGGCTCGGCATCTCGGGCGAGAATGACATCAACTCGTTCACTATGCCATCCACGCTGTCGTGGATGCTGAGCAGCAGATCTTTGTAAAAGCCGCTCTCCATAAGGCTGTGCAAAAACGGATACAGCGGCACCGTCTTTGTCCAGAATTCCTTGCCGAAGAAGACTATGGGGCTGGAAACGTCGCAGCTCTTATAGTGGTCCTGGGCCGCCTCCTGAAAGACCTCCTGCAGCGTGCCGGCGGAGCCCGGCGAGAAAATGATGCCGCCCACGGCTATGGTCAGGATATTGTCTTCGCGGATACTGTTGTCAAAATACTTTGCTATGTGGGTCGCAAACGGGGTCGGCGGCTCGTGTCCGTAGAGCCAGGTGGGTATGCCCAGGCTCTTGTAGCGCTCCTGTGGGAAACGCTCCATCACGCGGAAGGCCGTGGACAGCCAGCCCTTATCGGCAAAAGTATCGGCGGCGCGGAGCATTTCCAAGGCATCGTCCAGCTCTGCAGTGCTGCGGCCGGCCATCCACGCCCCGAAATGGGTCGCTTCCATAGCGCCGGGCCCGCCGCCGGAGACCATAAGCTTGCCGCGTTCTGTGAGGGCCTTGCTCACCAGTGCGACCTTGCGGAAGGAGGGGTCGCTGCGGCGCATCGCGTGGCCGCCCATCACCCCCACCACATCGGCCGGCGCCCAGTCTTCCAGAAAAGAAAAGAGAGCCGTGCTGATAGAATGGTCGTGCAGGGTGCGCGGCAGTGTCACAGCCAGGGCCCGGCTGCGCTTACCATCCTTAAGCACATCGGCGTATATGCGTGCGTCATAGCACTTTGCATAAGAAGATTCGTCCGCCGGATCAAAGGCATCGTAGAGGTCGTGCGCGCTATACAGGCAGCGCCTTATCTGGTAATTTTCCATTGCGACAACAGTTTCTTCTACAAAATTACCAAATATTCAGATAATAAAAACCGCCGGAGGCGGGAAGCTTCCGGCGGTTAGAAAATACGTCAATTATGTTTACGGGGCAGGAACCACGTAGGGTTCAACTCTCAGCCTATTTCTAAAGGTGCTATGCTGATAGTTGAAATCCAACTGTGATCCTGAAACCGTTAAGGTCCCTTTGAAGTGGGCAACCATACCGGTGCTGGAAACAGCCTGGAAGTCAAATGTAGGGGTGCCGCCGGAGAAGGTTATGGAACCGCCGTTTATGTGGAATACAGTACCTGTATAAGAATTCGTCACGTATCCGCGGGCAGCATCAGCGAAGTAACCGTGAAGAAGCTGCTTGGCATCTTTATCATACGTGTCGGAATATGTATATGTTCCATCCGGCATAGTTCCTCTCCAATACCTGGGGGTAGTACCTAGTTCATCCCGGTAATTGGCCGATATTGTACCGGCTGTAGGGGTAAGGGCTTCTGAACCAAGATTAATCAAAAAGTTCATATAATAAGTGCCGTCATTGGCCATAGTCCATCCAGCCGTAATAAGATGCCCTCCGTCACCAAACTTATCGCCAAAATACTGACCGGCAAACATTGAATTGAAACCGCCGTTTACAATGACAGGATTTTCAATATCAGGTGCAACTACCACGCCCATATCTCCAAGAGCCCCGCATGGCACATCGGTAACGGTAGCCACAAACGGAATATCCTCCGGCGAGCCCTCGGCAGGGGTACGGACTATTGTCATATTGAACTTAAATGTATAGAGCCCGTCGTCCTGCTTTGAGATTTCAAGGGTGTTGACCCCTTCTTTTACTGTATATGTGGCATCGCCCCAATTCTCCATGCGGTTTTCGCAACCAGTCATTTGGAAAGTACCTGCAGCTGCATTAAGAATACCATTACTATAACTGAGGTTAGGGTCATTCTCCGGAACAGCGTGGGTGAACGTGCCGGTAGGCAAATAGCCGTCACTCTCTGCAGAATAGAGGCTGAAACTCATATATGAGAGGTAACGATCAACACCAGGAGCAGGTGTGCTGAACTGAACGCCCAGGACGGTCTCATAGGCCTTGGTTGTGAAATAGGTATAATACTGACCCCTGGTTTTTGCCTCGTATACCCTCATACCGAAGGAGCCATCGGTTGCCACAAGTTCGCCGTTGTATTTATAGAAATGGGTCGCGCCAAGAATATCGGTAAATTCTGCAGCGATTGAATAAATGCCGCCTTCTTCGGCAACAGTGACTGTACCGCCCATAATTTCCATATCCTTGCCTACGATATTCACGGTAGTGTAATATTTTTCGTTAAGATCGGTAGACTGCACCGAGAATGTGTTAGGAGCATAGGTGCCCTGCTCGTCCATAGTGTAAGTGCCTGCAGGAACCTTGGTAACATCCTCTATTGCAGGATCCACGTTGAGAGCCAGGGTCACTATACCCTCCTGAGTCTCGAACCTGATGCCGAACTGGGCAAATTCGGTCCAGCCAGCTGCACTGTTATACATATTCTGTTTGTTGCCCAGAAACTCTGCGGTAGCACTGGTAGCTGATGCATACTGGGAAGCCTGCACAACCCTGTAGGTCTGAAGGCTGTTGCCTGCGAATACGGTAAATACACCCACGCGGGCATCAATATCTGCATTCTCTGTGGCGTGAAGCACGATTTTTCCGTCCACGGGAGCTGCCTTGGTCCTGGTGACAGTGAGCCAGTCACCATCCACTATGGCAACCTCAGGAGTCAGGTTGGAGTTGAAATCGACGGTAATGTCCTGCTCGGCGTAGTCGATACCAAGGGCCACGGTGGTGTTGAACACCTCTACCGGAGACTGAACCACAGTGAACACGGTGTTTTTGGAAGTACCGTTGTGAGTAGTGCTCAATGTGACACGGCCGGTACGGGCGTCAAAACCTTCGTTTTTGGCAACTGTCATATTCACAGTGCTGGATCCGGCGCTGCCGGAAGCCTTGTCAAAAGCAATCCAGTCAGCATCGCTGGCAATAATCCAGGCATCTTCTGTGGTGAAGCTCATGGGCTGAACTACGCCGGCATTGGAAGCCTGAATAGAAGTTGCGTTGAGTGTGAGCAGATCCACGATCTTCTCAACCTCTACCGGGACCTCTACCGGGACCTCTACGGTCTTGGTGCAGGCAGCCAATGCTACGACTGCTGCAATAAGAAGTAATGTTTTTTTCATAACTGTTTAAAATAGGTTGTTAGTATAATTATGTTCGTCATTTGGTGTCAAGTGCAGTATCTGCAAGGTGGATCAGGAAGTCCAAACGGCCTCGCACATTGGCATCCGTGGCACGCGAGCGCCCGCTGCGTAGCATTGTGCGAACCTTCTCCAGATGCTGTTTGCAGAGTATATCCAGTTCTTCAAGATAGGCCGTGGGCACCCCGGGCATCGGGGTGAACAAATCTTCCGATGCTTCTCCGGCCACTCCGGTGCGGAGCGGGTCGGCGTGAAGCTCGTAGTTGGCCTTGAGAACAGGAGACGAAGCTATAAGGGCCTGAAACATATAAATAGCCAGACTCTGGTCTTCCTGCGCATCGAGGCGACCGCTAACGGCATTCTTGAACAATTCGTTCTCTAAGTCGGTGAGATATTCGTCGGGGGTATAGTCACTGCCGGCCTCCTTCCAGGCGAAGAAGACATTGTTGATGCGGCTACGTGCACCCGTCACCGTACTTGAGTTGAGAGCGGCCATATCGTTTGAGCTGCGGACCGCTCCGGCGGTATGGAGAAGTTCGCGGTCGGCCTCTATCCAATCCCGGTCGCGCCAGCTCGAGAAGATGGTCTTGAGATACTCTTTCTGAGTCTTTTTGTCCACGGGGGTGAATTTGGCGGTCCCGCTGCCCACCGGGTTGGTGGTCACGCCGCCCAGACGGGCTGCAAGCAACTGTATCGCATCGCTGTGGCCCAGCCAGAGCCACTCGTAGAAGAGATATCTCTCTGACGAATTCTCAAGGCGGGGGTCGTTAAGCCACTCCATGGCATTCTTTGCTACATATTTCAAGGTGGACATCCTGGCGGTATATTCCGCCATCGGGTCGTTGCCCAAGTCGCCGCTGCGGGCACGGATGTCGCGGGCCATCATACCACTCCCCTGCTCGGGCAGATAAAGGTATTCCGGATCGCCTTCGTGAGAATCTGCCAGGGCTTTGAGGGCTGCGGCATCTTCACCTTCCGGGAATATTTTGTAAAGCCATTCAATGGCGTATTTATCGTAGGTTCCAATCTGATTGGAGACTGTAGGTACACCGGCACGGCGGTCGCCCGGGCACGCCAGTGTGTTGAACATCGCCCCTTGATCCATTACGGAGGCGGTAATGCCGTGGGTGGCGGTAAAGGCCGCGTCGCGAAGTTGCTCCGGGCTGTAGGCCGCACTGCCGGCCAGATTGTCGGAAAGGCCCAGCACATTGCCAAAGGAGCGCATCACCCCGGCACAAAGAATCTCGCACAACGCCGATTCACTGGGGAAGAGGGTTCTGAATCGTGGGTCGGCCTCGCTTATCTTGAAGGCATACTGACGCCACATCTGGGTTAAATAGCCCTGCGGGACGGTGATGGTAGCACCCAGCACACCGCCGGTGAGGCCGCTGCCCAAAGTGCTGCTGCGCAGCAGATTGACATCGCAGTTAGTAGGAACCACCTTGCAGATGAAGGGATTGTCGGCGCAGAATGCCGAATCGGCGGGATAAGGCACCGCCCTTATCACATCGCCCAGCCCCGCCTGGCGGAAACCGGCGTTCCATGCCTCCAGGCCACGGCGGATAGCGGCGCGGCGGGTAGCGGGGAACAATGTATCTATATAAACAGTTATATGGTCGCCGGGGGCTATATTCCAGCGGATAGCATCGTAGTTGGTTTTGACACCCTTCTCGGAAGAGAATGTGTGATAGCTCTGACGACGCACGCCCACGCGGGGATCTGCATTTCGGACAAGAATCTCCCGGTCGGGTACCAGCGAGAGCATCGTGACAAAGGTTCCGGAGATTCTGGCCTTGCTGCCGTTGCCGGAAACGCTGTTGCGGTTATAGGTTCCGTCATCGCCCTCTATGGTCAGTTCCCTCTTTACTCCCAGATGGCTCCTGCCATAGCGGACAGGAGCGCTTTTGAGGGAAAGTTCGCTCTTTACTGCAGGTTTTATAAGACCTTTGCTGTCGCCGTACAGCAGTGCCTTCACATCTATCACATCCTTGTTGGAAGGATCGAAAAGCCGGGTGGCCTTGACCACCATCGCCGTGGTATCGGCATTGCGCATCTGGATAGGGAAAGCATAGCGGATTGCATCGGCTGCGGCTGCGCGCAGGCTGGCACGCTCCAGCGAGTCTGCCGACTCCGGCAGGCGCTTTGGCTCAAAGAGCACCAGCAGCGAATCGGTACGGCCAATCTGGAATACCTTGGAAGTGGAGACCTGCTGCCCCACCTCAACCCAAGGGTCGGAACTGTCCTTGAGGACAGTGGAAAGTATCAATTTGCGGCCGACCAGGCTGTCGGGAATCTCCAGCCAGACGTCGGTGCCGTCGGTATATAGTTTAAGATAGCCGGTCTCCTTCTTGAGCCCTTTCTTCTTGACGAACTTTTCGTACTGGGTGGGCTTTTTGGCGGTATCGGGGGCCGGTGCGGGTGCGGCGGTACGGTGGGGGCGCCTGCCATATGGCCTCCTGAAGGCCTGAGCAGAAAGATCCTGAGACAGCATCGCCGCCACAAGGGCAATCATCACAATCGCGAATGTTATTCTCCGTCTCATACTGCGCTATTTAAGAGAATATGATATTGTACCCATGAGCAGTTCATAGTGGGCTTTGTCGGTGGCATTAGCTCCCGACTTGGCCGCCTTCATCGCATCGTAGGCCTTCATCAGCTGGCCATACATCACTGCCTGGGTCACGTCGCCCACAGCCATAGTCCAGCGCGGCAACCATTCAAAGCCGCTCACCGGATCGTAGACGAATTCTCCTTCCGAACAGGGGTCGCTGCCGCTGCAAAGACCGCAGACGTGCATTTCGTGGGAATGGTGCTCCGCGGGCTGCGAGGCCGCAATTCTTTGAGCCGACGAGTGCGGAGTCTTGAACTGCCCGCCCTCCATCATGGTTTCTACATACTGTTTCTGCACGAAGCGCTGCTTTTCGGTGAGCCTGCGCCCCTGCTTGGTAGGCTTGAAGGCGAAGTCGAAAATAGCGTCAAACGCGTCGGCAGATGAGTATTCCTTGGTATCCACCCCGTCGCTGCGGCTCGCGCTGAAAGGTGTAGTGAAGATGTACCTCAGCATAGCCTCTTCCAGCGACCTGGAGGGGTGTCCGATCATTGGCAGGCGGCCGATAACAGCCGGGTCGTCCAGCCACTCGGTGTCGTCGAACATCTTCAGTAGATAATCCATGCAGGCGCGCTGCTTCTCGCGCGGCACGTTCACGAAAGGCTTGTTGCCGTCGCCTGCAAGCACTTCGTCGCGGTAGATGCCGCCGACATAGTTGCGCACGTGAAGGAAGTAGCGGAAATACTGGTTCAGTATGGTGCTGTAGAGATCCATCCTGATTTCGTAGTCAGGGTCGGACTCGTCTCTTATCCAGTCCAGATATTTTGGAAGGATATATTTCAGGTTGGATACGCCGTATTTGGAGGAGGCTATAACGTCGTCGCCCAAATCTTCGGTCTGGTTGCGCGGGTCGAAGAACATACCCCCTTCGCCGTTGACCTGCTGCTTGCCGTAGCGGTAGAACGGGGCGACTTTCAGGGAATCGGTAATCCAGCCGGTAGTGATGCGCGCCTCGTCTTCAAAAGAGGCGGCATCGAACACGGGGGTATAGCCCCAGCGGATGGCCCAATAATCATTTACGCCGAACAGCGGCGGAGTGAGTTTCACGCCCCGCTGCAAATCGCCAGGCTGCGCCACATAGTTGAAGCGGGCGTAGTCCATAATCGAAGTGGTGGTGCCGTTCTTCTGGGTGAATTCAGCATCGCGAAGCATCTCGGTGGGAATCACGTAAGAGGCGCTCATATTGTGCATAAGGCCCAGCGTGTGCCCCACTTCGTGGCGGATGACATACATCAGGGCGTCGCCCAGCTTCTCGCGGGGGATGTCGGCGGTGCGCACGTCGCTGTCGGTCTGGGCGGTCTGGGCAAACATCCAGTTGGATATGAGCTTGATGACATCGTGATAGACATATACCGAAGCGTTAATAATCTCGCCGCTGCGGGGGT
The DNA here is from genome assembly GCA_016290415.1 of Bacteroidales bacterium. Classification (GTDB taxonomy): domain Bacteria; phylum Bacteroidota; class Bacteroidia; order Bacteroidales; family UBA932; genus Equibacterium. Next base: position 57,085 of record JAEETP010000007.1, read on the forward strand.
CGACCCAGGAGGGACCCATGGCATTCTTGATGCCGATGGGGGCATAGCGGATGCAGCTGTAGCGGATGTTGTCGGGGTCAAAGGTAGGGTCGTCTTCGGGGAACGGGAGTGCCCGGACGGCGTTCTTGAAGCCGATATTCTCGAACACCACGTTCCACGCCTCCACGGCTTGGGTGACATAGGGTTTCCACCACTCGGGGAAGTCGCTGTCGATATAGAAGGTGATAGGCTTCACGGGCTCCACCTTCTCACCGCGGCGATATGTCAGCGTATCGGACGGCTCCAGCCGCCACCGGTTCACGAAATACTCATCCCGCGACCCTTCGCTGCCGCTCCCCATCCGGTTGCGGCCGGTAAAGAAGAAATTGATGCGGGGGTCGGCCTTGCGGGGATGATATATCTCCTCTGGCAGGAGCAATATAGAGCGGGTCACCAGCGCGGTAAAGGCCTTGTCCTTCACCAATTCCTTGCCGGTATAGGCATTGGAGAGAGAGTATGTATAGCTCATACTGCTGGTCACCGAAAGGTTGTCGCTGAAAGATTTCACGCCCTCGATATAAGAGAGGTCCTTCTTGTAGTTCTGGCTGCGCTTATAAGCGGAGTAGTTGTTCAGATTCAGCAGCGGCCGCATCTGCTCGTCGTCGCCCAGGAACCAGTCGGTGACATCTATCACCGAATAACCCTCCGGCGAAGTGGCGGCAATCTTGAATTTGTGCGTCACGGCACCTATATTGCTCTTTGACAGGGCCCGGGTGATGTTGGCCTCGGGCGAAGCGATATCAAAGTTGACGCTGCGCACCAGGATACAGCTGTCGGCCATAGTAAAGGCAAAAGGTATCAGGTCGTCCTTGCTGCCCACCACGCCGTTAGCATTGTCGCTGGTAGCCTTCACGGTGGAACCCATTATGAAAGTGCGCCCCAGCAGACTGTCGGGAATCTCAAAATAGACCTTGCCTTTAGTGAAATGCACGTTCAGAAGCCCCCGCACAAGGCTGTCGCCCTTGTCAAAGAGCTTTTCGTATTTCGGATTCTTCTTGGCGGTGGTATCCGCCTTGGCTTCGGCCGCGGCCTTTTTCTTGCCGAAAGGCCAGATGCCGGCCGATGCGGGCGATGGCGCGCACAAAAGCAGAATCAGCGCGGCTGCAAGCAGTAATATGTTGGATTTTCTCATAAAGATCTATCTGAATGTGGGACAGATGGCGGTAATCTCTCCAAAGCCACCGTAGGTGCCGTTGTTCTTGGAGGTGAAAAGGCCGGTGGACACATTGAACGGGCGCAGGTAAATCTTGCCCTCGCCGGTCTTGTCGTTATAGGTGGTAATTATCATCTGCAGGCGGTGGGTATCCAGAGGGAACGCATAGTCGCCCGGGAATATCTGGCGGGTGCCGTACCAAGCCTGCTTGTATTGTCTGATGGAGGTTATCTTTTCGTCCGGGGAATCGGGAGCCCAGTTGACCTTGCGGTTGCTTACGCGGCCGGCGGCAAGAATGGTGACATACAGCGCATCGGGTGTGGTGTAATACATCAGGTCACAATTGTCGCAGAAAGCCACATCAATAATCTTGTCCATATCGGCGCCGTTCAGCTGAAAAACCTCAACAGAAGCGGTGACATTCAGAGTGTTTACCATACAGGCCCTGTAAACCCCGGAAGGGTCCTTGAGCAAAAAGCCCAGAACCTGGTCGCGGGAACAACCGCTCCCCAGGCTGACACACCCCTTGGACTGGAAACCCAGTTCGCAGTTGAGAACGCTGAAAGCCGTCTGGGTAAGGTTCCAGCCCAGAATAGTGTAAAAATTGCCGTCGGCTTCGTCAAACACAGCCATATTGCCTCCCTGCTGCAGGGGGCCATAGGCTATATTATTCGGGTGGAATATGTTTTCCGGAGCTACTCCAAAGCTCAGTTTTGAATACTGTCGGTCTATATGGCACATCATACCGTAGGCCCTGCCGCCGATAATCGCCACATTGGAATAAGCGGCAAAGTTGAAGATGGCTGTGGTGGCGAAATCTTCCTGATAATTGGAGTAGAACAGCGGCGCATCAGATTCGGTCAAAACGAAAGTCAGCTGGTCCAGAGCGTGGATATGTGAATCGGTCCCCACAAGGAAACGGGTTTCGCCCCACACTCCCGCGCCGCCGGCATCGGTATCGGTCATATCGCACACTACATTGACCCTCTCTTCAAGAGTATAGCCATTAGCCAGCGAGAACAGGTTTCTGGTATAGACCGGTTCGTCGGAGGCAAAGCCGTAGGTGACATATTTGTTGGCGAGAAGGTCAAACTCGCTGCTGGCCCCGCCGTCGCGGGTATGCGCCACCAGCAGCCCTTCGCCCAGCGAACTGGCCACATAAAGCTTGCACGGGGCTATCTTCTTAAGGCCGGTGGTGAGGTCTGTCACGTCCAGGCGGATGATATACGGTTCGCTGGCAGGCCTGTTGGAAACCTTATAATCCAGAACGG
>JAEETP010000037.1 GCA_016290415.1 Bacteroidales bacterium
TCAATAACTGATTTGTCGCGGCCCTCGCTATAGTTGGGGACGCATTCTACTATTTGCTTCATTATGCAGAAATAATCTTGATATATCTATCAAAGATAAACAACACGGGCGGTTTTTGCAAATAAAAGACGCCCGTAGAGGGCGTCTTGCTATAAATCTATAATCTGACGGTTATTTCTTGAACAATCCGCCAAGGATGCTGGTTGCTGCACCCAGTATGCCGCTGCTCTTGCCGCCTTTGAGGGTCAGGAGGATATCGTTCAGATCCACGTCGCCGTCGCCGTCCTGGTCTTTGATGATGTTGGACAGGCCGCCAAGAACTGTGGGAATCAGGGCTGTGAGTTTGCCGTTCAGCAGGCTGCCCAGATTCAGTTTGCTAAGGATGTTGCTGGTGAACAGCTTGCCTGCCAGAGCTGTGATAGGGCTGGCAGCGGCGTTGGTCTTGCCGGTGAGGAGGCTCTTGATCATATCGATACCGCCAGCCTTGGTAGCAGTCTGTGTAAGGCTGCCCAAAATAGACTCCGAAAGACCGTTGAGCACGGTGTTCTGTACGTTAGAGGGAATCTCTACATTGCCTGCAGCTTTCTGTACCTGCTGCATAATAAGGTCAGTAATGTTTGCCATAATTATTGTGTTAAGTATTAATAGTCAAGCAAACACGAATGTAAGAATAATCAATGAAAATTCCTACAAATAAATCATTATCATAATTTGAGCCGCCACCACGCGCAGGAACATAGTGAGTGGATAAACCGTGGCGTAGTTCACGGCAATCCGGCCCGAGCCGAACGCCTGCTCGCTGAAAGAGAGCAGCGCCACGTCGGTGGTGCCGCCGGCCAGCATACCGCAGATGCGCAGGAAGTCCATCTTAAGGACAAATTTGGCTATCAGTGCGGCAATGGCCATAGGAATGGTGACTATAAGGAATGCGTACAGAATCCAGATGTAGCCGCCGTATATCAGGCTGCTGACAAAGTTCTCCCCCGCCCCTACACCTACTGCCGCCATAAACAACGAGAGGCCTATCTCGCGTATCATCAGATTGGCGCTGAGGGCAGTGTAGGTGGTTATGCGCAGCTTGGGGCCGAAGTGTCCCAGAAGGATGGCCACGGTGAGTGCGCCGCCGGCCAGACCCAGGCGCAGCGGCTGAGGCATAGAGGGGAATTTAATGGGCAGGGTGCCCACCAGCACACCCAGTGCAATGCCAAAGAATATTGGCACCAGATTGGGCTTGGAGAGGGTTTCGGGTTTGTTGCCTATAAGTTTGGAGAGGCCTTTGATGCCCTCTTCGGTACCTACCACTTGGATGCTGTCGCCCACCTGCAGTATCACGTCGGGCTCTGCCTGCAGCTCGATGCCGGCACGCAGGATACGGGTCACTGTGACGCCGTATTTGTGGCGGATATCCAGTTTTCGGAGGCTTTTGCCGGTAATCTCAGACTGGGTTATGGAGAGGCGGCGGCTCATCAGCTTGCTGCCCGGTTTCTGCCAGGACTGCATATCCACGGTGCATTCTTCACCAAAAATGATGCGCACCATATCGCGGTGTTTCTGGTCGGTGACAATAAGCAGTTTGTCGCCTTCTGCCAGAATCCAGTCGCTCTCCGGCACCGAAACCTCGCCAGAGCGCATCACGCGGGACACCACAAAGTGCTCGCCCATTTTCTCTTCTGCAATGGCTGCCAGCCGCTTGCCGAAAATGGCGGGATTCTCTACCTTGCAGGCAATCCTGAGCACCCCGGACTCTTCTGAGGAGCCTTTTTCGTTGAGTGCCTTCTCTTTCTCTATATCAATTCTGAAGAGCCATTTAAGGATTATGACCAGCAGCATTGCGCCCAGCACACCTATCGGATAGGCAACTGCATAGGCAGAGGCAATGCCGTCGGCGGTTTCTGCCGCTTCTGCAGCGCTGCCGCCCATTGCCACGGTGGCGTCTGTAAGTGCCTGCTGTGCAGCGCCAAGGCCGGGCGTGTTGGTGATTGCGCCCGACATAACGCCGGTCATAATTGCCAGGTTCTCTCCAGAAACAAGATGGATGACATATGTGGTGACCATAGTCAGAATCACCATTGCCACCGCCAGCAGGTTCATAGGCAGGCCTTCTTTGCGGAAAGAGCCAAAGAAACCGGGGCCAACCTGCAGGCCAATTGCAAACACAAACAGTATCAGGCCAAAGTCTTTGATAAAGGCCAGCATCGTGGGGTCAATCCTTAGGCCGAAATGCCCCAGGATGATGCCCACAAAAAGTATCCATACAGTGCCGAAGGAGATGCCCCAGACCTTGAAACGACCCAGCCAGAGGCCAATGGCTATTACCAGCGCCAAAACCAGTATGGCGCCCGCGGTACCGCCTTGTGTAAGCAGATTCATCATTTCGGCGGCAAATGTATAAAAAATATTTATTTGACCTTAGCCCATATTGCCTGTTCGACAGAGCCGGGCAACATTGCCACCAGCGGCGGCAGATAGAAATTCATAAGCGAGGGGCTAATCACCCGGCGTCCGCGGAACATTGCCTTAAGGGCTCTTTTTACCAGCCATTGCGGAGTGTGGATGATTCCCAGCCGGACCCCCAGCCGCATAGTTTTGGGGTTAAACTTGTACAGCGGTGTGGCTACGGCGGCAGGACACACGGTGGTCACTGTGACGCCGTAGGGCTTGGTTTCGAAAGAGAGGGATCTTCCGAAACTTTTGAGATAGGCTTTGGTGGCAGAGTATATCGTGATGCCAGGAGCGGGAATGCGGGCTGTCATAGAGGACATTATCAGAATACGGCCGCTGCCGCGCCGCTTCATTGCGTTGCCAAAAAGTATGCAGCAGCGGGTAATGGTGTTGATATGCAGGTTCAGCATAGCCTCTACCATGGGCAGATCTTCGTCCAGAAGCTCCTTGAAAAAGAACATCCCGGCGTTGTTTATGAGCACATCGGGCAGAATGCCAGCCTGACGGGTGCACCAATCGAACAGTTGGTCGGCGGCAGAAGTCTCTGCGAGGTCCTGCCAGCGGGTCATCACTTTCACGGTAAACTCCTTCTCTAGCGAAGCCGCAGCCTGGTCAAGTTCGTCCTGGCGGTTGCTCACCAGAATAAGGTCGTATCCCTTTTCTGCCAGCTGCCTGGCATATTCCAGCCCCATACCGGAGCTGCCACCTGTGATAAGTGCGTTCAATTTTTGTGCTTTTGTCAATTACAAAAATACGAAAGATTCTTTATCTTTACGGAACAAAGGAATCGTACTATTATTTAAAACAATATTACTATGAGCGAAGAAACTGCAAAAGATCCCAGGGATCTGAACGGTGACGGCAAAGTCACTCTTGGAGAAAAAGTCCAGTATGCTGCCGACAAGGCCACTGAAAAGCTGGAGCAAGCCATTGAAGATTATAAGGAATGTGCAAAAGAGAGCCTGAAAGATGCAAAGGAATATGCAGACAAGGCTGCCGGCAAGGCAAAGGAAGAGTTTGCAAAAGTGTCAGAAAAAGCTAAGGAAGAATTTGCCGAGGTTAAGGGCAAAGCCAAAGAGGCTTTTGATGACGCCAAAGAAAAAGTTAAAGACTTTACAAGCAAAAAGGCTTAACCTATTGCAACTTCACAAAATAATCGATAGTTTTGTATCCCGGTTAGTTCTAATCGGGATTTTTTTATGTCTTCACCTCTACACGGCACCACTCTGCGCAAAGAGTTCTTGCGCGGTGACACCGTCATCTATCGTCTTGAACAGCAGTCGTTTATTAACCGTTATTTTTTGATTGACCATCCGAACATCCGGCCGTTGTTGGCTTTTCCGGAGGTAATAGGGTTTGACTGCTACACGGCTCTTGTGCAGGCTACTGCCGGCACGCTGCCGGCCCTGCTGCCCGAGGCGCACAAAAGCGGAATAGACATATTCTCGATTCTCCGCGGCGGCCTTAATTATCCTTTGGAAGAGGCGGCCCACCGCAGCGGCATTCCGGTGCGTTATATGCATTTTGTCTCTTGCGAACGCATAATCCAGAATAAAGAGATTCTTGGTCTGGATGTCCGCTATCAAAAAATCACCCCTTCCCCCGACCGGATCATTGCCATCGGCGACATTCTGGCCACCGGCGATACCTTGCGCCGCTGCCTGGAGCACCTGGTGATGGAGTTCGAGACATTTGGCGGCAGCATCCGCAAGATTATTTTATTTACAATCGGCGGCACCAGGGCCATAGAGCTTATGGAAGAGCTGACCCCGCAAATCAGGCAGCGCTTCCCCGCTTTCGAGGGGTTTGACTGCTGCTTTTACGAAGGCGTGTTCACGGTTTACACCGACAAAGGCGTCAGTGGGATTAATACTCCCAATATAGATTTTGGCTGGAAAGGAGGCATTGTGGCGCCTGAATTCAGGACTTTCATATGCGATCACCGCGATGCACTGCTTGAAAAATGCATCATATACGACGGCGGTGCCCGCCGCTATGAGATTCCGCTCCATCTGGAAGAGGTTCTGGAATATTGGAACGGCATATTGAACCGTGCCGACATCATAGATGCCAAGGCTCTGGTTCAGGAAAAACTGGGCTACGACGGTCCCCTGAGCTACGAAGAGTGGCTCAATGTCACCGCCCTGAGCGGCCTTGGCGACCTTCACGCACTCTGGTATCTTGAAAATAATATGCTGGAGAATCTGCCCGATCTTAAAGATCTGGCCGTTCGCCGCATAAACAGCATCAATCAACTTAAATACAGATATGAAGACAAATGACGTTGACTACACCGGACGGGTGGTTCCCGCAGCCGGTCGTAAATCCAACCTGAGTATGTTTATGATTATGCTCGGGTTTACATTCTTCTCTGCAAGTATGTGGGTTGGCCAGCAGCTGGCTGCCGGTCTCAACTGGTGGGGATTCATATGGGCACTGCTCGTGGGCGGCTTGATTCTGGCCGCATACACCGGAGCCCTGGGCTTTATTGGCGCCGAAAGTGGAATGTCCCTGGATATGCTGGCACAGCGCAGCTTTGGCAGCAAGGGCAGCTGGCTTCCCAGCGCTATGATCAGTTTCACCCAGATCGGCTGGTTCGGTGTGGGTCTGGCTATGTTTGCAATTCCCGTTGCAAAGCAGCTCCTTGGACTTGAGGTCACTCCCGACCATATGCCCTGGCAGGGCTATCTGCTTGTGGCAATTGCCGGTATCCTGATGACCGCCAGTGCATATTTCGGCATAAAGAGCCTCACAATCATCAGCTACATAGCTGTTCCGCTGGTGGCTATTTTGGGCACCGTGGCTATGGTTCTGGCAGTTCGCCAAGGCGACAAAGGCCTTATAGAGCAGTTTGCAGAGGGCACCAAGAATCTGGGTGTGATTGCCGGCGCCGGCCTGGTTGTGGGAAGTTTTGTGTCGGGCGGTACGGCCACGCCAAACTTTACCCGTTTTGCCAAGAGCGCCAAGGTGGGCCTTTGGACCACAGTCATCGCTTTCTTCCTGGGCAATAGCCTTATGTTCCTGTTCGGTGCCGTGTCCAGCATCTATGTGGGCGGCAATGATATCTTTGACGTGATGTTGAACCTGAACCTCTTCTATATAGCAGTTCTGGTTCTGGGCCTCAATATCTGGACCACCAACGACAACGCCCTTTACACCGGCGGCCTTGGCCTTAGCAATATCTTTGGCAAGAGCAAAAAGGCTATGGTGCTCATCTCCGGCATCATCGGCACTGTGGCAGCCGTATGGCTCTACTGGAATTTCTGCGGATGGCTCAACGTGCTCAACTGCACTCTGCCTCCCGTGGGTATAATCCTCATCCTGAGCTATTTCTTGCATCGCAAGCACTATCTGGACGGTACCCAGCCCATTAAGACAGTCAACTGGTGGGCAGTGCTTGGCGTAGTGGCCGGCGCCGTTGTGGCAAACCTTGTCAAGTGGGGCTTCCCGGCAATCAACGGTATGGTTGTAGCCGCCATCTTCTACCTGTTTTCTGAACTTCTCGCTAAGAAGAAGTAGCCGGCTGCTTTAGATATACTTTTGTTATTCCCCTGAATTATGTCTAATTTAGGGGAATAATTGTTTTTACGCTTAAACCTTAATAATATGAGCGAATATCCCGCAAGACCCACAATTCTTGATTTTGTGGAGAAGAATACCCGCAAGTTTGCCGGCAACGTATATCTTAAAGAGAAAGTCGGCGGCAAATGGAAAGAGATAACCCAGGAACAGACACGCAAAGAGGCCTATCGCATTGGCGCCGGCCTTATGACATTAGGCCTTGAAAAAGGCGACAAGATAGCCCTTCTTTCAGAAAGCCGCGCAATGTGGATTCTGGCAGAGCTTGGCGCTATGTACGCCGGCGCCACCGACGTCCCCCTGTCGGTGAACCTCGGCGAGGTTTCAGACCTTATTTTCCGCATAAACCACTCCGAATCCAAATGGGTGCTGGTTTCTGCCAACCATCTGCCCAAAATCCGTCAGGCTCTCCCCTCCTGCCCTCAGGTAGAGAAGGTCATTGTGTTTGACGATACGGCCTTTGACCTTGAAAGGCTAGAAGAAAACGAAATCAGAATGTCAGAGGTTCAGCGCCTTGGCGACCATTTTCTGGCATCAACTCCAGAGAAATTCGAAGAGCGCTGGCATAGCGTAGGCCCCGACGATTATGCCAATATCAGTTATACTTCCGGCACCACTGCCGACCCCAAGGGCATCCTGCTGACCCACCGCAACTACACCGCCAATGTGGCGCAGGGCAACAGTGTGATATCCATACACGAAGGGGCCACAATGCTAATCATTCTCCCTCTGGACCACTGCTTTGCGCACGTTGCCGGTATGTACACTATGATGCACTACGGCGGCAGCATAGCCTTTGTGCCCATCGGCAAGAACGCCCTGGCCACACTCAAGAATGTCCCCACCGCCATCAAGGAGACCCGCCCTCACGTGATGCTCTCTGTGCCCGCTCTGGCCCGCAATTTCAAGAAGAATATAGAGACCAACATCAAGGCCCAGGGCCCCACTGTTCAGAAACTCTTCAACTTTGCTGTAAAGAACGCGATTGCCTACAACAAGGAATATTACAACCGCGGCGGCTTCCTTAACTGGTGGCGCAAGCCCCTGATGTGGATTTTTGACAAACTCATATTCAAGAAAGTCCGCGACGGCTTTGGCGGCCGTATGAAATTCTTTGTGGGCGGCGGCGCGCTTTTGGACATAGAGCTGCAGCGCTTCTTCTGCGCCGTGGGTATGCCTATGTTCCAGGGCTACGGCCTCACCGAGGCAACCCCCATCATCTGCGCCAACTCCCTGGGTCACGCCAGGTTTGGCTCTTCCGGCCGTCTGGTAAAGCCTATGGACTGCAAGATATGCGACGAACAGGGAAATGAGGTTCCCATTGGCCAGAAGGGCGAAATTGTGATCCGCGGAGAAAACGTGATGGCCGGTTACTGGAAGAATCCCGAAGCCACCGCCAAGACCATTGTGGACGGCTGGCTTCATACCGGCGATATGGGTTATATCTGCCCCGAAGACCACGAATTCCTCTATGTCGTGGGCCGTTTCAAATCGCTGCTGATTGGCTCCGACGGCGAGAAATATTCTCCCGAAGGTTTCGAAGACAGCCTGCCCGAAGTTTCCAAATTTGTAAATCAGGTTGTGCTCCACAATAATCAGGATCCTTATACCATAGTTATGATTGTGCCCGAGAAAGATGCATTGAAAGAGTTTGTCAAGGGCAAAGGTTTGGATCCCGACAGCATAGACGGCAAGAAGGCTATGCTGCAGAAGATTCAGGATGAGATTGACTCCTACCGCAAGGGCGGCGCCCACGAGGGCCTTTTCCCGGAGCGTTGGCTTCCTGCTGCTGTGGTTATCTGCGACGAGGCGTTCAGCATTGCCAACAAGATGATGAACTCCACAATGAAGATTGTCCGCGGCAAGGTAGAGGAACACTATGCCGACCGTATGGCATATGCTTATACCCCCGAGGGCAAGAATCTGTTTAACGAAAAGAATATAGCATCGCTATAATGAACAGCGCTCTTGCAGCACTCATCGGCCTGATCCTGGCCATAATACTGATTATCCGCAAAGTCCCACCGGTGTTTGCACTTATGCTGGGGGCTCTTACGGGCGGCCTTCTCTCCGGATGGGGAATGACGGTCACCGTGGGCGAGATGATCTCCGGCGTGAAGGATATCACCCCCGCCATAGTCAGGATCCTGGCCGCCGGAGTGCTCACAGGCGCCCTTGTGGTCACCGGTGCGGCAGAGTCCATATCGTCTGCGATACTCCGCCGGCTTGGCCCAAAAAGGATATATCTGGCGCTGGCTTTGGCGGCTATGCTGCTGTGTGCCACCGGCGTCTTTATAGATGTGGCGGTGATAACCATCGCCCCCATTGCCCTTATGCTGGGCAGCCGCTCCGGCGCACCGCTTCCCAAACTGATGATTGCTATGATAGGCGGCGGCAAGTGCGGCAACATTATTTCCCCCAACCCCAACACGATTGTCGCTGCAGAGAATTTTGGGGCACCGCTCCAGAGCGTGATGCTGGCCAATCTGATTCCTGCACTGATTGGCCTTGCGGTCACTGTTTGGCTCATTATCCCGCTTGTTCCTGGCGGCAAAGGAGTGGAAGTGAAAGCCTCGGCTGGCGATAAAGACAAGGACCTCCCCTCTTTCTGGGCATCCGTAGCTGGCCCGCTGCTGGCGGTGGCACTTCTGGCCTTAAGGCCCATCTTCGGCATCTCCATAGATCCGTTGGTAGCGCTGCCTGCAGGCGGCCTTTTCTGCCTGCTGGTCACCGGCCGCTGGCGTGTGACAATGGAGAGTCTGCGCTATGGCTTGGAAAAGATGTCGCCCGTGGCGGTATTGCTGGTAGGCACCGGCACAATTGCCGGCATTATCAAGGCCTCTGCCATAAAGGACATTCTTGTAGGGATGCTGGCCGGATGGGGCGCCGGCGGCGAACTGCTGGCACCGGTAGCCGGCATTCTGATGTGCGCTGCGACCGCCTCCACCACTGCAGGATCTACCATAGCCTCGGCATCATTTTCCGGTGCTATCCTGGGATCGGGGATGTCTCCTGTGGGCGGGGCTTCTCTTGTAAATGCCTCCTGCACGGTGCTGGACCATCTCCCCCACGGATCGTTTTTCCACGCCACCGGCGGCTGTGCCGGGATGTCGGTTGCAGAGCGTATGAAACTCATCCCATTCGAAACGCTGGTGGGCCTGACGCTTACAATCTGCAGTTTTCTGATACAACACTTTTTCTAAACAGATATTCTTATGCAAGGTTTTTGGACGGTTCTGATGCTTATCTGTTCGAACATTTTTATGACGTTCGCCTGGTACGGGCATCTAAAGCTGCAGGAGATGAAAATCTCCACCAGCTGGCCGTTGATTCTGATTATTCTCTTCTCCTGGGGCATCGCGTTTTTTGAATACTGCCTCACCGTTCCCGCTAACCGCATTGGCTTCATAGGTAACGGCGGCCCTTTCAACCTGATGCAACTCAAGGTGATCCAGGAGGTTATATCGCTCACAGTCTTTACCCTGATTGTGATGTTCGTGTTCAAGGGACAGGCTCTCCAGTGGAACCATCTGGCCGCCTTTGCCTGCCTTGTACTGGCTGTATTTTTCGTATTCCTTAAATAATCCTATATGTCCATCAAAACAATGCCTGTGTGGAAGTGGATACTTCTGTTCCTGCTGAGTCTGGTTTTAGGTTTTATCCTGCTCAGCATAGGCCAGGCCTCAAATATCCCGGAGGTTGCAATATGGCTTTCCTGCATTATTAATATTGCCGCCCCTGCTGCTATGCTGGCACTTTATGCACTGTTTGTCAAGATTATAGAGCGCGCTCCGGCCAAGGATCTTCCTATGCGCCGTCTGGCAGCCGAAACCGGCAAAGGCTTCGGCATCGGTGCCCTGTTCTTTGTGGCAGTTGTGTCTTTAATGATGGTGTGCGGTGTTTATAAGTTTGTCAGTGTCAACACCAGGAATATTGATTTGATAATTGAGTCACTGTTCTTTTACCTTACCGTCGCAGTTGGAGAGGAGATTCTTTTCCGTGGCATTATGTTTCGCTGGATAGACGAGAAATGGGGCTTTACGGTGGCTCTGGTGGTGTCTTCGCTGCTGTTTGGAATTATGCACATATTCCAGCCCGGAGCATCCTGGTGGTCTTCAATCGCCATCGCTCTGGAGGCCGGCCTGCTGCTGGGCGCCGCCTACAAGTATTCAGAAACGCTGTGGCTTCCGATTGGTATCCATTGGGGCTGGAACTTTTTCCAGGGCAATATCTTTGGAATTGAGGTTTCTGGTTCAGATGCCGGTGAATCGCTTTTCATTCCGAAGATTTCAGGCCCCGATATCCTCACTGGCGGAGCTTTTGGCGCTGAGGCTTCCATCATTGCCTTCGTCCTTGGCCTGCTGCTTTCAATATGGTTTATCTTCAAGGTCATTAAACGCAAATAACTATGGCAAAGATATATGTAGCCTCCAGTTGGAGGAATAAATACTTTCCCGAGGTTGTGGCAGCCCTGCGCGCTGCCGGCCACGAGGTGTATGACTTCCGCAATCCGCCGCACGGCGGCCACGGCTTCCACTGGACCGACATTGACCCGGCTGCGCCCCAGTGGACATTCGAGCAGTATTCAGAAGGCCTGACCCACCCTCTTGCAGAGCGCCAGTTCGCGGCCGATCTTGAGGCTCTTGAGTGGGCTGATACCTGCGTGCTGATACTGCCCAGCGGCCGCAGCGCCCACACCGAGGCGGGTTGGATGAAAGGCCGCGGCCACCGCACCATAGTCTATATTCCCGAGATGCAGGAACCCGAACTTATGTACAAACTGTTTGACGCCGTGGTCGGCACCCTTGACGATCTGCTGGCGGCGATTTAAAGTGTATTGCGATATGGCACTAAAAAAACTATCGGCCAACCCGACCAAAGAAGAGAGAATGTACCTCAGGATCCGCAATCTGTGCGGATTGTTGGGTGTCGTATTACCGTGGCTGGCGCTATTCTCTGCCGGCATAGCCGCTCATCCCAGCGACCAGTGGTGGTGGAGCATCTCTGCCACATATTACCAGAGCCCGGCGCTGGTGGGCGTACTGGTGCCGGCCTGCATTGTGCTGATATCCTATATAGGCTATGACACCGTGGATAACCTGCTGACCTCCGCCGCCGGAATCCTGGGCCTGGGCATCGTGCTGTTTCCCTGCAAGGTCGCCTGGCTGCCGGCGGGCACTCCGGTTGGTTTCTTCCAGGTTCCGATGGAGATTTCGCACTACCTGCACGCCGGGTTTGCCGCACTGTTTTTCGTGGCCATCGCCTGCAACAGCATCTTCCAGTTCACAAAAACCAGCGGGGTTATGACCGACCGCAAAAAAATCCGTAACAAGATCTATAGGATCTGCGGTTACGGAATGTTTGTTATGGAGGCCGGTCTTGCGCTGTCAATGATACTTGGCGGCCCCGGCTACATAGTGATGATTATTGAGATTGTCCTGCTCCACCTGTTCGGTTTTGCCTGGCTGGTAAAGGGCGAGGCCTTCCCTTTCCTGAATGATAAGGAAGAGGTCCAGGCCGGATCTAGAACTTAAAAATCCACTTGATAATAAACCACAGCACCGGTATCAGCAGTGCCGGCAGCATATTCAATGTCTTCTTGTCGGTGATTTTCAATAGCGAAAGTCCAGAAGATACTATCAGCAAGCCGCCCACAATCAGCAATTCTGCCATTAGGGCATCGCTGATGGCCGATGCGGAGAGCTTTGCTATCAAATAAAAGAGTCCCTGCCAGCAAAACAGCACCGGCGCCGCCAATAGCATCCCGATGCCATAAGTAGAGGCAAATATAAAGGATGATACAAAATCCAGCGTGGCGTTGGTAAATAGCAGGGTGTTGTCTCCCTGGAGGGCACTGGTCACCGGCCCGAGCATAGACAGCGGGCCAATGCAATATAGCAGGCAGGCGGTGGCCAGACCGTCGGCCAGACGGCCACCCGGCCTGGAAGAGTCTCCCTTTTGGAAACGGTCTACCAGGCGGTGGAATCGTCCGTCGATATTCAGCATAGTGCCCAGCACGGTGCCAAAGGCTATGGCCACCACAAATAGCACGGGATACTGGCTCTTGGGCATATTGCTCACCGTGGCATTCAGGCCTATGGCCAGGCAAGCCAGACCCAGGGCGGCATATACCGCCTCTTTGTATTTATCCTTGATGCCGCGGTGCAGCAGTGCACCAAGCAATCCGCCGACTATAATGGTGCCGGTGTTTACAATCGTGCCAAGCATTATGTAGTAAGAAACTATTTCCTGTTCAGCTTCAACTCGCGGTCGCCAAGCAGTTCGCGGACTTTGAGAGGATAGTTGGTGGTGATGCAGTCAACGCCAAGGTCAATCATATTCTTGATGTCCTCTTCTTCATCCACGGTCCAGACGTTAACGCTCATACCAAGCTTGTGGGCCTGCTCTACCCATTCGGGATGTGCATAGAACTTGCTGAAGTGATAGTCTATGCCGTTGATGCCCATATCGTGTATCTCTTGGGGACCAAGCTCACGCTCGGCACCCTCCAGGAACTGGTTTGTGAATTCGGGGCAGAGCTCTGCGACTCTCTTGCACATCTCCAGGCTGAAGGTTATGAAGATAACTCTGTCAGGATCGTACAGGTTGTGGGCCTTGAGGCACTCTATGGTCTTGTCCAGCAAAACTATTTCCCTTTCAGGATTCTCGTGGGGCTTGAGCTCGCACACCAGGACGGTGTTGGGCTTGTTCTCTGAAATCTGGAGCAGATCGTCAAGGGTTGCAGGGCGCTCGCCGTTTTTCAGAGTCATAGTCATAAAAGAATCCAGCGGCATTTCGTGGATATTCTTCCCGCCCAGCACGGGGTCGTGATTTACCAGAATCTGGTCATCTGCAGTGATGTGAATGTCAAATTCACTGCCCCACAGGCCGTTTTCTTGTGCTTGTGCCAGAGATGCGACAGTGTTTTCCATATAACCCGCCTCATCGCAGGTCCAAAAACCACGGTGAGCTGTGACTGCAATCTTATTTTCCTTGGGGGTGCAGCCGGAAATGACGGCAGCCAATGCAAATGTCAATAAAATGTAAAATCTTTTCATAATTTGATGTTTTCACAAAGATAAAAAATAATTACTTTAGTGTTTCGAATTTAAAATGATAAGATGGTTCACTTTGACAGCGATTATATGGAAGGCGCCCATCCGGCAATTATGCAGCGCCTTTGCGAAACCAATTTAGAAAAAACCCCTGGCTATGGCACCGACCGCTTCAGCACCCGAGCCCGCGAACTCGTGCGTGAGGCTGTGGGCAATCATTTTGCCGCGGTCCACTTTCTTGTGGGCGGCACCCAGACCAATGCCACAGTGGTATCTGCCCTCCTCTGGGGTGCAGAAGCCGTAATCGCCGCCGACACCGGCCACATAAACGTGCACGAAGCCGGAGCCATTGAGGGCACCGGCCACAAGATTATCACCGTTCCCGGCAAAGATGGCAAAATCACTGCAGAGCAGGTAGAAGAGTGTCTTCACGGTTTTTACGACGACGAGACCTGGATGCATATGGCCATCCCCTCTATGGTCTATATCTCATATCCCACAGAATTCGGCACCCTCTATTCCTTAAAGGAGTTGGAAGCCATCAGCGATGTCTGCCGCAGGTTTTCTGTTAAGTTATATGTCGATGGCGCCCGACTGGGCTACGGCCTGGCTTCAAAAGAGTGTGATATCACAATCAAGGATCTTTACCGCCTCTGTGACGCCTTCTATATCGGCGGCACCAAGGTCGGCACGCTGATTGGTGAGGCGGTGGTGCTGAAAAACAAGGACCTCAATCCCCACTTCTCCACCGACATCAAGCGCGGCGGCGCAATGCTGGCCAAAGGGCGACTGCTGGGCCTCCAGTTCGAAACGATGTTTGCCGACAACTTCAAACTTTATCTGGAGTGCGGCCGCAACGGCGTGGACCGTGCATTGGAGCTTCGCGCCGCTTTTGAAGCCAAGGGCTGGAAACCGTGCGTGGACTCCCCCACCAACCAGCAGTTCTTTCAGCTGCCCAACACCGTGATTGACAAGCTGACTGAATATGCCACTTTCGAGTTATGGGGGCCGCGGGGCAACGAGCAGTCCACCGTCCGTTTTGTGACCAACTGGGCCACCAAGCCCGAAGAGATTGCAGAGCTGGCGGCGGCTATCCCTCAGGCTTAGATTCTGCTATACATAACAATAAATGCCGGCCATATTTGACCGGCATTTATTGTATATGACTGTGGCTCTATTCTGCCTTGCGGGTCTTTACAAGAAGCCTTACGGCGCAGAATACCAGGTATGCCATACACAGGCCAATCACCAGTAGGGAGCCGTTCTGGTTGCCCAGCTTGTCGGCGGCAAAACCCATAATGGGCGGAACAACCGCGCCACCCACGATACCGGTGATCATAAGGCCGGAAATCTCGTTGGTCTTGTCGGGACGGGCCTGCATAGCCGCTGCAAAAATGATGGTGAAGATGCAGGAGCAGAAGAAGCCGATGGCTGCCAGCAGCACCACGATGCCTATCTGGTTCTTGACAAACAGCAGCGCTACCAGCGAAGCCACTGCAGCCAGGATATTCCAGAAGAAATACTTGCGGGAGCTGAGTTTCATCAGCAAGAAAGTGCCCAGGAATGCACCTATGGTCCTGCCCAGGAAATATGCGCTGGAGCCCAGGCCGGCCTTCTCTACGGGGAGATTAAGCCTTTCCATAAGGAGTTTGGGCGCAACGGTGTTGGTGCATACATCCACAGCCACCACAAAGAAAATACCCAGGAACAGCATCAGTATCGCGGGGTCGCCCAGAAGCTTCAGAGTCTGGCCAAAGCTTGCGGGGGCCTTGGTGTCACGCTCTTCTTTGGGAATCTGGGTGAGCATAAGCCACAGGCCGCTGAGCAGAGTCAGGCCGGCGAAAATCGGGAATATGTATTGCCAGCCGCCCAGTTTGTTCACTGCAAACAAGGCGATGTACGGTGTGGTCAGCGAGCAGATGGCCTTGATCAGCTGGCCGGCGGTCATTGAGCTGGTGAGTTTGTCACCCTTGATCACATTGCTCAGCAGCGGGTTCAGGGACACCTGCAGGATGGTGTTGCCAATACCCAGCAGCGCAAAGGCAATAAGGCAGGTGGGCAGTGTGTAGCTGATAAAAGGAATTATCATACCCAGGAAAGTGACGGCGTTGCTCAACTGGACGGTGTTCTTGCGGCCGATCTTGTTCATAAGCAGGGCTACGGGGATGCTCAGCAAGAAGAACCATACAAAAACAGCAGATGGAATGAGGCCGGCAACCGTCTCTGACAGGTTGAATGACTCTTTAACATAACTGGTGGCGATGCCCACCACGTCGCAGAAACCCATCACGAAGAAAGTGTAGAGAATCACGACGGCGGGAGAAAGTGATTTTTTACTCATATAATAATTGTTTTGATTTCTTTTCTGCTAAGGTAGGTATTTAAAGTCAATCGAGCAACTTAAAATTAGGGGCTCTAACGAAATATAGCGAAACGCCTCACAGGGCCCTGTAGGGGCGATTTTTATTTTTGGCACGCTACTTGTACTTCCAATAAGCGAAAGTTGAATGTTAAACCTTTAAAAACCTTACGCCATGAAAAAGTTTATTATTGCAGTTGTAGCAATCGCCGTAGGTTTTGTACAGGCGAATGCAATGAGCCACGAAAGAGCACAGGCAGAAGCGCTCTTCCTCACCGACAAGATGGCTTATGAGCTCAATCTCACAAACGCTCAGTATGATGCAGTGTATGAGATCAATTACGACTACTTCGTAAGCCTGGTAGGTACTTCTGACATTCTCGGAATATTCTGGAACCGTCGTGAGCGCGAGCTCGAATGGGTACTCACCAGCAGACAGTACAGAGCATATCTGTCCTACACTTACTTCTACAAACCGGTTGTGGTGTACAACACCAATATGATCCGCTTCGCGATCTATGACCACTACGCTCACAACCTGTTCTACAGACCGGTCCGCAAGGTATACCACAATTACATTGGCGGCTACCACTACAAAGCTCCGGCACACAAGGGTCACGTTTATGCGCACAATCACCACGCAAAACCCGCCCCTGCCCCCAAGCACGGCCACGGAAACGTTGCTCCGGCTCACAAGCCCGACAACAAACCTGCTCACAAACCCGGTAACGTAGCCCCCAACAATGGCGGTAACCACAAACCCGGCAACGTAGCTCCCAACAACGGCGGCAACAGGCCCGGCAAGGTGACTCCCAACAACGGCGGTAACAAGCCTGCCAACAAGCCTGGCAATGTGAGCCCCAACAACGGTGGCAATCACAAACCGGCAAACGTTGCTCCCAGGGGCAACACCACCCGCAGCACCGGCGTAACGGCAACGCCCCGCGCTTCCAAAAACGCCCCCGCAAGGACCGGCAACTCTACTGCAGTACGCGCACGCAGCGCAAGCAACGCAGCCCGCAGATAACTCCTGACACACACACTATACAATTGAAAGCGCCTCCGGGCGCTTTCTTTTTAAATAAATGATTACTTTTGCACTTATATGAAGAAACTGCTCAATATCGCTAAATATGTGCTGCTGTTTGGTGCAGCTGTTCTTCTGGTCTATCTTGCATTCCGCAAGGTCGACTGGGAGGCTTTTTTAGCCGGTCTGGCCCAGACAAGATGGATGTGGGTGGTGCTTTTCTGCATATTCTCTGTTCTGGCGCTTTTTGGCCGAGTGGTCAGGTGGAAAGAGCTCCTGGCCCCGTTTGACAGTTCTATTGGCGCATTGAAGATTTGGGACGCCAACAATATAGGCAATCTGGCCAGTGCGGCACTGCCCGGCACCGGAGAGATACTCCGCTGCGGCTATGTTTCTTCCAAGAAGTTGCAGTTTGACAAGGCTCTGGGCACTATGCTGGGCGAGAGAATCTGGGATCTGATTGCCATAATAGTACTGGCTGTGGTGTCGCTGTCGCTGCAGTGGGACCGTTTTGGCGGTTATTTCAAAGATAATATAGTGTCTCCGCTGGCTTCTGCAGGCGCCGGATGGATATTGCTGGCTGTGATTGCCGTGGCTGCGGTATTCATTGCGCTGATGTTCAAGTTCCGCGAGCGCAGCGATTTTTGCCGTAAGACGGCCGAGTCCATATCCAGGCTCGGTGCCGGCATATTGGCGTTTACCAAAAGCAAAAACAAGCTTCTGATAGCCGTTGCCACATTCTTCATCTGGTTTATGTATGTGCTGATGTGCTTTTGCATCATCAAGGCTATGCCGTCACTGTCCGGCCTGACACTTTCTGATGCGGCATTTCTCTCGCTGGTGGGCAACATTGCCTCTGTGGTGCCTGTTCCGGGCGGAATAGGTGCATATCACTATCTGGTGGCTGCAGCTGTGGGGCTGTACGGCCAAAGTTGGGAGACCGGCTTGCTGTTCGCCACACTAAACCACGAGATTCATGCAGTTATCGTAATTGTCCTGGGCATCATTTCTTACATCAAGGTGGTCAGGGATCGCAGCCGCAAGCATAGCGATGTAAACAAACCGGAAGATAACATTTACAAAAATGAAGCAGAATAGCGGCAGCGGTAACAAAACCATAATAGTCTATATTGCAGTTGCTATAACACTGCTGTTGCTGTTTTTTGCCAATATTCTGGCGGGTCCTGTGAAGATTCCGCTTAAGGAGGCATTGAGCATACTGTTTGGCAAGTTGTCAACTCAGCAGAGTTGGAATCAGATAGTGCTGACTTCCCGTCTGCCCCAGGCAGTGACGGCGCTTCTGGGCGGAGCATCCCTTGCGGTGAGCGGTCTGCTGCTCCAGACCTTCTTCAAGAACCCGCTG
>JAEETP010000038.1 GCA_016290415.1 Bacteroidales bacterium
CGGTAGCGCCCCACTTCGACCATTCCACAGGAACTTTCTGGGAGCATTATTTCAAGGTCAGCGCGCATAAGACGCACGAAGAGGCCAACTTCCTTATGGAAACACGCCAGATGCTCTACCTGGAAGACGGCGATACCCTCAAACTGCTCAGCGTGATTCCGCGCAGGTGGCTCGAAGACGGCAAGGAGATAGTCCTGGACTCCGTACTCAGCTATTTCGGCCGCATCAACCTGGACGTTACTTCCAATGTCGCAAAAGGTGAAATCCGCGCACACGTTTCCTGCCCCGATGCCGGAAAACCATCTGCCGTGACCGTCCGCCTGCCCCACCCCGACGGCATCAAGGCCGCTAAAGTCAGCGGAGGCTCGTATGATTCCGCCACAGAAACAGTCACCGTCACGGACTTCCCCGGCGAGGCAAACATTGTACTGTATTTCTAGAACATTATTTGCAATCGGAGTTTGATTCTATTTAATTTTTTTGCTTATTTTTGCGTAAAAATAAAATAACGTATGGAGGTTAGCCGATCAGATTACATAAAGCGCCTGTCCTCAAAAAGAGGCAACGGCCTGGTCAAGATTGTTACAGGCGTACGAAGGTGCGGCAAATCATATTTGCTTTTCAATCTGTTTCGCAAGCATCTTATCGCTGAAGGGGTCCCGGACAATCACATCATTTCTTTGGCTCTTGATGACTACGCCAACAAGCGATTCCTTAATCCTGACGAATTGTATAACTATGTCAGGGGGCGCATAACTGATTCATCCCCTTACATCATCCTTTTAGATGAGATTCAACTGGTGCCTGAGTTTGAGAGCGTGCTCAACGGCTTCCTGCGTATCCCGAATGCCGATGTATTTGTTACAGGCAGCAACTCAAAGTTCTTGTCTTCCGACATCATTACTGAGTTCCGCGGGCGTGGCGATCAGATTAAGGTGTATCCTTTTACATTCGCCGAGGTTTGCAGCGTATCTGACAAGGGTGCAGATGACGTTTGGAGAGAATATGTACGTTACGGAGGGATGCCTCTTGCAGTATTGGCGGGGACTTACGAGGAAAAAGAGGAGTACCTGAAGAATCTGTTCGACCAGGTTTATATATCAGACATAGTAAACAGACACCACCTGCGCGGACGGGACGAGATGGGAGAACTTGTTAACATACTTGCATCATCCATCGGTTCTCTTGCCAACCCGCTACGGCTTTCAAACACTTTTGAGTCGGAGAGAAAGATTAAATTGTCGCAGTTTACTATCAGCAGTTATATCGATTACCTAGAGGATTCGTTCATCATCAGCAAGGCGCATCGATATGACGTAAAGGGCAAAAAGTACATAGGGACACCACTGAAGTACTATTTCACAGATGTAGGGCTGCGAAACGCGAGACTGGGGTTCCGGCAACAGGAAGAGAATCACATTATGGAGAATGTAATATACAATGAGCTTCTTCACAGGGGTTTCTCTGTCGATGTTGGTGTCGTACCCGTCCAGGAGTCAGACGCCCTGGGCAAACAGGTTCGTAAACAGCTCGAAGTAGATTTCGTGGCCAACAAAGGCAGTCAGAGATACTATATCCAATCTGCCTTTGAGATATCGTCCAAAGAAAAGATGCAGCAGGAAACATATTCGTTCCGTAACATATCCGGCTCTTTTAAAAAAATCATAATTCAAAGGCAGGCCGTCATTCCGTGGCATAACGAACAGGGGATACTGAACATTGGCCTTCTTGATTTCTTACTGAATCCAGGCAGCATAGATTTGTAAACAAACATATATTCAATTTATTATGAAACAGAACCTGATTGGTCTTGACATCGGCGGCACCAAGTGTGCCGTGATATATGGAATCCTGGAAGACGGGATGCCCCGCATTGCAGATAAAATTCGTTTTGACACCACCTCCGCACCCGAAACCATTGAGAATCTTCTCTCGGCCACCTGCGAGATGATGTCCAGGCACGGACTTACCCCAGAAAACACCAGCGCCATAGGCATCAGCTGCGGCGGCCCGCTGAGCAGCGCCACCGGAGTAGTGATGTCCCCTCCCAACCTGCCCGGCTGGGACAATATCCCTATCGTCAAGCTGGTGAGCGAGCGCACCGGAGTGCCCGCCGCCCTGCAGAACGACGCCAACGCCTGCGCTCTTGCGGAGTATAAGTTCGGAGCCGGCCGCGGATGCCGCAATATGGCCTTTTTGACCTTTGGAACCGGTCTTGGCGCCGGCCTTATCATAGACGGCAAGCTTTACAGCGGCACCAACGACAATGCCGGCGAGCTGGGACATATCCGCCTGGCCGAATTCGGCCCGGTGGGCTATGGCAAAAAAGGCAGTTTCGAGGGTTTTGCCAGCGGTGGCGGAGTGGCCCAGATAGGCAAGACATTCGTTATGGAGGCCATCCAGAACAACAAGAAAGTGAGCTGGTGCGCCCCCGACAAGGTGAATGAAATCACCGCCAAGCAGATTGCAGAGGCGGCTGCGGCGGGCGACGAAATGGCCATTGAGATTTACCACACCTCCGCCCGATATCTGGGCAAGGGGCTATCGATAGTGATAGACATCCTCAACCCCGAGTTGATTGTTATAGGCAGCGTGTATGCCCGCAACGAGAAGCTTTTCTATGATGAGATGATGAAGGAGATTCGTAAAGAGGCTCTCGCCGGTGCCGTTGCAGTCTGCAAAGTGGTTCCCGCCGCCCTGGGCGAGGCAATAGGCGACTACGCCTCGCTTAGCATCGCCGCCAATTTATTGGAGATGCAACAGTGAAAAACTCTCGGCTGCTGACAGCGGCTCTGCTGTGCTTCTTTGCAATGGGGGCGCTGGACCTGGTGGGTCTGGCGACCAACTATTTCAAGGCAGATATGGCCCTGAGCAACTCTCAGGCCGGTTTTATCCCCGGCCTGGTGTCAGTGTGGTTTCTGCTGATCAGCATCCCCGCCGGGCGTATGATGCACTTTCTGGGAAAGCGCGCCACCGTGCTCAGCGCCCTGCTTGTCATCTGCCCCAGTTTAATCATCGCTTTCTTCTGCAAGGCATACTGGAGTATGCTGGCCGCTATGGCAATGATGGGCATCGGCTGCACAATACTGGTGGTTTCGCTGAATCCGCTGATAGCTTCGCTGGTTTCGGGACGGAATCTGGCCTCTACCCTCACGGCCGGGCAGTGCGTCAAGGCATTTGCCGCTCTGGCAGCGCCCGCAATAGCAGCGTTCGGCGTCAGACACATCGCGCCCGAGGGCGGCTGGCGGATAGTCTTCGCCGTCTTTCTGGTTATGTCTATTCTGGCGGCGCTGCTGATGTCTTCTTTTGGGAAATCAGACCCCGAAACCATTGACGCCGGCACCTCCCCCACCTCAATGCGTCAGTGCCTGGCGTTGCTGCGCAAGCCGGCCATTCTGGCGGCATTCCTGGCCGTGCTGTGCCACGTGGGAAGCGATGTGGGCATCACGGTGGCCCTTCCGCAGCTGTTTCAGAAGCGGCTGGCCCTGCCGCTCAAGGACGCCACTCTGTCGGTGACGGTATATTATATTGCCAGGCTAGCCGGAGCGCTGGCGGGCATCCTTGTCTTGAGAAAGATATCCAACAAGAGCGGCCTTGTTGCGGGTGTAGCGCTACTGCTCTGCGGGCTGGCACTTGCCGGCCTTGCCCGGACATCGTGGGCGCTGTATACGGCGGTCGCCCTTCTGGGGCTGGGCAATGCGAATATCTGCGCCCTGATTATCTCCGAAGCGCTGCTGGCTGTGCCTGAAGAGCAAAACACCACCAGCGCCACACTCACAATGGGCTTTGCCGGTGGCGCCCTGTTCCCCCTTCTGATGGGATTTGCCAGCGACCTCTTAGGCATTGCCGGAGCCCTAGCGGTGATTGCGATATGCATCATCGGCGTGCTGATTTATTCCCTGACCATAAAATCATCCAAACAAAGAATATGAAACGTATAGTCTCTTTTCTGGCGCTGGCAGCGCTATTGCTCACATCCTGCAAATCTTCCGAATCCTTCGAGCACCCCTGGCAAGGGGCCACTGTGGCATATATCGGCGACTCAATCACCGATCCGGGAAGCGTTCCGGAGGGGCACGACTGGACCGGACAGGAGAACTGGCACTACTGGGGATGCCTGCAGCAGTGGCTGGGCATAAAGCCTTATGTCTATGGCGTCAGCGGGCAGAAATGGTGTGACGTGGTGCCGCAGGCGCAGCAGCTCCAGGCCGAGCACGGCAGCGACTTTGACGCCATCACCATATTTATGGGCACCAACGACTATATCGCCGATGTCCCTCTGGGGCAGTGGTACGATGTGGCTCCCGACACTATGATTGCCGCTATGGGCTATCCCGCCACTGAATATGTGATGCCCAGGCGCACTCCCGCTATGGATCCCGGGACCCTGCGCGGCCGCATAAACATAGCCATCAGCACCCTGAAGACGATGTACCCCGACAAGCAGATAGTGGTGTTCACCCCGCTGCACCGCGGCTACTCCACCTTTGGCGAGCAGAACATACAGCCTGACGAGTCGTTTCCCAACCGTATCGGGCTCTACATTACAGACTACGTGGATGTGATAAAGGAAGCCGGCAACGTGTGGGGCGTGCCGGTAATCGACCTTAATGCCGTCTCCGGCCTGAACCCGATGGTTCCCGAGCAGATACGCTATTTCGGCAATCCCGACACCGACCAGCTGCATCCCAATGCAGAAGGCCATCGCCGTATGGCCCTCACCCTGATGTATCAGCTGCTGACTCTCCCCTGCCGGCTATAAAACGTAGATCAGCGTCTGGAGGGGTTTGAGGCTGACCGGCAGTGAAGTACCGTCACTCTTGACGGCAGAGATTGCTCCCGTATCGGGGTCAAGGACGCGCCAGGTGCCGCTCTTGGCCACGCTAAGCGTGCCTTCATAGTCGCTTTCAGAGGAATTCAGCACCAGATATATCGTGCGGCCGTCGCGGGTGAATTTGCCGTATACAAGCTGGGGCAGCGCGGGTTCGAAGCGCTCTTCGCTGTGAATCGACTCCCGGATGAACTCTGCAGTGCATTCTTTGGGTGCACGAATCACCTCCATTCCGGCCCCGGCCGCCTCTGAAACCAGAGATTTTATTGAAGCGGGAAGAGTTACGCCCTGGGGAATCACAAGCGTGCCGAACTCGTGACCTCCAATCACTATTTTGCCGTTTCTGAAGCCGGCATCCTGCAGAGCCAGGTAATCGGCCCATACAAAGGGTATCTGCGACTGCGCCAGAGACCGGCCAGTGGAGAAGGCAGAGCCTATCACGGTCTTCATTGTTTCGCTCTGGTTATGCTCGTCCATAAGCGGCTCGCTTTCGGGAATAAACTCCCGCTGAAGGTCGTATGCCGGATAATAAAGCAACACCGTCTTTACCGGTTCTGCATCCCGGACAATGGCATTGATGCGCCCCACAAACTCGCAGTAGCTTTTGAAACCGGCCTCGCCGCGATATGGATATTTGGGGCCGCAACTGGTTGGATAATAGAGATTCAACTCGGTGACGCCGCCCGCCATATGGCAGGCCGCAGTGCCTTTCATAGCCTCTACTGTGGCAGGGCCACTGCCCAGCACCGACTGGTTGTGGTCGCTGATTTCAGCAAAAATCTTCCGCTTGCCGTCCAGGTATGCAGCCGATTCCGGCAGAGAAGCAATCAGCCAGCAGTCTTTCATATTCCACTCCTGGGGAGCGGTGTCCAGCATATCCAGGCCAGGGATGTCCAGGCCGCGCTCTACCAGCAGCATATTGCCGTAGAGCGGAGTGTGACGGATTATCTGTTCTTCGCTAAGGAAGTGGCCGGAAGAGAGGGTGCCCGCATCGGCGCACCATTTCTGCAGGGAATCGCAGTAATTGGCCCTGAAGTGCTCTCCCATCAGCTCCCAGTAGCGCTGACGCACCACTTTATCGCTCTCTGCATCACCTCCGAAAAGCGATTCGGGGCGCAGAGGTTCGCCATACCGCTGCTCATATTCCTTGTCCACGCCGGGCGTCCAGGCCAGCATAGGGAGGAGCTTCTTGTCGGGGTCAGGCTCGTCCTGAACCCTGACCCGGTTACGCACAATCTCCGGGATGGGGCCAAGATTGACTCCCATATAAGAAGGCTCGTCTGTGAAGAAAGACTCCACGTGAGAGAAAAGCTCATCGCCAAGATGCTCGCGGGTAGCCTGATGGGTCACCTTTGTGAATACCTGCATCGTTTTGGGATTGCCGGGGTCGGGATAGCGCCGCAGCGCCGCATAGTTGTTGCAGGCGTGGGTAAACTCGTAGGAAGGGCGCACATAGTACTGCTTCCCTGCAGGAAGGCTGCTGTCAAAAACCATTTCCTGAGCCTCCAGGCCGGGGTCTTCTTCAAGCACACGACCACCCGCCGAGGGGCTGGGATAGCCATCTTCGTCGTATATCCAGAGCCGCAGCCCGGCATCCACGGCACGGCGGCACGATTCGGTAAAGAAAGCCCATACCGATTCATCTTTCAGGTAATCTTTTCCCCGGTAGTTAAGCACGATGCCCCCTGCCCCGCAAGTATCTCTCAGATATGTAAAGAAATCTCCGCCGTAAGGAGCCTCGTCGGCCGGCGCGCCGTGCACTATTTTTATCGGACGACAGCTAGCCGGAATATCATTCCAATCCTTCTCCCAGGACTTGGGAATCCGGGCAGAATTGTCACAGGAGGCCAGAAACAAGGTAGCCAACGCCAGCAGGAAGAATCTCTTCATATATTACTTAACCGATTAAGCAAATGCTTTTGCAAATATAGATAATTAAAATTGATATTTTGTACCTTTGTATAATCAATCTGTAATGAAATGAAAGTATTCACACGTTTTATTGTTGTGCTGGCCGTTTTGATGGGGGCTGTGCTCCCAATGCAGGCCGGAAAGGTAAAAGATTCAAAAACCACTTATGCCAAGGATGCGCTGCAGCCCTTTGTAGACAGCGGGCAGCTCTCCGGTGCCATCAGCGTTTTGTATGACAATGGCATCCAGGAGACCTGCTGCATTGGCTATGCCGACGTGGCCGCAAAACGCCGCATCAAGATGGACAACGTGTTCATGCAGTGCTCCCAGACCAAGGGTTTCTGCGGCGTGACCATCGCCAAGCTGGTGGAAGAAGGCAAGATTTCACTGGACGACCCCGTCTCCAAATATCTGCCCGAATTCGAAACCCTCTGGGTTCTGGACGAGGACAAGGACGGCATCCGCAAGCTGCACAAGGCAAAGAACGTGCTCACGATACGAATGGTGATGAACCATACCGGCGGCTTCCCCTTTGAGATCAGCGCCAAGCGGGGCGACATCAAGGGCGGCGGCTGGAGCGGCGGCGCACCTATCCGCCAGACGGCCGCCATTGCGGCATCTTCTCCGCTGATGTTTGAGCCAGGCACCCGCGAGGCCTATTCCAATACCGGCATCGACATCGGTGCCGCCGTAGTGGAGGTTGTAACAGGTATGAAATGGGAGGATTACCTTAAGCAAGAAGTGCTTGACCCGTTGGGGATGAAATCCAGCTGGTTCTGGCCCACAGACCGCCAGCTGAAGAACAAGATAGAACTCTACGAAAGCCGCGAAGACGGCCCCGCAGTGTGGGTAGAGCAGATGGCCATGCAGCAGAAGCCATACAACGACTCCCACGTGTTCGCTTCGGCCGGCGCAGGCCTCTGGACCACCGCCAACGACCAGCTCAAATTTTACAAGATGCTTATGAATCTGGGCGTCGGCGACAACGGCGTGCGCATACTCAAAGAGGAAACAGTGAAAAATATACTGGCCGTATCTTCCCGTCCGGCAGGGATGGGTGGCTATTCCCTGGGCCTGGTGGCACCTGAGGTGGACAACGAAGACGCCTGGTTCGGCCACGGCGGTGCCTGGAGCACCAACTGCATTGTCAACTGGCACAAGAAACAACTGAGGATGTGGATTCAGCAGCGCGCCGGCGGCCCCGAGCCGTGGGATCCTGCCTACAACGAGGCCGTGGAGAAGTTTTTCTCACAGCACCTTGGCCAGAGCGGCGTTGAAGCCTACACCGGAAGGACACACGAGTAGAATATGACCAAGATCAGAGTAGCGACCATCGGCTCCAGCAAGATTGCCGAATCGTTTTTGAAAGGGGCACGGCACGACCAGCGTTTCTGCCACGCGGCGGTGTATTCGCGCACCCTGGAGCGCGGGCGGGAATTCGCAGCAAAACACGGCGTAGATAAAGTTTATACATCCCTGGACGAGCTTGCCGCAGCGCCCGATATCGACGCGGTATACATAGCCTCCCCCAACATTTTCCACGCTCCGCAGGCCATAAAGATGATGGACGGCGGCAAGAGCGTGATGGTAGAAAAACCCGCCGCCACCTGCCCGGAGGAATTCGAGGCGATGATGGCGGCAGCAAGGCGCAACGGTGTGAGCCTGATGGAGGCAATGCGCCCCACCCTGGTGCCCAACTTCCAGGCGGTGCGCGAGGCGCTGCCAAAGATTGGCAAGCTGCGCCGCTACACCGCCACCTACTGCCAGTATTCCTCCCGCTACGAAGAGTTCAAACGCGGCACGGTGGCCAGCAACCTCAGCGCAGAGATGCACGGCGGCGCCCTGCTGGACCTTGGGGTATACTGCATAGCCCCTATGGTGCACTTGTTCGGCGCGCCGTGGGAGGGCGAATTCTCACGCGAAAAGCTGGAGAAATGCGTCCTAAAGCAGGAGACCCTCATCTATCCCGGCGGCGATGAAGCCCGCGCAAAAGGCATTGACGGACAGGGCTCTATGCTGATAAAATATCCCGATTTCGAGGCGATGATATCCTACTCCAAGATAGGCGACTCGTCGCTGGCGGCGGAGATTCAGGGCGAGGACGGCTGCATTGTGATAGACCGCATCAATCTGATGACCGGGCCCAGGCTGGTGATGCGAGTGGGCTGCGGCACCCGCGGCGACAGCGGCTTTGCCGGCGGCGACGGCGCCTCAGAAAGCGGCCCCATAGACCTTAGCCGCGACACCATCGCAGATAACATCTACTACGAAGTTAAAGAGTTCCTTGACCTCGTGGAACACCACATTCCCGAATCCAGCGAAAACTCCTGGTCCTCCAGCCTCATCCAAGCCCAAATCTGCTCCCGGTAACGCCCGAGCGAAAAGCGCAGAAAAAGCTTCGCGTAGGGAACAGGGGTTCTATGTTCTCCCTGGCCCGGAGCGAAGCTTTTTCGTAGCCCAGCGAGGGCAGCTTACTTAACCAGCTTCTTCAGATCGGAAATAATATTGCGGCGGAGGCGTCGGGTGGCAAAGAACAGCGGATTGCGGCCCACGGCGTAGCGGTACTTTTTGAGCCGCATAACCAGCCGCTTGGTGAGCACCCGCAGGTGATGATAAGCCAGCATAGTGACCGGCATAAACAACAGCGACAGAAGCGCAATCCAGAACTTGCCAAACACAATCCAGATAACCGCAAACAAAATAAGATACCAGATGAGGAACGCAAACAAGCCTACTCCGAACTTGAGCGAATGCACCAGCATCTTATCCTTGATCTTGCGGGACATTGCCACCGAAATGCGGTGAGGCACAAAATTGATAACTGCCGACAGGACGAAAACCGGCAGCAGCAGAATCCACAGGATAGTGCGGCCCACAAAGCCCGCAGTGCTTGCCCGGGCCACGATATCATCGTCCAGGCCTATCACCTTCAGATTCTCGAGATAACTTGCCCCCTTCTCTATCAGCGATGCCGTCTCGGCCGCCCCGGGGGCATCCTCCTGCCTGCCATAGCCGGAGGCGCGCAAAATGCCGTTCAGCTCGCGCTTGGCCGCCAGATCAGACCTGAGATCGCCTTTTTTGATACCTCTACGCTTTTCGTACAGAGGCACATACATCTGACATAGCAGCTCAATGGCCTCATAATTGTCGGGATCGTCCACATTGAGCATAAGAGCCTCTACCTTGTCGCGCGCCTGCTGGGTAAGAAGATAGCGCGCCCGCTCGGGATGCTCTTTGTATGTGTCGTAAAGCTCGGCAAAAGTGAACGGCTCCCCTATCTGGAAAAGAACATCATTCTGGATTCCCGAATAGCCGGTGTAGTGATGTCCCAGCGGCAGAATCTTTAGGTCACGGGCAAAATCGCAAGCCTCTTCGTAGCCGAAAGCTATGCGGGCGAAGCCCTTCTTGAACGTTCCCAGATAGTGATGGCTCTGATGGCCAGCCTCGGGGAACAGAGCTATTACCACCCCCTGGTCCATCAGCTTTACCGACTCCTGGAAAACCTCATCGTTCTTGTCCAGGCCTTCCGTTCCCACGTCCCGCTTGCGGTAGGCCGGCATAATGCGCAGCGACAGCAGCAAGCGGGCGAGAGCGGGTTTTTCAAATATGTCGCCCCTGGCCAGGAACACCGGCTCGCGCGGGGCGACAGAAAAGATAATGCTCAGCGCATCCATAAGCCCAAGCTGATGGTTACATATAAGCAGAAAGCCCTCCTTCTTGTCGGATGGAATATTCTTCCGGCCAACAACGCGGAACTTTCTGAAATATATGAACCTCAACGCCAGCGCCACATAGCTGTAAAGGGCTTTGTAGAGCAGACTGGGCTTGGTGATGCGGCTGAAATCGATCATACTAGATAACTCCCTGTTCGAGCATTGCAATTGCCACCTTCATAAAGCCGGCAATATTGGCGCCTTTCACATAGTCGATATGGCCGTCGGGCTGAGTGCCATATTTGACGCACTGCTCGTGGATGGAACTCATAATCTGATGGAGCTTCTTGTCCACCTCCTCTCCTGTCCAGGAGATATGCGACGCATTCTGGGTCATCTCAAGGCCGCTGGTTGCCACGCCGCCGGCGTTGACAGCCTTGCCCGGAGCGAAGATGATGCCGGCATCCTGGAAGGTCTTGATGGCCTCGGGACGGCAGCCCATATTGGAAACCTCGCAGCAGCAGAAAGTGCCGTTTGCGATGAGTTCCTTGGCGTCATTCTCGTCAAGCTCGTTCTGGAATGCGCACGGCAGGGCGATGTCGCACTTCACGCTCCACGCCTTCTTGCCGGGGGTGAACTTGGCCTTGTCGGGGAAGCGGTCGGCCATCATACTTACCTGGTCGCGGTTAGATGCACGCATAACCAGCATATAGTCTATCATCTCCTTGTCGATGCCGCCGGGAATCTCGCACACGCCGTCGGGGCCGCTTATGGCAACCACCTTGGCACCGAGTTCAACCGCCTTGGTGGCGGCGCCCCAGGCAACATTGCCAAAGCCGGAGAGGGCGATGGTGTGACCCTTGATGTCACGGCCGGCTGTGGCCAGCACCTGGCTGGTGAAATACAGGGCGCCGAAGCCGGTAGCCTCGGGACGAAGGATACTTCCGCCCCAGTTGAGTCCCTTGCCGGTGAGCACGCCGGTGTTGTATTCGTGTGCAAGTTTCTTGTACATACCGGTCAGATAGCCGATTTCGCGGGCGCCTACACCCACGTCGCCTGCAGGCACGTCGGTGTCGGGACCGATAATCTTCCAGAGCTCAAGCATAAACGCCTGGCAGAAACGCATAATCTCGGCGTCGCTCTTGCCCTTGGGATCAAAGTCGCTGCCGCCCTTGCCGCCGCCCATAGGGAGCGTGGTGAGGGCATTCTTGAATGTCTGCTCGAAGCCGAGGAACTTAAGCATACCGGGAGTCACGGCTCTGTGGAAGCGGAGACCGCCCTTGTAGGGACCCAGCGCACTGTTGAACTGCACGCGGTAACCGGTGTTGGTCTGAATCTGACCCTGGTCATCCACCCAGGTAACCCTGAAAGAGAGGATGCGGTCAGGCTCTACCATACGCTCCACGATACGGTTCTTTTCAAATTCGGGATGCTCGTTATAAACCTCTTCTACAGACTCCAGCACCTCGCGGACAGCCTGCAGATACTCCGGCTCGTAAGGATACTTACGCTCCAGTGTAGACATTACGTTAGCAACTTTCATAGTGTTTGTTTATAAAGTATTTAAGATCAGTTTTGCATTATTTACCAGCGGCTCTACATTTCCGCCCCACAGCCGCTCGTGGGTAAACTGGGAGATGGCCTCTTCCAGTTTTTTGAGTTTAGCGGGCTTGCCGGCAAACTCCAGGCGGAGCATCAGCACTTTTTCATAGTCCTGAATACCCTGCACGAAACGCTCCCAGCGCATAGAAGACCAGCCCTGCGGATAAATCATAAAGTTGTCGCCAGAAGTCAGGTTGTACCAGCGGCCGTCGTAAAGCGGCTCTTTGTTCCAACTGTTGTAGGCCCAGCGCAGCATACCGTTGTAGTGGTTGCAGAGGGCGTACCAGCCAAGAGCCTCGCTCTCTGCCAGAGGCGAGATGGTGAAGGTGTTGGGATGGCCCTCGCCGCAGCAGATATAGAAAGTGGTGAACTTGCCCTCTGCGGCACGGCGGTCGCTTATGGCGGGGCCGTCGGCATCCTTCAGATAAGTGCCGTCGCCAAACAGGTCCAGGCTGTAATCCACAAGGTCGCCTTCGATCTCGGGGTGGTAATTGCCGGCCAGGGCGAATTTATAGTCGGGATCGGCCTCGCGGGCAATGGCGATGACCTTCTGCATAACCGCCAGGTCGCGCTCGTCCACCGCCAGGCGGGTCTTGTCAAACCAGCCGCGCACGCGCAGATGGCGGGCAAAATCTTTGAGCAACGGAATCCATACGGCGCGATAGGCCTCGTCGCCATATTCAAACGGAATCACCTGATGGCTGTCGGTGGCGCGGTCCCAATAGCGGAAACGCATCCGCCAAGGGGCGATGGTGAAGCAGTTGATCTGCTCTGTGATGCCGCAGGAAGCCATAAACTCAACCCAGCGGTCAAATATGTCGTAGTTATAGTCGAAAGAGCCGTCTATATTGCGGGACACCTGCACCATAGCCTCGAACAAATCCAGCGTCTGAGGACCCCAGCAGTCGTACATAAGGGTGGCGGTCACGACCTTCTCACCGGCCTCGGCAAGTTGCACCATAAACGGGCGCATAGCCTCCATATGCTCTTCGCTCCAGGGCTGCAGGCCAAAGTAGCGGGCAATGGCCCAGGGGTTCTGCCAGAGGTCCAGATGGAACTGCCACTGCGAAGGCTTGGGCAGCACGCGCTTGTTGACTTGAACCGTATAGGATATCTCCAGCGGCTTAGCCAGCTCTTTGCAAGAGAAAGCAACCTTGCCGGTGTATTTGCCGGGAGCGGCGTCCTGGGGTACCCATACCGTGAGCCATACCGGGCGGGTGGTCTGAGCCTCTACAGCCGCCATCTCGGGACCTACAATAGCCTCGGGCACCAGCACGGAGTCGCGCTTGGAAGAGTCCATTCCGCCCATAGCCTCGGAGAAATAACCCTTGTCATTCCCGTCGCCATAGCAGTCGCCTATCACATAGCGTTCAAAACCTATCTTGACGTTGGAGGCGGCGATTGTATTCTTGCCGCTTTTAAGGTCAGAAACGGTGACCTTGGCATCGTGAATCTCCTGAGGAGTCCAGGCTACGGCCTGAAAACTTACCCTCTCCCCTCTCCAGGCAAACTGGATGGGAACGCCGCGGGTGTTGGCCAGCGGCACACGGTGCCTGTCATAGCGGACATCAAGGCTGCCCCAGCCAAAGCCGACGGCCTTCACAGCGCCCCAGGCGGGATCCTGCTCAAACGGCAGCCGCGCTTCGGGCATATTCTCTACGGGAGTAAACTTCTGGGCGGAAAGAGTAGCCGCCGCAATCAAAAGGGTTAAGCTTAATAATATCTTTTTCATTTCACAGTAATTTCTTCAAGTATCCTGTCCATCCTGGCATAGCGCTGCAGAGTCCAGAGCACAAAGCGGATGTCCACGCAAACGCACTTATTGTAGCCGGGAGTGTAATATACATCGCTGGCCAGCGACTCTTTGTTGCCGTCAAAGGCCAGGCCTATCAGCTGCCCCTCGGCATTCATCACCGGGCTGCCGGAGTTGCCGCCGGTGATGTCGTTGTCGGTAAGGAAATCGACTCCGGACGGAGGCATACCGACCTCCAGCAGATGCTTCCAGTCGTTTTTCAGGCAGAAGTCATACTGCGCGGGGTCGTGCTTTTCAAGCAGGCCGGCAGGGGTGCTGATCCAGCCATAGGTGACGCCGTCGCGGGGGCTGTAGCCACCCACAGTGCCGTATGTGATGCGCATAGTGCTGTTGGCATCGGGATACTGCGGAACGCCAGCCTGTTCGCGCATCTTGTATAGCGCGCGGGTGTACTTGCGGCCAAGGTTGGTGACGTTGTCGCCCGCCGCAGCGGCATCTACCGCCGCATTGAAAGCGGGCATCTTGTTTTCCATAAGGAACAGGTACAGCGTATCCTGGAACATCTTCTCTTCTGGCAGGGCGTCGGTTTCGGCATACTTTTTCAACGATTCGAAATCGGTGAGCCAGCTGTTGTTCCACAGGTTCTCGCACATTGCGTCATAATTCTTGCCGTATACCTCATAGGCCATCTTCTGGCCCGAAGTCCAGAAGCAGCTGTCCACATTCTCCATATAGACCTCGGCGTTGTAGCGCCAGAGCTCCTTCTCTACCCTGAGGTCCATCTCCTGCAGATGCTCGCCAAGGGCCTTGCGGTTGAACGGAGCCTGCTCTGCAGCGCTCTTGCCGCGAACCAGATTGTTCACGCGGGTGGCGATCATACGGGGACGGATGCCCCTGATAAGGGTTTCACGATAAAATGCCAGGCTCCTCTCTGCCGGAGCAATGGCGGTGTAGGTGCGGTCCAGCTCAGAAAGCAGGTTGCCCAGCTCTTTCTTACGGTCGGGATCAGCCTCTATCCACTTCTGCAGCTGACGTTCCTGCTGCTTCACGGAGTCCACCACACCAAAGCGGTTGATGCACATCACCTCGCCGTCCTGAAGCTCCTGGACATTGCTCAGCCCAAAGAAACGGTTGGAATACTGAAGGCGGACCTGCTCGTCTGCATTCATCCACTTGCTGATGATGTCCATCTGACGGCGGCGGATATCATTGGCAATGGGCAGCGTCACGTCTTTTTCATAGCGTATTTTGGAAGATGAACTGTAGCGGCTGGTGCGGCCGGGATAACCTATCACCATAGTGAAATCGCCCACCTTGATGCCCTGTGCAGAGACTTCCAGCACGCGGGTCGGCTTCAAGGGAACGTTCTGGGGAGAATACTCAGCCGGCTTGCCGTCGGGTGCGGTGTAGATGCGGTACAGCGCAAAGTCGCACTTGTGCTGTGGCCACTCCCAGTTGTCTATGTCACCGCCGAATGCGGCAATGCTTACGGGCGGAGCAGCCACCAGGCGGATGTCGGAATACTCTTCGTAGAGCGCCATATAATATTTGGAACCGCTCCACATAGAGTTGAGAGAGGCAATGAGGCCGGTCTCTTCCTGATATTTCTTTTCCATAAGGTAACTGAGGCGGCGGAAACCCATAGCCTTCCCCTCCAGTTGCTGGGCATCGGAAAGGGCCTGGGCCTCTTCTGTGACGTCAATCACCCTGCGGAGAAACTGGATGCTCTTGCCGGGGATGGGAATCTCCTCTGCGTCTGTCATAGCCCAGAAGCCGTCTTCCAGATAGTTGTGCTGTGGAGTGCTCAGGGCGTGGACGTCGCTATAGGCGCAGTGATGGTTGGTGATGACCAGGCCGCGGTTGGAAATCACGCTGCCTGTGCAGCCAAAATCCAGCGACACCACGGCATCGGCCAGGGCGGCGCCGGGCGCGTCGGCATTATATATCTCCTTGGCATTCAAGAGCAACCCGCGCTCTTTCATATTGGCCTCCAGCGCCTTGCCGATGGCATTCACCATCCACATTCCTTCGTCGGCCAGAGCCGTGACGGCCAGCAGGGCGGCGGCAAAAGCTGCTATTATCCTTTTCATAATTATTCAGCTATTGCATAAGGACGGACCTCGCCCGGTTTGTCAAACTTGATGCGGGCATCCTCTTCGCGGACGTCGTCGTCTTTGTAGGTGATGGTCCACTTGTCCATTGTCATAAGCTCCCAAATGCGCTCTGCGGTGGCAGGAGCGGCAAAACGTATCTGAAGCGCCGGTTTCAGACGGTCGTTCAGAGTCACGTAGGTGGCAATCACACCCTCCTCCTTGGAGAGATGGTTGCTCAGGAACGGCAGCGAACGGGTCACGAGCGGCTTTTCGTAGCGTGCATCTTCAAACTCAAGGATATACTGCGGCTGGCCGGCATACACCTCGGTGCGCTTGCGAACCACAGTGGTGTCGCCGCTGGGATACTTGCCGCTGTATTCAGCCTTGAAGGGGCTGAACATACGCTTCAGGAAGTCGGCGGTGGCAATTGTGTCCACGCCGGGCTCCATACGCACATATTCAAGGCCCATAGGAATCTCGGTGACCTTCTCTCCGGCCTTCATAACCAGCTTCTTGCGGTTCACGATCTCCTTGAACCAGGCCTCGTCTGATTCGGCATTGGGATCCATAAACACGCGTACTACCACAGGGCAGTCATACTCGCTCTCCACGCCGTATACGGGGCGCTCTTCGTCGCGGAACTGCAGACCGAAGTAGTTCAGGTCCATCTTGTCGTGCATCTTCTCTACCCTGAGAGTTACCACCTTGAGTGCGGGAGTCTGCTCCGGGTCGGGGGTGGCAATCTTGAACTTGGAGGGAACAAAAATCTGCTTTTCGATGGCCTCGGCATTGGTCACCTTGGGGTCATAGCCCACCTCAACGGTGTGGCTGCCCACATAGGTCTTCACTGCGTGAACGCCGGGAATCTTTTCCATCTTGGCCTTGAAGGCCATTGAACTGCCGAAGCACTTCACGCTCTTCAGGCCGGAAACTTTCAACGTCTCCAGCTTCATACCCTCTTCAAGACCCCAAGTCTCGTTGATGGTGGGCAGTTCAAACTTATTGCCTATGATGATGCCGGCTGCCAGCAGGGCCAGGGTAAGGATTGCAGGCAGGAAACGGGTCCAGCCTTTCTTTTCCTTTGCCTTGGAAGGGCAGCAGCCCACGCGGAGAGCCTGGTGAGGGCAGGCGGCGGTACATTCTGCGCAAAGGGTGCAGTCAACGTGATTGACGGCGCTCTTTACAGAGGCCACATCGATATTGTAAGGGCATTTGCGGTTGCAGATGCCGCAGTTGTTGCATATCTCGTCGTCCTTCACAATCCTGAGAATCTGCAGCTTGGGCTTGCGGTGGAAAGATTCCAGCAGCCAGCCTGCCAGGCAGAAGGTGCCCAGGAGCCACAGCCAGCTGAAATTCAGACCCAGCAGCGATGCAACCCACCAGGCGAGGGCCAGCACCACCAGCCAGAGCCAGAATTTAAGGGTATTGGAAATGGCGCCCAGGGGGCAGACATATTTGCACCAGAAGCGGTCTATGAAAAGACCCAGCAGAATCACTATAGCCACAGAAGCGATGGACATCCAAAGGACAATTTCTCCCTTGAAGCCAGTGGCGACTGCATAGTACGGGTCCAGCTTCTTGCAGAAAAGCTCGCTGGAGGTTACAGTCATATAC
This sequence comes from Bacteroidales bacterium, assembly GCA_016290415.1. Classification (GTDB taxonomy): domain Bacteria; phylum Bacteroidota; class Bacteroidia; order Bacteroidales; family UBA932; genus Equibacterium. The sequence continues at coordinate 17,458 of JAEETP010000038.1, forward strand.
ACAATCCAGAAAAGGAGGGCGTATTTTACCAGCCGGAGGATGATATCCAGCACCTTGCCGACCTTAACGGTTTTAATTTTCATTGCCTTGCGGGCACGGATAAGCAGGTCCTCTACAGTACCCACCGGGCAGAGATAGCCGCAGAAGAGTTTGCTGAAGAAAATCACCGCTACAGCCAGCGCAATGCCCATAAGTATC
>JAEETP010000008.1 GCA_016290415.1 Bacteroidales bacterium
CAACCACACCGAGACTTGCCAGTACTACGCCTTCTTCTTTGGCACCGCCACCCCCGAGACTTATCCCGAACTATGGCAGCGTCTCACCACCGAATTTGGCCCTATCCGCAACATAGAGGATAAATATCCCGACGTGCCCAAGGCCAACGCCCTGTTCGGCAACTATTTGCGTATGGAGCTTCTCTCACAGAACGGATTGGGTGCGCAAATGATGAAAGAGGCTGTGGACTTCTACCTCCCTATGGCAGAAGCCACCGGCACCCTCTGGGAAAATATGACCTTCAGCGACAGTTGCAACCACGGCTTTGCCGCCCATTTGGCACACGTATTCTATCGCGATGCCGCCGGCCTGTACAAGGTGGACCGCGTGGGCAGGACGCTGACCCTGCGCCTTCGCGACACCGGCCTCAAGCAGTGCAGCGCCACCCTCCCTGTCAAGGAAGGTGACATCAAAATTGAATGGTCTTGCAACGACGGCAAATTCAACTACGACATCAAACTCCCCAAAGGCTGGAAACTAATAGAAGAATAACCCTATGGCAGACGAAAAAATCATATTCTCTATGAACGGTGTGGGCAAGGTCTTGCCGCACAACAACAAGGTTATCCTGAAGGACATCTACCTGAGCTTCTTTTATGGCGCCAAAATAGGCATCATAGGTCTGAACGGCAGCGGTAAGAGTACCCTGCTCAAGATTATCGCCGGCATAGAGAAATCCATACGCGGCGAGGTGGTATGGGCTCCCGGCTACAGTGTGGGCTATCTGGCCCAGGAGCCTGAGATGGATCCCGACAAAACCGTGCTGGAAGTGGTTCAGGAGGGCGTTCAGGAGGTTATGGACCTGCTGAATGAATACAACGAGATAGGGATGAAGTTTGCCGAGCCTATGGACGACGACCAAATGAATAAACTCATAGAGCGCCAGGGCGAACTCACCGAACTGATAGACCACCACGGCGGCTGGGAAATTGATTCCAAGCTGGAGAGGGCTATGGATGCACTTCAGAGCCCTCCTTCCGAGGCGATTGTGAAGAACCTTTCGGGTGGCGAACGCCGCCGTGTGGCGCTCTGCCGCCTGCTGCTCCAGCAACCCGACGTGCTGCTTCTGGACGAGCCCACCAACCACCTGGACACCGAGAGTATCCAGTGGCTGGAGGCGCATCTGCAGCAGTACAAGGGCACCGTGATAGCGGTGACTCACGACCGATATTTCCTGGACAACGTGGCTGGCTGGATACCCGAGCTGGACCGTGGCGAAGGCATCCCCTGGAAGGGCAATTACTCTTCCTGGCTGGACCAGAAAACCAAACGGCTGGCACAGGAAGAAAAACAGGAAAGCAAGCGCCGCAAGACACTGGAGCGCGAGCTGGAATGGGTGCGGATGGCACCCAAGGCACGTCAGGCCAAGCAGAAAGCCCGTCTGGGCGCCTACGAGAAGCTGGCCAGTGCCGATGTCAAGCAAAGAGAAGAGAATCTGGAAATCTACATCCCCAACGGGCCGCATCTGGGCAACAAGGTCATCCGTTTCAACGATGTCTCCAAGGCCTACGACGGCCGCGTGCTTTTCGAGCACCTGACCTTTGAGCTGCCTCCTGCTGGCATCGTGGGTGTCATCGGCCCCAACGGAGCCGGCAAAACCACCCTCTTCCGTCTGATTATGGGCATTGAGAAGCCCGACACCGGCAGCATCGAAATAGGCGAGACGGTGAAACTGGCCTATGTGGACCAGCAGCACAAGTCCATCGACCCCGAAAAGACCGTCTATCAGACGGTGGCCGGCGATTCCGAATGGGTGCGTATGGGCGGCCGTGAAATCAACGCCCGCGCCTGGATATCCCGTTTCAATTTTTCAGGCGCCGACCAGGAAAAGAAGTGCGGCGTACTCTCGGGCGGCGAGCGCAACCGCCTGCACCTTGCCCTTACGCTCAAGGACGAAGGCAACGTGCTGCTGCTTGACGAGCCCACCAACGACGTGGATGTGAACACCATCCGCGCCCTGGAGGAGGGTCTGGACGGCTTCGCCGGCTGCGCCGTGGTAGTGAGCCACGACCGCTGGTTCCTGGACCGTATCGCAACCCACATCCTGGCCTTCGAAGGCGACAGCCAGGTGGTCTTCTTCGACGGCAACTACTCCGAATACGAAGAGAATAAAAAGAAACGCCTGGGCGACATAGAGCCCAAGCGCTTCAAATACAAAAAACTTATGGAGTAAAGTCTTAGAAGGTATACTTGATTCCGAGGCAAAGGCCCTTGTAGCTGAACCAGCTGGCTACCCTATCTCCAATCAAAAGACGGATACCTGGACTCCAATCAAGCGATACTGCAAACGGAATCGCAGAGAAAGCATACTCGACACCGACATTGCCAAAGAATCCACCCAGGAGATTGCCGCCGTAGTGGATATCCCGATATTCACCTATAAACAATCCGCCCTCAAGACCCAGACCATAGAAAAAAGAGAAACCGGGAGTGAGCGGTACATTGAAGTCGTAGGTAGCACTTGCCAGGGCGCCAAAACCGTCCCCGAGCACGAAATTGGCCTTGTAGTCCATAAAGTTGCCGGAGCTGGTGAACTGCTTGAAAGTAATGCCCATTCCACCGACAAAGCGGCCAATATCATCAGAGCCGCCTTCTACGCCGACAGCCATATCATAGTTCTGGGCGTTGGCTGCAGTGAAGCCGATAAAGCAAAACGCGATAATTGCAATAATTTTCTTCATAATAATGATTTTTTTATTGATATACTGATATTCTATCTGAGTGCCGGAATAATAATCTCATAGGCTTTGCCGCCGGCGTTGGTGAGTTTGTCGCCGCGCAGCCAGAGATTTGCCTTTTTAAGCGCGTCGTAGCTTACGCCGTTGTTTTTGGCGAATTCGACCAGAGAAGGAATCGGGCCTGTGACCGTAACAACCTTGGCCGGCTTGCGGTAAGGATACAATTCGGAACCGGTAATGTCATAGCCGAAACGCTCCGGATGCTCCATAAAGAGCTTTGCGGTGAGCACGCGGAACATATATCTGGAGGTCTCTTCAGGCAGATACAGGTCCATTGCGCTGCTCTCTTTCTGCTCTTGCAGGCGGCGGGATATGCCCCCCTGCCCTGCATTATAACTTGCCGCCACGGTCATCCAGTCGCCATATTTGCGATAAGCTTCCTTAAGATATTTGCAGGCAGCAACAGTCTCTTTTTCAATATTGTATCGTTCGTCAACCTCGTCGTTGACTTCCAGGCCGTACTGCTTTGCGGTGGCTTTGGTAAACTGCCATAACCCCGCAGCGCCCGAAACCGAAACCGCTTTGGGATCCAGGTTACTCTCAATCACCATCAGGTACTTCAGGTCCTCGGGTATGCCCCTCTCCTTCAAAATAGGCACCACCTGCGTAAAATACCGCAGACTGCGCTTGAGCATCAGGCTGGATGTGGTGTGCATATAGGTGAATGTCATCAGCTCGCGGTCCATCCGCTCATATAGGTCGTCGCGGTCAAAGGTGATGCGGTCTCCGGCAAAATCGACATACTCCGGCACAGCAGGAGCCTTGGGATGGATGTAGATTTCCTGGGCATAACCCGCCAGAGAGAAAAGCGCAAGCGCTGCTATAAGAAGTATCTTTTTCAACTCGATATGGTTTTAAGTTTATCGTAAACGGCCTTATTGTGGATCTTGGTCATCTGGTCCAAACCGCCCTCAGCAATCATTGCTGCCGGAGTGGCCGAATTGTCAAAAATCATCCAGGAATCCACAACCGGAATGTAGCGGTTTATAAGGTTGATGATGCCCTGCACATAGCGCCTGCGGATGGTGGGTTCGGTGACATTATGCCCGCCTGAGGCAACGCGGCGCTTGACTCTCTCTACTGCAAGGTCAGGAGAGTTGAGCCAGAAAAAAATGAGGGTGATCATATAGCCAAGATTCTTGGCATCTTCTATCACCCGCAGAAGGCTTCGTGTGGCCAGGGTGGTTTCTACGCCAAAATCGGCCCTTTTGTCCAGGAGCTCGTTCATACGCTCCAGCATAATGCGGCTGGCGCGGATGGCGGCACTCTCGGGCTTGTTGGGAGAGAGGCGCTCTGCTATTTCGTCGGAGTTGACACACTCCCGCAGGCCAAACATCTCGGGAAGAATGGTATACGACGCCGTGGTTTTACCGGCGCCGTTGCAACCCGATATGATGAAGAGTTTGGGCATTATCTGGCCTTTAACTCACAAATATACTAAAAATAGTGCCAGCAGTTTTACTTCCTGGTGACGCCGTAGCCAAAAAGTGCAAAATCTCCCAGGCAAGGGTCGCCCGGAAAGATTTCCGCAAGTTCGGAAGTGATTTCGAGGGCCGTGCGTAAATCGGCGCTGCATCGGCTCGTAAGCCCCATTTCACGAGCCACGGTGTGGACGTGGACATCCAGCGGGATTATCAGGTCGGCTGGGTCGGAATTCAGCCAGAGTCCAAGGTCGACCTTGCCGTCGCGGCGCACCATCCACCGGCGCAGCATATTGATTTTTTTGTTGGCGGCGTTTTTGTCGCTCTTGCGACAGTATATCCTGGTGCGGAATTCGTCTTGGGAGAGATGCTCCAGCGAAGCATTTTCAAGATAAAACTCCCGCAAGGCGCTGCAGATTGCGGCAAACTCGCTCCACATCACTGTGCGGTGCAGCGAGCAAGGCTCGCAGCGGTACTCCCCTTTCATAACATAGTCGTATGGTTTCCAGCCCATCTCGTCAAAGGCACGGCCGCAGTCCCGCACAATCATAGCCCTCCGGCCCCAGGCCAGATGGGCGGCTATCACCGCCGCTATTTCCACATCCGCCAGATTGCACTCACCGCGGCGCATTTGCTCTACAAAATGCGCAGGAAAAGCTATCGGGTCTTCCTTGAAATATACCGGGTCGTTGTATTTTGCGGCGTATGAACGCAGCAGTTCAGCGTTGGGATTCATTACTTATCAATTTTTGCCCTCCGCTGCTGCGAGAAAGCTTTGCTCCGCCTCACTTTTTTTATTGAGACGATGCTCGGCTTCGCAAACTTTCTCTCCGCAAACGCTACGGGCTTTTTCATTACAAGATGAGCAATAGGGACAGCCGTCGCAGCCGGAGGTGCAGGAGCATCGTTTATCTTTCTTGAAGAAGATGCGCCATACTGCCCAGACCACTGTGGCGGCGATGATAAGATATGCTATGATGTCCAGAATCATAGAAGCAGAATGTGATATACCGCAAAGGAAACAATCCAGGCTATGGCAGTGGTATAAAGCACGGTGAACCAGGCCCATTTGCGGCCGGCTTCCTTATGCACGGCACTCACGGCGGCAATGCACGGGAAGTAAAGCAGCACAAACAGCAGGAACGACCACACAACCGGCTGAGTAAATATAATCTTACCGTCAGGCCCGGTGGCTGACTTAAGGTTCCCGGCAAGCGATGCCTCTTCTGCAACCTCCTCTCCATCAGGAGAATAAAGCACGCCGAGAGAGGATACCACAACTTCTTTGGCAGCAAAGCCGGTGAGCAGGCTCACACTCATTTTCCAGTCAAATCCAAGCGGCTGGAATGCAGGCTGGATGGCCCGTCCTATGCGGCCTATATAAGAATTGGCTGTCTGCTCCGCAGTGCTCTGCCCCTCCTTTGCGCGGGGGAAATAGCCAAGTGCCCAGATAATCACAGAAGCTGCCAGAATCACGGTTCCCATCTTTTTGAGATACTGCGCACTCTTGTCCCACATATGGCGCAGCACATTGCGGGCCGTGGGAAAGCGGTACGGCGGCAGTTCCATAACAAACTGGTCGTTGTGATTCTTGAACACCAGTTTCTTCATCAGCAGTGATGTGACTATCGCCACCAGAATACCTATAAGATAGAGCCCTATGAGCACCAGCGCCTGGTGCTTTTTGAAAAAGGCCGATACAAACAGCAGGAACACCGGCAGGCGGGCGCTGCAAGACATAAACGGGATTGTGATTATGGTCAGTATCCGGTCTTTACGGCTCTCAAGCGTGCGGGTTGCCATAATGGCCGGCACGCCGCATCCGAAACCTATGATATACGGAATGAACGATTTGCCGTGAAGGCCTATGCGATGCATCAGCTTGTCCATTATGAACGCCACGCGGGCCATATATCCGCTGTCTTCAAAGAAAGATATAAACAAGAAGAGTATCAGGATGTTTGGCAGGAATACCAGCACCCCTCCCACTCCGGCTATTATACCGTCCACAATAAGATCGCGAAGCATTCCGGCGGGAAGTATTCCGGACAGCCAGTTGCCAAGGGCGGCGATGCCCGCTTCCAGCCAGGCCTGCGGATAGGCACCCAGGGTGAATGTGGCTGCAAACATCAGCCATAGCAAAAACAGCAGGATAGGGAAACCCAACCACTTGTGTGTCAATATATTGTCCAGCCGATATCCCTTATGTCTCTTCTCTTTGGCAGCCTTGGTGTAGGTCTCCTTCAAGGCACCGCGGATAAAGCCGTACTTGAGACTGGATATGATGCAGGTTATGTCGTCGCGATACTCTTTCTGAAGAGACTCGCGGGCCTCGTCAGAGGCCTTCTTGATTTTATCGTAATTAGGGAGAGACGACATTGCCCTGTGGGTCTCCTTGTCGTTCTCTATAAGTTTAAGAGCTACATAGCGGCCGTGATAACTGTCACGCACAGAGTCATTTTCCTCTACCAGATTCTTGACCTGAGAGATAAACCGCTCTACGTTTTCGCCGTAATTGATATGGATGTGCTTGCTGGCCCCCTCGGTGTCGCAATAGACCTCAACTATCTTCTCCAACACATCGCTTATTCCCTGCCCGGTGCGGGCAATCACCGGCACAATGGGAAAGCCAAGCATCTTCCCAAGACTCTCGTGGTCCAATTTGTCCCCGCTTTTCTGCAGCTCGTCGTACATATTCAGAGCCATCACTATGCGAGGGTTCATATCAATCAGCTGAGTGGTCAGAAACAGGTTGCGCTCCAGATTGCCGGAATCCACGATATTGAGCACCAGGTCGGGCTTCTCGTTCACAATATAATTGCGGACGTAGAGCTCTTCAGGAGAATATTCAGTGAGGGAATAAGTGCCCGGCAGGTCCACAAGGTCTATGGTATAACCATTATGATGGAATGTGCCTACCTTGGAGTCTACAGTGACGCCGCTGTAGTTGCCCACCTTCTCGTGAAGGCCGGTGGCAAAATTGAAGAAGGATGTCTTGCCGCAGTTTGGATTGCCCACCAGCGCCACCTTTATATGCCGGGTAATCTCTTCTACCTCAGATAGTACGTGCTCTTGGAATGTACCGTTGAAATTGAAGTCGGAGTGATGCTGTTCGTCCAGCGAAACCACCTCTATGTTAGAGGCTTCGCTGCGGCGCAGCGAGACGTGACTTCCAAGGATTTCGTATTCGATAGGATCTTTAAGCGGAGCGTTTTTAAGGACATCTACTGTCTGTCCCTTGATAAAACCGAGCTCCATAATGCGGTTGCGGAAACCGCCGTGACCGTGGATTTTGGCAATGACGCACCGCCCCTTCTCCGGGATTTCGGCAAGCGTCAGCACTTTCTCATCTTCCATTGTACCTAGGGTTCAAAATAACCTATAAAGTACGGGAGATAATTTGAATTATCCAAATTTATTTTTCTGCCGGACCTTGATCGGAAATAGTGCGGGCTATCTTTTCTATGTTCAGGCTGCGGGCGCTGGCATCTATAATATCTTTATAGACACCGCCTTTACGATAAATTGAATCGGGATCGCCGCTCTCTTCTACCCGGCCGTTCTGCAGTGCATATACCATTTCGCTGTCAATAATCTGGGAGATGCTGTGCGAAATGATTATCACAGTGCGGTCTTTCTTAATAGCGTCGATGCTGTTCTTGATCTGCTCGGTGGCAATGGCATCCAGGCTGGCGGTGGGCTCGTCCAGGAATATCACCGGCGGATTCTTGAGGAACATACGGGCAATGGCAATGCGCTGCTGCTGGCCGCCGGAAAGGTCGCTGGCTTTATTCTCGAACTGTTTGGGCAGAGCCATAATCTGGTCGTAGATATAACTCTTCTTAGCCGCCTCCACCACTTCATCGTGGGTGGCATCGGGCTTGCCGTAGAGAATATTCTCTTCTATGGTACCGTCAAAGATATGGTTCTTCTGTAGCACCAGGCCAATGTTTTCCCTGAGGTATTTGGTGTCGTACTGGCGAAGATCCACTCCGTCCAGCGTAATGGTGCCATTCTGCGGCTCGTAGAACTTGTCCAGCAGGTTCACAATGGTGCTCTTGCCGGCGCCGGACAGACCCACCAGGGCGGTGATTTTGTCGGGCTCAATCACCATATTAACCCCGAACAGAGCCTGGGTGCCGTTAGGATAGGTAAAGTCCACATCCTTAAGCTCGAAACGGCCGTATATGCGCTCTGGACGATAATCGCCACTGGGTTCAATCTCTTCGTCGGAATCCAGGATAGAGAAGAATCCTTCTGCATATATCAGAGCATCGTTGACATCGTCAAATATGCGCTGAAGCTGGGTAATGGGGGCAATCACGTTGCTGAAGAGCATCACATGATACATTATCTTACCGATGCTCATTCCGGGATAGCCGCTCAGCACCAGATAGGCTGTGAGGATAATCACCAGCACGGTGCCCACCTGCTTCACAAAACTCTTCACGCCGGCGTAATAAAAACCGACCTGACGGGTCTTCATCTGGTTGGCGGTGACGTTGTTCTGTATTTCCAGCTGCTTGGCAGCCTCTATCCCCTCGCGGTTAAAACTCTTGATAACGTTTATGGAATCTATGATGTTCTTGATGCCCTGGCTCTTGCTTTCAAGATAGCCGCGCATCTCGCGCCTCCAGCCTTTGAGCCTGCGCGCTTGGCGGTAGGTTATCCAGAAATAAATAGGCACAATGCACAGAGCCACCAGACCCACATAGACATTGGCCGCGAACATCAGTATAAGCGCCAGGATGGCGGTGGTGAACAGCGGCAGCAGATCTATAAAGAAATTCTGCACCGTGCGGGAGATGCTGCTCACACCCTGGTCTATACGGGACTGCACCTTGCCGGTGGCGTTGGCGTCCTGGGAGAAATAGGCCATACGGAAGGTCAGCACCTTCTCTATCACGCTCTGCGCCAGGTCGCGGGAGACAAATATGCGCATCCGCTCGCCAAAATAATTCTGGGCAAAGGTGATTATGGCAGACAGGATCTCCTTACCCAGCAGCACAATGGAAATGATGGTGAGGATGCGGGCGGCGCTGGCCCAGGTGAAGTCGGTGCCTATAAGAGCATTGATGGCATCCACCGTACGGTCCAGCACAATGGCGTTAACCTGCGCCATCAGAGAGCCGACAAGGGTGAGTATCAGCGTGATGATCACAAGCCAGCGATAAGGCCGCACAAACGGCCTTATATGCTTGAAAAGTTGGAAAAGGTTCATCTGTTATTGCATTCTGCCTTGTTTGCCAAGGTAGCTGTCTTTGAATCCGAGGAAATAAAGCACGCCGTCCAGGCCTATGGTGTTTATGCTCTGGCGAGCGCTCTCTACCACGCGCGGTTTGGCGTGGAAGGCGATGCCCAGGCCGGCGGCGGAGAGCATCGGCAGGTCGTTGGCACCGTCACCAACGGCGATGGTCTGCTCCAGATTTACTTTCTCCATCTGGGCAATGAGTTTCAGCAGGTCGGCCTTGCGGCGGCCGTCCACTATATCACCCACATAGCGTCCGGTGAGTTTGCCGTCCTCCCCTACCTCAAGCTCATTGGCATAGACATAGTCGATGCCGTATTTGCGCTGGATGTATTCGCCGAAATACGTGAATCCTCCGCTCAGGATAGCGATCTTGTAGCCAGCCCTCTTGAGAACCTCCATAAGGCGGTCTACACCCTCGGTGATGGGCATATTCTCTGCAATCTCCTGCATTACCGATGCATCCAGCCCCTTGAGCAGCGCCACACGGCGGCGGAAACTCTCCTTGAAGTCTATTTCTCCGCGCATAGCGCTTTCGGTGATGGCCTTAACCTTGTCGCCGACGCCGGCACGTTCTGCCAGTTCGTTGATGCATTCTGTCTGGACCAGCGTAGAGTCCATATCGAAACATATGAGCCGGCGCATACGGCGGAACATATTGTCCCTCTGGAAAGAGAAGTCAATGCCCATTTCAGATGACATATGCATCAGCTCCGCCTGCAGCTTATCGTGGTTGTCGGGCACGCCGCGGATAGAGAATTCTATACAGCTGCGCACCGCCACGTTGGGCTGCTTGAGGCTCATACGGCCGGTGAGGCGCTTTATGGAATCAATGTTGAGGCCGTGGCTGGAAACGACTCTGGCCGCAGCGGCTATCTGCTTTGCGGAAAGACTGCGGGCAATAATCGTAAAGATGTAGCGGTTCTTGCCCTGACGGCCAACCCACGACTCGTAATCATCGTCGGATACCGGCTCAAAACCTATGGCAACGCCCAGTTCGGTGGCTTTGAAAAGCAACTCCTTCATAACCTGGCCGGAATTCCTGGCCGATATGCGGATCAGGATACCCAGCGACAGGCTGCTGTGGATGTCGGCCTGGCCGATGTCCAGTATCTGGGCATCGTAGCGGGACAGTATTTCCATCACGGAAGCCGTCAGGCCCGTGCGATCCTTTCCGGTGATGCGGATCAGGATCTGCTCCATCTTTATGGTTTTGGCCATATCTTATATTGTTTTATTTGCAATCGCAACCCTCGCCACAGCTGCCGTCACCGCAGTTGCCGCCCTGGCATCCGCTGCAGCCCTTGCGCTCGCCGTGCAGGCCGTCTTTAAGCTCGGCTTCGGTGGCGTCGCGCACCACCAGGATCTCGCCGGTAAAATGGAGGTCCTTGCCGGCCATCTGGTGGTTGAAGTCCATCTTAACCGCATCATCCTTGATCTCCAGCACCTTGCCGGGCATCACGCCGCCTTCCTGGCTCATCATAGGGATCACGTTGCCCACGAACACTATGTCGCTTGCAAACTCGCCGTCACGCATAAAGATGCTCTTGGGGAGGTCTATCACGGCACGCTCGTCGCGCTCGCCATAGCCTTCGGCGGCGGTCAGGCGGAAGTCAAACTTGTCGCCCGGCTTCTTGCCAAGGATGTTATCTTCGAACTTGGGGAGCAGATAGCCTGCGCCGAATATGAATTCCAGGGGGCGGGATTCGTCGCAGCTGTCGGCAATCTGACCGTCCACTTCAAGTTGATATACGAGATGTACTACTTTGTTGTCCTTTATTTCCATATCTGTGTTATAATCTTGATTTGTGCAAAGATACGGAAAATGACGCAGATGGACATATTGTCAGCAAAAAAGTGACAAAAAGTCCATTTCAGCCATCTGGCACCGCGTTTGAAATACTCTATAGCGACTCCGCAAGGGGTCCCGGGAATAGGGCCCGCGAGGGTTTCGAAACCGGAACGATTAAAGTTTTTGAACTATGTTACCTATGAGAAGAACGCAAGATAGCTGGTTGCCGGACATTTTCAATGACTTTTTCGACAACAGCTGGATGACCAGGACAAACTACACCGCCCCCGCCATCAATGTAATTGAAAATGAAAAAGAATACGATGTGGAGCTCGCCGCACCGGGATTAGATAAGGAAGACTTCAATGTCCGCGTAGACAATGAGGGTTACCTCCATATCAATATGGAAAAGAAATCCGAGCACAAAGAAGATAAGAAGAAAGGACGCTATCTGCGCCGCGAATTCTCTTATGAGAAATTCCAGCAGACTCTGTTGCTGCCCGACGATGTTGATTGCGACAAGATCGAGGCCAAGGTCGAAAAGGGTGTCCTGAATGTACATCTGCCTAAGAAAGAGGTTGTTGTTCAGCCTGCAGCCACAAAACAGATTGACATTAAATAGGCTTTGCCTATATCTTCATAAAAAGCGCAGCCCAATGGGTTGCGCTTTTTGTTTTTCTTGGTTATCTTTGTTTGATATGAAAAGATTTCCCCTTATTCTTGGCTTTATCTGCCTGATTCTTTTCTCCTGCAACAAATCCCCGCAGGAAGAGTTTGTACCGCTGGAATCGGTCGCGATCGCACCTGCTGAGGCGGCCCTGACAGTGGGCGGAACGCTCCAGCTGGAGGCTCAGATCACTCCGTCCAATGCCACTTATCAAAAAACATCCTGGACCACATCCAAACATACTGTGGCAAAGGTCAGCGAAACCGGTCTTGTGACTGCCGTAAGTGCCGGCCGCGCCACTATAACCGTGTCGGCCGGAGGCAAGAAGGCCAGCTGCGCAATCTCTGTTTCGGAGCAGATAGTGATTGTAGAGGTGACCTCGGTCACAATCGACAGGGAAAATCTTGACTTGAACAAGGGCGAATCAGTGCAGCTGACGGCTGTTGTAAAGCCGGACAATGCAAGGGACAAGGAGGTCAGCTGGACAAGCTCCAATGCCGGCGTGGCAGCCGTAGCGCAGGATGGAACCGTCACGGCCGTGGGTGCGGGCAGCGCCACCATAACTGCAGAGGCATCCGGCAAGAAAGACGACTGTGTAGTCACAGTCACCGTGCCGGTACAGGGCATCAGCATGGACCGCGACAAGGCAACCATTTTCGAGGAGGATGAATTATTCCTGACGGCAACCGTTTTGCCAGACGACGCCTCCGACCCTTCTGTAAGCTGGAATTCCAGCGACACCGACGTGGCAACCGTTAGCGAAGGCACAGTAAAGGCGGTTGGACTTGGAACCGCTGTGATTACAGCAAAAGCGGGAGAGCAGGCAGCCACCTGCGTGGTGACAGTGAGCAAAAGGACTGTTCACGTTACCTCAATCGCGCTGGATAAAACCAATCTCTCATTAACTGTTGGAGAAGCTGCCACGCTGGTTGCCACCGTATTGCCCCAAGATGCAGCTGACAGGTCAGTAATCTGGGAATCTACAAATCATTCTATAGCAACAGTTGATGCAGAGGGCAATGTCAGCGCCATTTCTGCCGGAGCGGTGACCATTACCGCCACCACTACCGACGGTGGGCTGCTGGCGGGTTGCGAGGTGACGGTAACAACTTCTGATGTTCCAGGCCCGCCCGATCCGCCTGAGCCGCAAGTGATTCACGTGACTTCCATAGCTCTGGACAAGACATCCTGCGAACTGGAAGCCGGGGCATCAATGATTCTCAATGCCGACGTGCTTCCAGAAGATGCCGACGATAAATCCTGCAGTTGGTCATCTTCCAACAGCGGCATCGCCGCAGTGGATGCTGACGGCAAAGTGACAGCGATCGCCTCCGGAACCGCAACCATCACGGCTACCACCACCGACGGCCAGCTTACCGCCTCCTGCACTGTGACGGTGTTTGTCCCCGAAATCCCCGTTGTCCACGTTTCTTCCATAGCACTTGACAGGACTTCCCTGAATCTGGCAGTGGGAGAATATGCCACACTCAAGGCCACTGTGCTTCCAGAGAATGCCGAAGACAGGTCTTTCAACTGGAGATCATCCAATCAGTCAATTGCAAGGATAGATGCCGACGGCAGAGTGTCCGCACTCTCGGCCGGAACTGTGACCATCACAGCCACCACCACCGACGGCGGCCTTACTGCAGCCTGCGAAGTCACGGTTTACACCCCGTATATAGATGTTACTTCTGTAACCTTGAACAAGTATTCGCTGAACTTTATTGAAGGTGAAAGCGAGACGCTCACCGCCACGGTTATGCCTGTGAATGCCACCGACAAGAGCATCGTATGGTCTTCCAGCAACACTCTGGTGGCCACTGTGGACAATGGCCTGGTAACTGCTGTTAAAGAAGGCAGCGCCACAATCACCGCTGCCGCAGGTGGCAAGACGGCCACCTGCACAGTAACGGTTTCGGCGCCCGAAGTACCGCCGGTCATCCCTCCGGATCCCGAAGATCATCCTTATACCAGCAATGTCACCTGGACCTTGGGCAGCAGGGCCTACGACCATACCACCGGCGGTGAATATGACCCGCAGTCGGCTGTGGTAAACGGTGTCCAGGTAGAGAAAATAGTCAAGCTGGGCACCAGCGGCAGCAACGGCGATTTCACGGTGAATATCCCTGCCGGCACCACATATATCGGCTTTTTCGCCCTTGGTTGGAAAGGCAGCACGCCACAGCTCACGCTGACCTGCAACGGCACTCCCAGGACATATGATATCAAGTCCAATTCGGGCGTAGCCAGCACTCCGCCTTATACCATTTCCACCTCCGAAGAGGATGCTTATTTCACGTTTGACATAACGGGTTCCACCCCCACTACCGTCAAATTCCAATCAGCAGGCAGAGTTGTCGTGTGGGGGATAAATGCATACAACGGAGAAAACCCCAACCCCGGCGGCGGAGACACCCCGGGTGGAGATACGCCGGGCGGTGATACGCCGGGCGGTGACACCCCTGGCGGCGGAGGCGATCCTGTATTTGCAGGTTGGATGGAACTGCCGGCCACAGATAATTCAAATCTGTATTTTGTAGCGCACAAGAGCACCGCCAATGCTTCCGGACGTAATTATTCCTATTATTGGGACGCAGATGCCCTGGTGGCAAGATGGGTGGCCTACCCTCTTAATCCTGATATCATAGGCACTGGAACCCGCACCGACAAGTGGGCCGAGGACAATGCCCTGCCCAATGGCGTTGCCCAGCCTATCCTCAAGAAAGCCTTCAATCCTTCTTCCTATTCGCGCGGACACCAGATTGCCTCTGCCGACAGGCTAAGGTATGCAGACAATGTCCAGACTTTCTATTATACCAATATGACTCCTCAGGAGAGCAAGTTCAACGGAGGCGTCTGGAATTCCGTGGAACAGAAAGTGCGTTCCTGGTCCGGCAAGTTCGACACCCTTTATGTGGTCACAGGGTGCGTAGTGGAAGGCAGCACCAAGTATGCATTTGACAACAGCGGCAAGCGTGTCAAAGTACCCGTGGGTTATTACAAGGCGCTCCTTGGCTACGACAAGAGCCAGAAGAAGGGTATTACGTCGCAGACAGGAGGCTATACAGGCATTGGCTTCTATTTCGACCATTTCGGATCATATACCAGCAGCGCATATATGAACCAGTCAATGACTATAGATGCCCTGGAAGAATTGGTCGGTGTGGACTTCTTTGTGAACCTTCCCGCTGCCGTGGGAGAAGAAAAAGCGAATAAGGCGGAATCTACCAGGGATACCTGGTGGAACAATAACTGATGACAGCAGCGCTATCGCAGTGCCCGCATTGAATTCAGCACAGCGAGCACGGTGACGCCGACGTCTGCAAAAACCGCCATCCACATCGTGGCTATGCCCAGTGCGGCCAGTATCAGCACCAGAAGCTTGATCCCTATAGCGAACCAGGTGTTTTCGCGGGCTATTCTCAGCGTCCGGCGGGCTATTTTTACCGCAGTGGCCACTTTGCCCGGTTTGTCGTCCATAAGCACTACGTCAGAGGCCTCTATGGCGGCATCGCTGCCCAGGGCGCCCATAGCAATACCCACGTCTGCACGGGCCAGCACCGGGGCGTCGTTGATGCCGTCGCCCACGAACGCCAGGGTACGGCCGCGACCGCGCCCGGCAAGAAGCTCCTCTACCCTGGCCACTTTGTCGGCAGGCAGAAGCCCAGCATACCACTGGTCCAGTCCCAGTTCCTCTGCCACAGCCTTTCCAACTGCATTCTGGTCGCCGGTAAGCATCACAGTGCGGGATATTCCGGCCGCCTTTAGGGCTTTGACAGCTTCGGCTGAATCGGCCTTTATCCTGTCAGAAATCACGATATGGCCCATATATTCACCATCCATTGCCACGTGCGCAATGGTGCCGGTTTTCTCGCAGGGATGCCATTGTGCCCCCACCATATCCATCAGGGCCGAATTGCCCACGCACACCGTGCGGCCGTTTACCGTGGCGCGGACGCCTTTGCCGGATATCTCCTCTACATTTTCTACTGTGCAGTCATCAGCTTCATCGGGATAGGCATTGCGCAGCGAAACGGCAATCGGATGGGTGCTGTAGCGCTCTACGTGGGCGGCCAGGTGCAGCAGTTCTTTCTCTTCTATGATCTCCGGATGGACGGCAGTAACCTCAAAAACCCCTTCGGTAAGGGTGCCGGTCTTGTCAAACACCACCGTGTCCAGTCTGGAGAGCGCCTCCAGATAATTGGAGCCTTTTACAAGGATGCCCTTGCGGGAGGCGCCGCCAATGCCGCCGAAGAAGGCCAGCGGGACACTGATAACCAGTGCGCACGGGCACGAAACCACCAGAAACATCAGCGCCCGGTACAGCCAGGTGGCAAAGTTGCCGCCGCAGAGGGTCGGAACAACCGACAGCAGCACGGCTGCGGCAACAACTATAGGCGTATAGACCTTTGCAAAGCGGGTTATGAAGTTCTCGCTGCGGGACTTGTTCCCGGAGGCGTTTTCCACAAGTTCCAGTATGCGGGAGGCGGTGGACTGGCCAAATTCCTTAACGGCCCTTACGCGCAGCACTCCGCTCAGGTTCACGCAGCCGGAATAGATTTCGTCACCGGCGCCGACGCTGCGCGGGACGCTTTCACCCGAAATGGCCACAGTGTCAAGCGAAGATTTGCCCTCTATCACAATACCGTCCACAGGCACCCTTTCGCCCGGCTTGACAACAATTATGTCATCAATCTTTATTTCGGCAGGATTTACCACAACCACCTGGCCGTCCTTTTCCAGATTGGCCGTGTCGGGACGAATATCCATCAGGTGGGATATGCTGCGCCGGCTGCGCCCTTCGGCGATATGCTCAAACAGCTCCCCTATCTGGAAGAAGAGCATAACGAACACCGCTTCGGGGAACTGCGGCTCGGCACCCGGCAGGAAACCGATGGCCAGCGCGCCAATGGTAGCGATGGTCATAAGAAAGTTTTCGTCCAGCGCTTCGCCGTGTGCAAGGCTCTCCGCAGCCTCTTTCAAGGTGTCGAATCCGGCCACCAGATATGGCACAAGGTAAATCAGCAGCAGTTGCCAGGTGGGCAGATTGCACTTATGCTCTATTATTACCGCTGCAACCAGCAGAACAGATGCGGCTGCAATCCTTATTATCGATTCCCTGATTTCACCATTGTGATGATGTTCTTCGTGGTGATGTTCGTGTGCCATAACTCTTGCGTTTAGATTTCAGATGCAAAAGTATGGCTTGCCGCGTGCAACTCAGTTGCATTCTTTACGGCAGTCGGGACAAAGGCCGGTGACCATATAATTCACCGATTCGGCCTGATAGCCCTCCGGAAGGGATACCGCCGGCACCGGAATGTCCTCAAGGCAGAAAGTTTTGCCGCACCGGCTGCACCAGAAATGGATATGAGTGTCGTCGTCCTGATCTTCGGAGTGGCTGTGGCACAGTTCGTAGCGGATGCCATCACCGCCGTCGTGCAGCGTGTGCACAAGATGACGCTCGCGGAAAAGCGCCAGCGAGCGCGAGATAACGCTCTTGTCCACACTTTCCAGGAACAATTCCAATTCGCCCATAGAAACAGGCCGTCCCGCCTTGCGCATAGCTTCGCAAATCAGTATCCGGTTTGCGGTGGGCTTTACGCCGTGGTGCATCATCAGATCTATGACATCGGTCTCTATCATAATATATAACCGTCGTTCTGGGTCAATAAGGGGTTGAGGACAAGTATGTCAGCCGGGATGGGGAACAGATTTGTATATCCCGTACGGCTTTCGTCGGGCAATTCTGGGCGGGAAGACCATCCTTGAGTAAAGGTCCCAAACCGAATCTGGTCCTGTCGGCGCCATCCTTCCCAAGCAAACTCTATCATACGCTCCCGCAACAAATCTTCGTAAGAGAGATTCGTAAGCGGAGCCGCACCGGCCCGCTGCCGCACCAGATTTACCAAATGGAGGGCCTCTTGGACAGAACCGCTGCGCAGCAGCGCTTCTGCCTTCATAAGCAGCACGTCTGCATAGCGGAACATCACCCAGTCATTATCCATCAGCTTGCCGTCTTTCATGGCAGAGGGATCCAACTCATATTTTTTCATCCGGGCGCCGGCAAGTTTTTCATTTGCACTGCCAGTGACATCCAGAGCAATCGCTTCTGGTTGATAGATTACCCCATAAACTGGATTACCGTCCAAATCGGTGGCTTGTCCGCCCCAATAATTAATATCAAACCTAGGATCTTGTGACGCCGTGCCGAAGGCGTTGGCACGGAGGACTTCCAAAGTCGCGGATGTTCCATTCTCGCCGGTAAAACCGCAGGCAGCGGCATGATCGTAGTGCCGGGAGCGGAATAGATACTGGTTCTGTGCGGTGTATAGCCGCTTGTCCATAGGGATGGTAAAGATATTCTCCAGTGAATTCTCGTTGAAGACATCAAAATTGGATGCGTAGTCGCTCTCCAGTTCATAGCCGGCCTCAGATATCAAATCGCAATAACGGACCACCTCGTCCCAATTCTCCACCCCGGCATATACCGGAGCGTTGAGCCACAATTTTGCCAGCAGGAACCACGCCACAGGACGGGTAATGCGGCCATAATACGTTCCGTAGTTATTGCTTCTTTCCAGAGGCAGAACCTCACAGGCCTGTTCCAACTGATCCACAACAAAAATGAACACCGCCGCACGCGGCGACTGCTCAACATCTGCCATAGAGACCTTGGTAGAAACTACCAGCGGCACGTTGCCATACAAATCGAGCAGTTCGTAATAGAACAGCGCCCGGATTGCACACGCTTCCTGTCTCCAGCTATCGTTTTCGGAGAGGTCTTCAATCGCCTTGTTTGCCATCACTATCACCTTGTAGAGATAGTTCCAAGTGTCTTTGAGAGGTCCTTCGCCTACATTCCAGGTGTGCAGATGCAGCCGTTGCCACAGACCGCCGTCGTACCAGTCGCCACCGCGGGTGGGCAGCAGCGCCTCGTCGCTGGTGATGGTGTTAAGGTCGTAAACTCCGCGGTAGGTTCCCGCAAGGCCCTGAGAAAAACCGGTACCGCCAAAAAGGGCGTACAGAGGGCCCAGAGTATTCAGATAGAGCGTATTGTCGTCAGCAATAATATCCTTTGCCGGCAACTGTGAATGGGGTGTCTCGTCCAGGAAACCGCAGGAGCAGAGCAGCACCATAGTCATTATGCAAATAATCTGTTTCATACTAGAACTGGATGCTGATGCCCGCCGTATACGAGCGATAAACCGGGTAAGAAATCTTGTCGTCCAAACCTAATGTAGGCCCCGCCACATAAGAATTGATCATTGGCGTGAGACCTGAATAACCGGTGATTGTGAGCAGGTTGTTCACCGACGCCGACAGGCGAAGGTTGCGGATAATGCCCCGAAGCGGAACGTTCCAGCCCACGGTGACATAATCGATATTGATATAATCGCCTCGTTCCAGCCAGTAATCGGTGACCGTCTGGTCCACGATATTGGCCTGCGGCGCCTCCGCAAATACATTGTAATATGGAAGCGAACCCATATTCATATAAGTCAAAGCCGTGCCGTTGAAAATCTTGTGTCCGAATGCTCCGTTTGTCTGCACAGAAATGTCAACCGCCTTGTACCGGAAACTTATGTTGCTGCCCAGCAGTGCCTTGGGTATAGCCTGTCCACATATCGTGTTGATTCCGTCGGTCTCATAGTAGTAAGTCCCGTCCGAAGCCTGCGCCAGGCCGGTGCAATGCGGCAGGAAAAAAACGCCCAGCGGCAGCCCTACAATCTGGTAGGTAACATCGTTGTCGCCACCGTGGAAACCGGCGCCGTTCATAGATGCGATGCCGGCAACCTCGGGTGCCTCCAGGAACTGCCCCTGCCAAGTACCGGAAAGGGAAATCAGTTTGTTGCGCTGCAGCGAGAGGTTCATATTGATGTTCAGTTGCATATCGCTGCGGCGGATGACGTTCACTCCAAGACCGAACTCAAAACCGCTGTTGGACATCCGGCCCAGGTTGGCCATCAGGTGATCGTAGGCGAAAGGAGGAACACTCACTTGATAATCATAGAGCATATCTCGCGTCAACGAATAATAATACTCTGCCGTAAACACGATACGGTCTTCTGCAAAGGCCGATTCCATACCGAAATTGACGCTCTGCCGCACCTCCCACTTCAAGTCGGGATTGGCATTGCGGATAATTGAAAAGGCTACCTCCGGATTGCCCTCCAAATTGACGACAGAGGTGGGCGCCACCAACTCCAGGGAGTTGTAAGGTCCAAGCGCCCCCTGGTTGCCGGAGAGGCCGAACCCTGCGTTGAACTTGAGGCTACTGAGCCAATCGACATCTTTGAGAAAATCTTCGCCGCTTGCGAGCCAGCTGCCGGATACCGACGGGAAAAAACCCCACCGGTGGTTGGGTCCGAACTTGGACGACGCATCGGCACGGAGGCTTGCCGCAACTGAGTATAAACCTCTGTATGAGTAATTTGCGCCAGACATAAACGAAAGCAGGCTCACGTCGGTATCATAACTGGCCGTGCCGTCCCAAGGACGCAAGCTGCCCGCTTGAATGGCCGACAGGCCAAAAGCGTTTGCCTTGAAACCGGTTGTGGTCGTATAGAATCCGCTTGCAACCGTCTTCTGCGCCTCCGTCAGGAAAGTTGCCCCGAAACTATGTGCACCCAATGTCTTCTTATAATTGAACACAAGCGAACCTATCCCGTCCCGCACTATCTCGCTGCTGCGATAAGCCTCGCCCCCACTCCAGATAATGGTAGGGAAAAAGTGGCTGGCACCGCCTGCATTGTAGCTGTAAGATGCAAATGCAGTTAGGCTCAACTCTTTTGTGAAACGGGCCACCATCTGGAGATGGGTGCTTAAATGGGCGTTTTCTGTATTATAGGTCTTCTCCAGAAGAGACACAGGGTTAGTTATTTGGCTGGCAGAGGGAATCTGGCTGTAGCTGCCGTCGGGATTCCGGCCAGCAAGATAGGTCGGATTGAAGGCGGCCGAACTGTAGAACAGATGCTGCGGGTCGTGGAGTTCGGCCAGTTTCTGAAGCGAGGCGAAGATGCCGAAGTCGAAATCCAACCGTCCGTCTAAAGCACTCTGGCCCACATCCAACTTGACATTATAGTTCTTGTTGCTCTGAGTGCGGACAACCTGATTGTGGTCCACCAAGCCTATGGAGGTTCTAAAATGACTCTTCTCGCTGCCGCCGCCAAAGGCAAGGTGGTGGTGCTGGACAGTACCTGTGCGGAGAATTGACCCGGGCATATCGGAATCATAACCGCCGTCAGAAAAAGAGTAGCCACGGGCTGCGTTGACTTCGCGGAACCAGGTTGCGGATAACATATGCAGATTCCTATATGTCCGTTCAAAACCGCCGGTGGCATCGTAGGATACTCTAAAATCTCCGCCGCGCCCTTTTATTGTTGTGACGCGGATCACTCCGGACGCGCCGCGGGAGCCGTATTGAGCCGTCTCTGAGGCATCCTTGAGGACGGTGAAACTGTCTATGTCTCCAGGATAAAGTGAGCAGAGAGTGGCTATATCGCTGGTCACGCCGTCTATTATTATCAGGGGGTCATTGCCACCGGTAAGGGAGGTCGTACCGCGCACCCGTACCGCAGAGAGCATTGCCGCCTGGTTGCCGCTGGAGATCGTAACGCCGGCCGACTGGCCGCTCAAGGCATCCAGACCATTGGTAACCAAGCCCTTGTTCAGCTGTTCACGAGTCACGGTGTGGGAAGATACAGACACCGTATCAACTTGCTGCGCCACCAGTGAAGCGGGCAGAATCAATGCAGCCAGAAGAAGTCCTATTCTCATTTCTAACAAATATACAAAAAAAAGCGTCCGACCCAACGGCCGGACGCTTCTCTTATCAAGAATGATTCTAGTAACCGAAAACTTCTTCCAGTGAAACTATCTTCACGGGGCCGAGGCTGCGGAGGAAGTCCATATCAAAGTCGCCTTCGTCGCCAAGGATTCCGTATACATACTTGCGGTCTTTGACCCACTTGTTCTGGTATGCCACAACATCGTCCATAGTCATATCCTGAACCTTCTCGAACAGCTGGCGGTCCAGAGGCTCGTCCAGACCCATATCGCGGCAACGGACATACTGGCGGATAACACCCATACCGGTGGTGCGTTGAGTGCGCAGGCGGCTGATGATAGCGTCTTTTGCAATTGCAAATGCCTTTTCGCTCTGAGGCATATTCTCTATAATCTCGTCGAATGCCTCAACTGCGCTGCGCAGTTTGTCGTTCTGGGTAGCGATAAAGGCACCGTAGATATAACGGCCGCCGGCATGGTTAGGGTTGCTCATATTTGCCTGGGCGGAATATGCCAGACCGCGGGCCTCGCGCATTTCCTGGAATACCACAGCGTTCATACTGCCGCCAAAGTACTCGTTATAGAGGGTTCGTGCAGGGTCGCTTGCCTTGTCAAAAGCACGGTCGTCAATAGAAATCTGATAGTAATACAGCTGGTTGGCATCATAGTGGGCAATAACCACATTGTCTTCGTCCACAACCTGATAATCGTCAAAGCTCTTCTCCAGCGGCTCCGGATTCTTGCTGATGGAGTGGTTTGCTGCAAGGCAAGCCTTAACGTCAGCCTCTTTGTCGGGACCGTAGTAGAAAATCTCGTGCTGCTTGGGGAATACCTCGCGGATTGCGCCCAGAAGCTGGTCTGATGTGATAGCCATCAGCTGTTCGTTGTTAAGGTTCAACTTCTTGATTTTCTCTGCGCCGAGTGCAAGATAGGTAATCAGGGAGCTGAAGCAGGCACTCTGGTTGAGCTTGGCATTGATACGGGACTGCATATTGTCCATCTTGATGTTCATAAGCACGTTCTCGTCGGGCTGTGCATTGAGCAGCAGGTCCTCAACAAGAGCGATTGCCTCGCCCATATTCTCTTTGAGGCCGGTCACGGAAATCACGAAGTTATTGTCTCCGCACATAAAGTCATAGTCGCAGGCCAGCGAATACATCTTGCGGGCAATGTCCTGGGCACTCATCTTGTCGGTGCCAAGATATTTGAGATATTCACCTGCATAACCCATCACAGGGTTGTCGTTTGCGCCGCAGTTATATACGAACTGAACGGTGAAGATATCGTTCTGGGTGTTCTCTTTGTAGATCATATCTACGTTTTCAGCCACATTGCTGATAGAGAGGTCTTTGCTGAAATCCAGGAACACGGGTTCGATGGGCTTGGGAACGTTGGCCTGAATCTCGTTCAGGAACTCGCTGGAAGCGTCGCGGTTCATAAAGATGGGAGTGATGGCCGGAGCGGCAATCTTCTGCACGGTATCATCCACGCCGGTACGTTTGTAGATAACTGCGTAGTTGTTCTGGCACAGATATTTGTTTGCGAAGTTAACGACATCGTCTTTGGTTACTTTCTCAAGAGCGTCGTAGTTCTTCACAACCTTATCCCAAGGCATATTGTAGGCAAAGGACATTGCCAGATAGATGGCGCGGTTGTAGTTGTTCACAAGATCGCTCTGCTGGTTCAGACGGGCATTGTTGATGCAGGACTGAACATCTTCTTCAGTGAATTCACCGCTGCAGAGTTTGGCAACTTCTGCCAGAATGATGTCGCGGACCTCTTCAAGGGTCTGGCCCTGTTTGGGACGGCCGGCCACTGTGAAGGTGCTGTAGTCGGGCTGAGACTCATAGGTTGCATATATGCCGAGGGCTTTCTGCTGCTGGTTGACATCCAGGTCAATCAGGCCGGCGGTGCCGTTGTAAAGGACAGCCTTGGTGATTTCTGCAACGGGATCGAGTTCCAGGTTATCAGCCACGCCGGGGAGTCTCCAACCCATTGTGATGTTCTCTGCCTCAAGGCCGAAAACTTCTTTCTCTACAGGAGCTGTGAGTTCCGGTTCGGGTTCAAAATGAAGCGCGGGGACATCCTTGGCCTTCATATGACCAAAGTATTTCTTGACAATCTTTACGAAATTGTCCGGATCAAAGTCACCGGAAACGCAGATAGCCATATTGTTGGGCACATAGTAAGTGTCGTGATACTGCTGAACCATCTTGATGGAGGGGTTCTTGAGGCTCTCCTGGGTACCGAGCACGGTCTGGGTTCCGTAGGGATGATGAGGGAACAGAGCTGCAGAGAGCGCCTCGCTTACCTTGCGGCGATCCTGGGTCAGAGACATATTCTTCTCTTCGTAGATAGTCTCCAACTCGGTGTGGAAACCGCGGATAACGGCATTCTCAAAACGGTCTGCCTGGATGCGGGCCCAGTTGTCAATCTGGTTTGCAGGGATATCCTCTATATAGCAAGTCATATCTTCGCTGGTAAAGGCGTTGGTGCCGTCGGCTCCGATGGCAGCCATAAGCTTGTCATACTCGTTGGGGATGGATATCTTGGATGCCTCGTAGCTGAAAGAGTCTATCTGATGATATATGGCAGCGCGCTCGGCTTCGTCGCGGGTTGCGCGGTATACCTCAAACAGATTGGCGATGGTGTCCAGCAACGGCTTTTCTGCAGCGTAGTCGCTGGTTCCGTACTGCTGGGTACCCTTGAACATCAGGTGCTCGAAATAATGGGCCATACCGGTAGTTTCGGCGGGGTCGTTCTTGCCGCCCACGCGCACACAGATGGCAGTCTGCATACGGGGCTCATCTTTATTTACGGTCATAAAAATCTTGAGACCGTTGTCAAGAGTGTAAATCTTGGTCTTCATAGGGTCGCCCTCGTAGCTCTGGTACTTGTTGCAAGACACCAGCGCAAAGAGCGCCGTAATTAATACAAAACAGAGTTTTTTCATTTTTAAATATGGTTTGTTCAATTATTTCCGGTGCAAATATATCAATTTTTAGTACCTTAGCCGCGATTTTGCAAAAACTTCTGAACATCACATTTTTATGCCAGTTATATCTACACGCGGCAATCTGATGCCCGCCTCGCCTATCCGCCGGTTGGCACCCCTTGCCGATGCAGCCAAGGCTCGCGGCATCCACGTATACCACTTGAACATAGGCCAGCCCGACCTGCCCACCCCGCAGGTTGCCATAGATGCCATCCGCAGCATAGACCGCAAGATTTTGGAATACAGCCCCAGCCAGGGCTACCGCAGCTATCGCGAAAAGCTGGTGGGCTATTACAAGAAATTCAACATCGACGTCACTGCAGACGATATCATAATCACCACCGGCGGTAGCGAAGCGGTGCTTTTCGCCTTCCTCAGCTGCCTTAACCCCGGTGATGAAATCATTGTCCCGGAGCCTGCCTATGCCAACTATATGGCATTTGCCATCTCTGCCGGCGCAGTGATACGCACAGTGACCACCACCATAGACGAAGGTTTCTGCCTGCCCAAGGTAGACAAGTTTGAAGAGCTGATAAACGAACGCACCAAGGCTATTCTGATCTGCAACCCCAACAACCCCACAGGATATCTGTATACCCGCAAAGAGATGGAGCAGATTCGCCAGCTGGTAAAGAAATATGACCTCTATCTGTTCAGTGACGAGGTTTACCGTGAGTTCGTATATGCCGGCACCCCTTATATAAGTGCCTGCCATCTCAAGGGGATAGAGCAGAACGTGGTGCTGATTGATTCCGTATCCAAGAGATATTCAGAATGCGGTATCCGCATAGGCGCGCTCATCACCAAAAACAAAGAGCTCCGCAAGACTGTGATGAAATTCTGCCAGGCAAGGCTCAGTCCGCCGCTGGTAGGTCAGATAGCAGCCGAAGCTTCACTGGAAGCACCTGAAGATTATACCGCCGATGTCTATGAGGAATATCTGGAAAGGCGCAAGTGCCTAATCGACGGCCTGAACAAGATTCCGGGCGTTTACTCCCCCATCCCGATGGGTGCGTTCTATACTGTAGCAAAACTTCCGGTAGATGATAGCGACAAGTTCTGCCAGTGGTGCTTAGAGCATTTTGAATACGAGGGCTCAACGGTGATGATGGCTCCGGCAAGCGGTTTCTACACAACTCCCGGCGTGGGCGTCAACGAAGTCCGTCTGGCTTACGTGCTCAAGATAGAGGACCTCAAGAAAGCATTGGTGGTTCTGGAGAAAGCCCTTGAAGCTTACCCCGGACGTGTAGATTAAGCAATGAAGGACGGAAAAACCATAATCCTTGGAATAGAATCAAGTTGCGACGACACATCTGCAGCAGTACTTCAAGACGGGTGGCTGCTGGCAAACGTAATGGCATCGCAAGAAGTTCACCGCAAATACGGCGGCGTCATCCCCGAACTGGCCTCCCGGGCACACCAGCAGAACATACTGCCGGTAGTCTCTCAGGCCCTGGATCAGGCCGGAGTGACTATGGACAATGTGGACGCAATAGCCTTTACGCGCGGCCCTGGCCTGCTGGGCAGCCTTATCGTGGGCACCTCCTTCGCCAAGGGACTAGCCCTCGCATCAGCTAAACCTCTGGTTGAAGTAAACCACCTTCAAGGCCACATTTTATCGCATTTTATAAAAGTGGAAGGGCGAGACAACACGCAGCCCCGGTTCCCTTTCCTTGCGCTGCTTGTTTCTGGTGGACACACCCAGATAGTAAGGGTGGACGATTACCTGCAATTCACCGTGCTGGGCCAGACCATAGACGACGCCGTAGGGGAAGCTTTTGACAAATGCTCCAAGATGATGGACCTGGGATACCCCGGCGGCCCCATTATTGACCGTCTGGCCAAAGAAGGCAACCCCACGCGGTTCCGTTTTGCCAAGCCCAATATCCCCGGCCTGGACTTCAGTTTCAGCGGCATAAAGACCTCCCTGCTGTATTTCCTGCGCGATTCTCTTAAAGAAGACCCAGATTTTATAGAAAAAAATAAAAATGACCTTTGCGCAAGCTTCCAGAAAGACCTGGTGGACATTCTGATGAAAAAGCTGGTAAAGGCCACCGAAATTACCGGCATAAAACAAATAGTGGCCGGCGGCGGCGTAGCTGCAAATTCAGCCCTTCGCAATGCCATTACTTCAGAGGGAGCCAAACGGGGTTGGAGCACCTTCCTCCCGGAGTTGCGCTTCACCACCGACAACGCTGCAATGATTGCGATTGTGGGATATTACAAATATCAGAAAGGCCTGTTTAGCAATCTAGAAGCAGCTCCTATTTCACGCGCTGCTGAATATACACTGTAATCTCCGGCAGATGAAAATCTTTGAGGTAGCATACTCGGTGAACCACACCCCGACCGCAGAAGAACTGACAGCATCCGCAGCCAGGGCCTGTGGCGTTCCCAAAACCAGGATAGTGCGTTGCGACATAGTGCGCAAGTCTCTTGACGCACGGGGCGCACTGCTTTACCGCTACCAAGTGAGAGTTTTGCTTGAGGGAGATGCTCCCACAAAAGAGTACAGCTTCCATTACAAGAATGTTTCATCGGCTAAGCCAGTGATAGTTATAGGCGGAGGACCGGCGGGAATGTTCGCTGCTCTCACTTTGCTTCAGAGAGGACTTAAACCAGTCATTCTGGAGCGGGGAAAGGATGTACACAGCCGGAAAAAGGACATTGCCGCCATTTCGCAGAAGGGTTTGGTGAATCCAGACTCAAATTACTGCTATGGAGAGGGCGGCGCAGGCACTTTTTCAGATGGCAAATTGTTCACTCGTTCAAGCAAAAGGGGTGACATATTTGAAGTATTGCATCAAATGGCTGCATTCGGTGCGCCGCAAAGTATCATTACCGATGCCCGGCCACATATAGGAAGCGACGTTCTTCCAGGGATGGTAGAGTCTATACGTGAGTGCATTACAAGTTATGGTGGGGAGTATCACTTCAACTGCAAAGTCACCGATTTGAAGCAATCCTCAGGGGACGGTGCCCGCTGGGAAGCCGTATGCGAAGGGGGACTTACCTTCAAGGCGGACAATGTGATTCTGGCCACCGGGCATTCTGCCCGTGACATATATTTCTTGTTTGACACAAAAGGCTGGCTGCTTGAACCTAAAGACTTTGCTCTTGGAGTAAGGGTTGAACATCCGCAAAGCCTTATCAACAATATTCAGTACCACGGACGGTGGCAGCCCGGCATCCCTCCGGCAGAGTATTATCTGGCAGAACAGATCCACGGACGGGGTGTTTTCTCTTTCTGTATGTGTCCCGGTGGCATTCTGGTCCCCTCTACTACAGAAAACGGGGCAATTGTGCTGAACGGTATGTCCAATTCGCAACGCAACGGCGCAAGGGCCAATGCAGGCATAGTGGTTCAGGTAGGATTGGAAGACGTAACTGACTATAACAAATACGGTACATTCGCCTTACTTGAATTTCAACGTGAAGTAGAAGAGACAATGTTCCGCTTCAGCAATTCACAAAAGGCTCCGGCTCAGAGAATGGTAGATTTCTGCCGTGCAAAACGCTCTGCAAATCTACCAGCAAGTAGCTATACTGCAGGCACAATAGAGGCTCCACTTACAGAATTACTTCCGCCCTTTATCGCAGACCGGCTGCGGGGCGCCTTCCCGCTGTTTGACCGTAAGATGAAGGGATATTATACCAATGACGCATTGCTGCTGGCCTGCGAGTCCCGAACCTCCTCGCCGGTAAGGATTCCCCGCGATACGGCTTCGCTCCAGCATCCCCAACTTCCGGGACTCTACCCTTGCGGCGAAGGTGCAGGCTACGCCGGAGGCATTGTCTCCAGTGCCCTGGACGGCATTGCCGTGGCCAATATCATTTAGTTTTCTTCTTCATCATAGATGTGATTTATCGCCGCTAAGGGAAAAAAGAAGAAAACTTTTGTTATATTTGTTTTTAATAATGAACAAACGAACCAATAAAATTCCTAATTATGAGAAAATCTTTATTGTTCCTCGCCTTAATGGCCGCACTTGCAGTATCCTTCTCTGCGTGCAAAAAAGTTAACCCGGAAGAAGACCCTAAACCGCAAGAAGAAACGCTTGACTTTTCCAAGGTTGATTTGGTCGGAACTACCTGGAAAGTAGATTTCTATTCCTATGACCTCAACGGCTCAAGCAGTATGTGGAGAATGGGTGGAGATGCAGACCTTTCTGCACTTGTCTATAAAGGAGCTCACATCGTTTTTGGGACTAAAGGCATTTGCGAGATCCAAGAAGACCCTCAGATCCATTCGCCTTACTACTGGGAGGACGGCTTCCTGGCTATTGGATGGGACACCGGATATGAGAATGGCGCAACACCGGAGTTTTCTCTTTCCCCAGACAAGAAAACCGTCGTTATGTTCTGGAATTCTGATGTTCGCGGCGCTTATCCCGTAGTTACATTGAAGCTCTCTATTGATAAAGACGTGCTTTTCAAGAAATAAGTCACAGACACCAAATAACTAGTATATGAAAAAGTATTTAGCAGAAATGGTGGGCACTATGGTGCTCGTACTTCTCGGCTGCGGCGCAGCTGTAAGTCTCAACTGCGGTCACGATGCAGCTTCTGTTGTAGGTACCGCTCTGGCATTCGGTATGGCAGTCATCGCTATGGCTTATACCATCGGTAACATCAGCGGTTGCCACATCAACCCCGCTATCACACTTGGTTGCTGGATCAGCGGCCGTATGGGCGCAAAAGACGCTCTGCTCTATATGTTGTTCCAGGTTATCGGTGCATTCATCGGTAGCGCACTGCTGGCCCTGATGGTTCACTTTGTGGGTGCTGAAGGCACTACTACAGGCGCAAATGCCTGCGCAGAGGGCCCTGTGGCAGCTATGGTTGTCGAGATCATCCTCACTTGCATCTTTGTGCTGGTAGTGCTTGGCACCACCGACGCAGAGAAGGGCGCCGGCAACTTTGCAGGCCTCGCAATCGGTATCTCCCTGATCCTTATCCACCTGGTTGGTATCCACTACACCGGCACTTCCGTAAACCCTGCACGCAGCATCGCTCCCGCAGTGTTCGAAGGTGGTGCAGCTCTCCAGCAGCTCTGGGCATTCATCGTTGGTCCGTTCATCGGCGCAATCCTTGCCGCCGGCATCTGGAAACTGGTTAAGCCCGCAATCAAGAAATAATCGCCCTGCGATTAGACACGAAAACGGGTGGCCCACAACACGGGCCACCCGTTTTTATTGCTCTATCCTAACCTATTTGCTAAGGATCTTGGTGATCTCGTACCAGCTGCGGTCAATGGCGTTGTGCTTGCTTATGGCATCGTCAAACGGCGTGTAAACGGTTTTTCCGTTCACGCGGCCTATCATCACGCCGCTCTGGCCGTCCAGCAAGGCGCCCACGGCCTCGTAGCCATAAATGCTGGCCAGAACGCGGTCGGCGCAACTCGGCGATCCTCCCCTCTGTATGTGTCCAAGGGTGGTGACGCGCACTTCGTAGCTGGGAATGCGTTCCTTTACAGCCTTGGCAACTTCTGCGGCACTGCCCAGATGTCCGCCTTCTGCCACCACCACGATGCCGCTGGTTTTGTTCTTGCGGCGGCCAATCTTCAGATAGTCCACCAGTGAGTCTATATCCTTCTCTATCTCAGGGATAAGGGTGACCTCACTTCCGGTGGCGATGCCGGTATTGAGGGCTATGAAGCCGGCGTCGCGCCCCATCACCTCCACAAAGAATACCATATCGTGGCTGTGGGCGGTGTCGCGAATCTTGTCAATGGCATCCATTGCCGTGTTTATGGCGGTGTCAAAGCCTATGGTGAAGTCGGTGCCGAAGATGTCATTGTCTATGGTGGCGGGGATGCCCACCACGGGGAAGGCAAAATCCTTGAAGATATCGTTGGCGCCGCGGAAACTGCCGTCGCCACCAATCACCACCAACGCATCCACACCCTCTGCCTTAAGACCGTCTATGGCCTTGCGGCGCACCTCGATATCCTTGAATTCGGGGCACCGGGAAGTATGGAGTATCGTACCGCCCAGATTGATGATCTTGGAGACTGATTTGGACTCCATAGGCACAAAATCGCCTTCTATCAGGCCCTGATAGCCACGCATAATACCCACAACGTCCAGTTGGTAGAATATGGCCGTGCGGACCACCGCGCGGATTGCAGCGTTCATACCGGGGGCGTCCCCGCCCGAGGTGAGAAGCGCTATCTTATTGATTGTCTTTTTCATATCGCTATTTTATGAATTGCTGGTACGCAGCCACCGCCAGGGCGTCACAACGCTCGTTTTCGGGATGGCCGGCGTGTCCCTTTATCCAGTTGAATGTTACGTGATGTTTGTTGTATATCTGCAGAAAGCGCTTCCAAAGATCCGGATTGGCCTTCTTTGCGAAGTCTTTCCTGACCCAGTCCCAAAGCCACCCTTTGGTGATGGCATTCACCACATAAGAAGAGTCGCTGTATACCTGGACATCGGCATTATCCCACTTGATGGCCTCCAGCCCCACAATCACCGCCAGCAGTTCCATCCTGTTGTTGGTGGTCTGCTCGAAACCTTCTGACATCTCCTTTTCATAGTCGCCGCACCGAAGCACCACTCCATAGCCACCCGGCCCGGGATTGCCGGAGCAGGCACCGTCGGTGTAGAGATATATGGTGGGACGCTGCATTACTCGGGGAGATAGGTCCTGTCGGGCGCGTTCTTGGTCTCGAATACGTTTATTTTAAGAGGATTTGCGGTAATCTCCTGATAAGTAGCGCGGTGCTTGCACACATCCACCGCCATGAACAGAGCAAACAGCATAGAACGGGGACTTGCCAGATTCTTGCCTGCTATATCATATCCGGTACCGTGGTCCGGCGATGTGCGCACCACCGGCAGGCCGGCGGTGAAGTTTACACCCTCGTCAAAAGCAAGTGTCTTGAATGGAATCAGGCCCTGATCGTGATACATTGCCAGGACGGCATCAAACTTTTCATATTGGTTGGTACCGAAGAATCCGTCGGGAGAGAACGGGCCGAAAGCCAGTATGCCTTCGCGGTTGGCAGCCTCCACGGCAGGTGCAATGATCTCTATCTCTTCGCGGCCAAGGGTGCCGCCGTCACCGGCGTGCGGATTGAGCCCCAGCACGGCGATTTTAGGTTTTTCCCTGCAGAAGTCGCTCTTGAGCGAAGCGTTCATAACCTTGAGCTTGGAGACTATCAAATCGGGATTGAGCACTTCCGACACCTTTGCCAGCGGAGTATGGTTGGTGGCAACACCCACCTTCAGGCGCTCGCTGCACATAAACATCAGCCCTTTGCTGTCGGGGAACTGACTCTCCAGATATTCTGTATGGCCGGGGAATGCGAAGCCCGACTCCTCCATAAGATGCTTATTGATAGGAGCGGTCACCAGGGCATCTATAGAGCCGTTTTTAAGATCCTCCACCGCCGCCTTAAGAGAGGCATAGGCGGCGGTGGCACCCTCTTTGGTGGCCTGCCCGAACTCGATGTTGAAAGTGTCGGGGACGCAGTTTACAATATTGACTCTCTTGGCCTTAGCATCTGCAGCAGAAGCCACCACATTGGTACTGAGCTGCTCCGCCTCTTCTATAAGCTTTTTGTTGAAGCCGAACATTTTGGAAGAGCCGTAGACCACAGGGATAAACATGTCCATCATCCTTGGGTCGGCCAGGGCTTTGATTATAACTTCGTATCCTATTCCGTTGGAATCACCCTGAGTGATTCCTATTGTGAGCATTTTTGACATTTTTTCAATTCTGTATCAGGGCAAATATAGCTATAAATTTTTAACTTTGGTTTTTGTATGAGCGGGTACATACTGGACAAAGAGATAACCTATTTGCCGGGAGTCGGGCCCAAACGGGCGCAGCTTCTGGAAAAGGAACTTGGCATACGCACGTTCAGGGATTTGCTCTACACCTTCCCCTTCAGGTATGTAGACCGCAGCAAGTTCTATGCAATCAGCGAGATAGACTCCACCTCCGCCTACATACAGCTGCGCGGCGCCATCAAGAGCGTCTCGCTGGCCGGAAGCGGCAAGGGCACCCGGCTGATAGCCATTCTGGGCGACGGCTCCGGTTATATAGAGCTTGTCTTTTTCAAGGGCATAAAGTGGATGCAGGAGAAACTCAAGGTGGGCGAAGAGTACATCGTGTTCGGAAAACCATCTGTATTTAACGACCGATTCAACTTTGTCCATCCCGAGATAGAACCGGTTTCAAAGGCGGCATCTGTCTCCGGGCCCACCATCACAGGCGTATATTCCAGCACCGAAAAACTCCAGAACGGAGGCATCTCCAACAAATCTTTCACGGTGATGCAGCGGCGCCTGGCAGAGATTGTGGCCGGCACCATACAGGAGACACTCCCCGGGTGGTTCCTGCAGGAAAAGAAGTTGATACCGCTGGAGCGGGCATTGCACGACATTCACTTCCCGCCCGATATGTACGCGCTGGAACAGGCCCGCAGCCGGCTCAAATACGAAGAGCTGTTTTACCTGCAGCTGGCCCTTGTCAAACAGAAATTCATAAAGATGCGTGAGGGCAGCGGCGTGGTCCTGGCCCGCCTTGGCGATGCCTTCAACTATACCTACAGCCACCTTCCCTTCCCTCTTACCGGCGCCCAGAAACGGGTCTTGAAAGAAATCCGGGCCGATGTCACCAGCGGAAAGCAGATGAACCGCCTGCTGCAGGGCGACGTGGGCAGCGGCAAGACCATGGTGGCCCTTTTCTCTGCCCTTCAGGCCATTGACAACGGCTATCAGGCCTGCATCATGGCCCCCACCGAAGTGCTGGCCGTGCAGCATTACAACGGCCTGCAGAGATACATCAATCCCGATATTGTGAAGATAGCGCTGCTCACCGGCAACACCAAGACCAAAGAGCGGCGGGAGATATACGCCGGCCTTGCCGACGGCACCATCAATCTGGTGATAGGCACCCACGCCCTGATAGAGGACAAGGTGCAGTTCAATGCCCTGGCGCTGGCCGTTATAGACGAGCAGCACCGCTTTGGCGTGGATCAGAGGGCCCGGCTGTGGTCCAAATCGGAAATCACCCCGCACATACTGGTGATGACGGCGACACCCATTCCCAGGACTCTGGCAATGACGCTCTACGGCGACCTGGACGTCTCTGTTATAGACGAGCTGCCGCCCGGGCGCAAGCCCATTGTCACCACCCACGCGGGAGAAAACCAGCGGCACAAGGTATACGAGTTTATGCGCAAAGAGATTGCCGCCGGCCGCCAGGTATTCGTGGTGTACCCGCTCATCAAAGAGTCGGAGAAAATGGACTACGAGAATCTGGAGCAGGGCTATCTGGACATTACCGACGCCTTTCCCCAGCCCGACTACATTACGGCTGTTGTCCACGGCAAACAGACGCCCGAGAACAAGGCATTTGATATGAACCTGTTCGTGAGCGGCAAGGCCAACATACTGGTTTCCACCTCAGTAATCGAGGTTGGCGTGGATGTTCCCAACGCTTCGGTTATGGTCATAAACAGCGCAGAGAGGTTTGGACTGGCGCAGCTGCACCAACTCAGGGGGCGTGTGGGGCGCGGCGCAGATAAGAGCTATTGCATACTTATGACCGGCTACAAGCTTAGCAAGGAGTCCAAAGACCGGATAGATCTTATGTGCTCTACCAACGACGGTTTCGATCTGGCGGAGGCCGACCTCAAGATGCGCGGCCCGGGAGACTTCGAAGGGACCCGCCAGAGCGGTCTTGCAATAGACCTTCACATAGCCAACCTTACCAAGGATTCACCGGTGCTGGAAGATGCCCGCCGCACGGCAATGGACATCCTCTCAGAAGACCCTACCCTGGAGCAGCCCCGCAACCGGCTGCTTAAAGAGAATCTGAAGGACATCCGCGGCCAGGAGATTGATTATTCGAAAATATCATAATTATGAAATACATCGGCGCACATATATCGGCAGCGGGCGGAGTAGAAAACGCCCCGCTGCGCGCACAGGAGATAGGCGCAACCGCCTTTGCCCTTTTTACCAAAAACCAGAAGCAGTGGGAGTCCCCCGCCCTTACGCCGAAAAGCATAGAGCTGTTCCGGCAGCGCTGCAGCGAACTTGGGTATCCACCCTGCTCCATTCTGCCGCACGACGGATATCTGATAAACCTCGGCCACCCTTCGGAAGAAGGTCTGGAGCGCTCCCGCAAATCGTTTACAGACGAGATGGCCCGCTGTCAGGCACTTGGCCTTGACCGGCTAAACTTTCACCCGGGCAGCCATCTTAATGAAATAAGCACCGACGATTGCCTGCGGCGTATCGCGGATTCCATAAACCTGGCGCTGGAGGCCACCCAAGGCGTCACTGCCGTAATAGAAAACACCGCCGGACAGGGAAGCAACCTGGGTTTCAGGTTCGAGCACTTGGCGCAAATCATCTCTATGATAGAGGACAAGAGCCGCGTGGGAGTGTGCATAGACACCTGTCACGCCTTTGCTGCAGGCTATGACTGGGCCGGCAAACCGTCCCTTTTCGAAGAGGAGAACATCTCTATGACAGAAGCCGATGTCAAAGGGGCGGTGGTGCTGCGCGGATACGACAAAATCATAGAGTCTTTTGATTCAATAGTAGGTCTTCAATACCTGCGCGGGATGCACCTCAACGATGCCACCAAGCCCGCCGGAAGCCGTGTGGACCGTCACGCATCGCTGGGGAAAGGCGAAATTGGCGCAGAAGTGTTTGAAAAGCTTATGAAAGACCCCCGGCTGGATGGAATTCCTTTCATCCTGGAGACTCCCGAGCCCGAAATCTGGCCCGAAGAAATAGCGCAACTCAAGACTTGGTACGGTCAAAAATAAACAGCGGAGAAGCCTCCCTGCGAGGCAGGGCATAAAGGGTCACCTCTTCCCCACCCACAGAATTCAGGGCCGCCCTGGCACTTTCAAAAGCCAGGGACGGAGTGTTATTGTTGGCACTCAGATGGCACAGAAACACCGACTCAAGACTGTCGTGGTAAGCACGTTTCAGAAGCTCTGCAGTCTGCTCGTTGCTCAGGTGGCCGTGGTTTTCCATAATCCTCCGCTTCAGCTCGGGAGTATACGGACCGGTGACCAGCATCCCCGGGTCATAGTTTGACTCCACAATCAGATGCTGAGCCATACTGCAGTAGTGCACGACATCGTCGGTGACGCTGCCAACATCGGTCACGAAGGTAAAGGTATCGCCAAAGAAATCTATGTAATAGCCCACAGTGTCACGGGCGTCGTGCGGCACGCTGAACGGGGTGAATTTAACCCCGGCGCACTCAGTTTCCTGACCCGGGACAGTCTCCCGAACACAGCCTCCCAGCTTGCCTACGGTGCAGAAATGATGTTCCAACACCTTGTGCAAAGCTTCGGTTGCGAACACAACCTTGTGGAAACGCTCTGTGAAGCCTCCAAGATAACGGATGTGGTCCATGTGCTCGTGGGTGAGCAGCACCATATCCACCTTGGCCAGGGAGAGGTCGTGGGCAGCCAGCCTGCGGTTCACCGTGCGGCCGCCGATGCCAAAGTCTATCAACAGCGACACCTTGTCGTTGCCAATGTAATAGCAGTTGCCGTTACTGCCGCTGGATAGACTTATAAATCGGGTCATTCTTTAATAGTGCCCAGTTTTTTGGGAGAGATAATTCCCTTTTCAGTGATGATGCCGGTGAGCAGCTCAGCCGGAGTCACGTCAAATGCCGGATTGTATACCTTGATGCCCTTGGGAGCCACCGGCTTGTCAAAGTACATATCGGTGACCTCGAACGAGGCGCGCTCTTCTATCTTGATATCCTTGCCCGTGGGGGTGTTGTAGTCAATGGTGTTGGAGGGACCGATGCTGTAGCACGGTATGCCAAAGTGCTTTGCAAGTATGGCCAGCATACTGCTGCCCACCTTGTTGGCCACATCTCCGTTGGCGGCTATGCGGTCGCAGCCAAAGAACACTATGTCTATCTTGCCGCGGCTCATAACGTCGGCGGCCATATTGTCGCAGATCAGGGTCACGTCTATACCAGCCTTTGTAAGCTCGTATGCCGTGAGGCGAGAACCCTGCAGCATCGGGCGGGTTTCGCAGGAATAAACCTTGGGCATATAACCCTTCTGCTGAGCATAGTATATCGGGCTCAGGGCGGTGCCGTAGCGCGACACGGCCAGGTGGCCGGCGTTGCAGTATGTCAGAATACCCATACCGGGCTTGAGCAGCGAGAAACCAGCCTCTGCAATGGCCAGGCACTTCTGGATATCTTCCAGCTTTATGGCCCTTGCCTCTGCAGTCAGCCTCTCGCGTATGAACCTGATAGTCTCAAAGTCACTCTTGTCCTTGGCCTCCTCTTCTGCCTGGTAATAGCACCGCTC
Organism: Bacteroidales bacterium; assembly: GCA_016290415.1. Lineage (GTDB taxonomy): Bacteria > Bacteroidota > Bacteroidia > Bacteroidales > UBA932 > Equibacterium. The sequence goes on from JAEETP010000008.1 coordinate 37,010, forward strand.
CATACGGTCCAGCGTCACCATAAGGCTCACGGCAGTAGGCCGGGAAATATAGAGGTAGCGCTTCACGCGAAGGAACTCCTTGTCAAAAGCCTGGAGATTCTTTGCGCGGAACCGGTTCATACACATTGCCAGACCAAACGCACCGGCAATGCCTATTGCAGGTGCACCACGCACCTTGAGCAAGGTAATAGCATAGAACACCTGCTCTGCTGTGGTCAAATGGAGAAACTTCTCCTGGTTTGGAAGAAGCGACTGGTCCAGGATTATCACATCCCTGCCATTCGGACTCAACTCCACCGAGTCATATTCAAGAATATTCCTCATTATATAAACTCTATAAATTCTTTATCATTCCTTCCAGCAAAGAAGCCAGCGTGCGGCAGGCACGGTCGGCCTCCTTGAGCACTTCGCCGCCGTTGGTGGTGGCGCCGGGGGCGGCGTCCCTTGCAAGGCCGGTAATCACCGAAACACCAAACACCCGCACTCCCATCTGCCTTGCGGCAATGACTTCCGAAGTGGAGGACATACCCACCGCATCGGCACCGATGATCCTGAAAAAGCGGTTTTCCGCCGCAGTTTCGTATGACGGACCGCTGGTGGCAAGATATACACCGTTATACAGCCTGATGCCCATATGCGCCGCCACGGCTTCCGCCAAGGATATCAGCCTCAGGTCATAGGCATTGGACATATCGGTAAACCTCTCTCCAAACTTGTCGCAGAGCGGGCCGCACAGCGGGTTTGGCATAAGGTTGATATGGTCGTTGATGACCATAAGGTCGCCTATGCGGTATGATGCATTCACGCTGCCGCCGGCGTTGGTCACGAATAGATATTTGATGCCCAGACAACCCGCAAGGCGCACGGGAGCAACTACCTGCTCCATATCGCAGGTTTCGTAGTAATGGATGCGCCCCTGCATCACGCACACGTTGCGGCCGTTAATAGTGCCGAATACGAAGTTGCCCTTGTGGCCGATGGCGGTGGGTACGGGGAAACCGGGGATGTCGCCGTAAGGCACAACTTTAGGATCCTTGACATCATCGGCTATGGTGCCGAGACCACTGCCAAGCACAATGCCTATTTCGGGCTTGAAATCACCAATAAGGCTCTTGACATAATCCAGGGATTGGGCAAACTTATCCATAATAGCGTATAATTTTTCAAAGATAATAAAAAACTAGTAATTTTGAGCCTATGATCAGGATTCCGTCTCTCACATCTGAACAATTGATCGTCAGCCAGAGTGCCGACATAACTTACCCTCCTGTTGACAAAGCCATTATACTCGAAGCCACCGAAGGCGAAAGCGCCGGCCATTTGAGCTACGAAAAGTCGCTCCGCCTGCTGGACGCCATAGGCATCAGCCGCGTAAAAGAGATTATCGCCACCAACACAATGGAGGCCAAGATGGCTGCCATTGACATCTGCTACCCTATCGATATGAAAAGCATTTGCGTGCACGAAGAGGGGCCGGCGGAGGTTGTGAAAAACATTACGGACGAGAACACAATGAGACTTGAATTCCGGCGCCTGATGCTCTCTTCAGATGTCAAGGGCGTGCTGATAAGTCCCTCCCTGGATTCTTCCCTGGCCTATTTCGGAATCCGTCACAAGGCAAAACTTGGGCACCTTATTGTCTGCGGCGTATGCCCGGCGCAGTCCGGTCGCCCGCAGGAATTCTGCGCCTGCACAATGCCTGTGGGCAAGGCAGAAGCAGAAGCAGCCTACGAGCGCATCAAAGGCACTTCACAGCTCAACAAGGTGGTATTTACCGACACCCTGCGACGCCTTTCGGCACTGTGCGCAGCGGCGCCGGGGATAGACAAGATGGATATAATACCGGCAGTGGTCAGCACGCGCAGCGTGGTGGCCCTGGATATCGCCGTCAGCCTTAAATAATTAAGCCTGCTGTATCTTGAAGGAATCCCTAAGGCCGGTAGCCTTGTTCCAGGCACCGTTCTTGGGATCGTGGAAGAAGTAGCCCACGCGCTCGAACTGCACTGCAATGCCGCTCTTGTCTTCGAGCAAAGCGGGTTCTGCATAGGCGGTCTTGATCACCAGCGAATTGGGATTCAGATAATCCTTGTAGTCCACGCCCTCTGGAATGGCACCCATCTGCTCTTCGGTGAAGAGGGTATCGAAGATGCGGGCCTCGATCTTTTCTGCATACTGCTGGCTGACCCAGTGGATGGTACCCTTTACGCTGCGCCACTCTCCGCCTCCGGGCTTGGATGTGGGGTCAACGGTGCAATGCACTGTGGTGATCTTGCCATCGGCGTCTTTCTCAAACGAAACGCACTTGACAATGTAGGTGTATTTCAGGCGGACTTCGCCGTCGGGTTTCAGGCGGAAATACTTCTTGGGGGCCTCTTCCATAAAGTCGTCACGCTCTATGTACAGCTCTTTTGTGAAGGGAACGCGGCGTTTTGCCCCGTCGGGATCGGCGGGATTAAGGGGAGCTTCAAACCACTCTACCTTGCCCTCTTCCCAATTGTCAATGACCAGTTTGATGGGGTCCAGGACTGCCATATAGCGGTTGGCGCGTTCGTTCAGGTCCTGGCGCAGGCACCACTCCATAAGGGAGAGGTCAATTATATTATCGCGCTTGGCAACGCCCACCTTGTCGGCGAACATACGTATGGACTCGGGGGTGTAGCCGCGACGGCGAATACCGCAAATGGTGGGCATACGGGGATCGTCCCAACCCTCTACATAGCCGTTCTTCACCAGTTCCAGAAGCTTGCGCTTGCTCATCACGGTGTAGGTCAGGTTCAGGCGGGCAAACTCGTATTGATGAGAGGGGAAAATCTCAAGTTTCTCTATGAACCAGTCGTAGAGCGGGCGGTGCACGTCAAACTCCAGGGTACAGATAGAGTGAGTGATATGCTCTATGGAGTCGCTCTCTCCGTGAGCAAAATCGTACATCGGATAGATGCACCACTTGTTGCCTGTGCGGTGATGCTCTGCGTGGATAATGCGGTACATCAGCGGGTCGCGGAGCAGCATATTGGGATGGGCCATATCAATTTTGGCGCGAAGCACCTTGGCTCCGTCGGGATATTTACCCTCTTTCATCTCTTCGAAAAGCTTCAGGTTCTCCTCTACGCCGCGGTTGCGCCAGGGGCTCTCCTTGCCGGGTTCCTTCACTGTGCCGCGGCCCAGTCGTATCTCTTCCTGGCTCTGGTCGTCCACATATGCCAAGCCCTTCTTTATAAGCACTTTGGCCCATTCGTACAGCTGGTCGAAATAGTCTGAGGCATAGAACTCGTTGGCCCATTCAAAGCCCAGCCACTTGATATCCTCCTTTATGGAATCAACATACTCGGTGTCCTCTTTGACAGGGTTGGTGTCGTCAAAGCGGAGGTTGGTCTTGCCGCCATATTTCTTGGCCAGGCCAAAATTGAGGCAGATGCTCTTTGCGTGACCAATGTGCAGATATCCATTGGGCTCCGGAGGGAAGCGGGTCATTATGGATTTATGTTTGCCGCTGGCCAGGTCGGCCTCGATGATGTCTTCAAGAAAATTGTTTGTACGTTCTTCCATAGCGTGATGATAATAGACGACAAATATAAGAAAAAAGAGAGGTATTTATTATTTTTGTGCCACTATAGTATCATCTAATACCCAGCTATGTTCAAGTCAATGACAGGTTATGGCAAGTCAGAGGCCATAATAGAAGGCAGCAAATACACTGTAGAAATCCGTTCCCTGAACGGCAAAAACGCCGATATCACCCTTAAAACTTCACTTATCCCCCGCGAAAAAGAGCTGGAGGTGCGCCAGATGCTCACCTCAACCCTGAACCGGGGCACGATTGACCTGTTCATCAATGTAGAGAAAGATGGTGCCGCCGGCGCCGCTACCATTAACAGGGATGTGATGAAGGCCTACCTCAACCAGATTTGCGAGGCCCTTGACGGCACTCCGTGGAAAGATGCCTCCAAGAGCGAATACAGTGCCCCGGTGCTGGCTTCGGTGCTGCGGATGCCGGAGGTGCTGGAGACTTCCAAAACAGAGCTGACCGGTCAAAACTGGGAGCTGCTATACGGCGCCATCAAAGAGGCTGCCGCCCGTCTGGACGAGTTCCGCACCACCGAGGGCGCCACACTCAGAAAAGACATCCTATCCAAGGTAGATATGATTGAATCCTGCATCCCGCAGGTAGAGAAATACGAAAAGGAGCGCATAGACGCAGTACGCTCGCGCATAGATGCCCGCCTTGAAGAGCTTCAGGTGAAGGTGGACCAGAACCGTCTTGAGCAGGAGATTATCCTTTATATAGACAAGCTGGATATAAACGAAGAGAAGGTGCGTCTGGCGCAGCACTGCCGCTACTTTCGCGAGACGGCCGACGGAGACCCCTTCCCCGGCAAGAAGCTGGGCTTCATTGCCCAGGAAATGGGGCGCGAGATCAACACCCTGGGCAGCAAGGCCAACCACGCCGAGATACAGAAGATAGTGGTGATGATGAAGGCCGAGCTGGAGAAGATCAAAGAACAATCTATGAACGTGCTTTAATATGGAAAAAATAGTGCTCCCCCCTGCCCTCCGCACCGGCGGAATGCCCGTTATGGAGGCCTTTGCAGCACGGCGCAGCAGCCGCGACTTTGACACATCCAGAAGCCTTGACTTGCAGACCCTGTCCAATCTGCTTTGGGCGGCCTGGGGCATCAACCGCACCAAGGGGCGCACCGCTCCGTCTTCCCACAACCGGCAGGAGATAGACCTGTATGTATTTCTTTCCAGCGGCGTGTACCGCTATAACCAGATAGATCATTCCCTGGAAATGCTATTCGAAGAGGATATGCGGGCCGCCACCGGCACCCAGCCGTTTGTAGGCCGTGCCCCGGTAGAGATCGCACTCATTTCCAACACATCAAAAATCACCGGAAAAACGCCGCAGGGTGTGATTGAATCAACCTATGCCGACACCGGCTTCATCTGTCAGAACATATATATTTTCTGCGCATCCGAAGGTTTGGGCACGGTTGCCCGCGCACTGGTTCCAAAAGAGGAACTGGCCGCAAAGCTATGCCTTGCGCCCGACCAAATCATCACTCTTGTCCAGACTGTGGGATATCCAGCCGCAAGGGACTAACGTTTCTGCTTCAGGCAATAGTCGCAGACCCCGCAGGGGCGGCTGTTTTTCTGGCTAAAATATTCCAGGAGCATCTGGCTGCGGCACCGGCTCTCGTTTTTAGCATAGTCTGTGATGGCTTCCAGACGGCTGCTGAAACGGGCCACCCGGTCATCATATTCGCCTTTGTCCAGCCTGAGATTCTCGGGATAAAGCCTTTCGCTGGCCAAATACAGCACCGGAGATTTTACCTTGGGGATATATCTTATCACGCCGCGGCTGGCCAGCCATTTGAGCTTGCGCTCCACCGCCAGCACGGAATACTTGCCCTGGGCTGCGATACGCTCTTCGTCTATGGTCACATAGCCACTGAACATACCCTCGTACATCCGCATCAGCACACGCAGGAATGCGTCCGTCTCTGCAGAGCCCAGCTGGATGCCGTACAGCTCTTCACGAGATACTATCACGCTTATCTTGGATGGGATGTCCAGCTCTTCCGTAAGGGTCCAGTAGCCCGACATCTCAATGTACTTAATGGCGTAATAAGCCTTGGATGCCTGCAGCTTAAACTGCTTCACAAAGGCCTGCAAATCAAACTTGAAGCCTTTGTCACGACCCGTCTCGTAGGGAATCTTCAGAAAATTGTGGACCTTCTGGTAAATATCCTTGATGTAGTCCAGCGGCGGATAGGTTGTCTGAAGTATCTGGCTCAGCCGCTTGAGGTCGGTACTGTTCCAAATCAACAGCGCATAGGACTTTTTCCCGTCGCGTCCCGCACGGCCGGCCTCCTGGAAATAGGCCTCCGGAGACTGGGGGATATCGTAGTGGCACACAAACCGGACATCGCCCTTGTCAATGCCCATTCCAAAGGCGTTGGTAGAAACAATAACCCTGGTTGTACCCTTTTTCCAGGAATCCTGGGCCGCCGCCCGGACTTTTGCGGCCATTCCGGCGTGGTATGCAGAGGCCTCTACTCCCTGGCTCACAAGGAAGGCGCTGACCTCCTCGGCAGTCTTGCGGCGCGATACATACACTATGCCCGAGCCAGGCACCCCCTGGCAAACCTTTAGCACCTGTCCCAGTTTATCCTCGCACTGCCGCACTATATAAGAGAGATTGGGCCTCTCAAAGCCGGTGACTATCAGGTTGTGGGAGGGGAACTGCAGCCGGTCCATTATATCTTCTGCAACATCCTGGGTTGCTGTGGCCGTAAGGGCCATCACCGGGACCTTTTCGGGGAAAGCCGTGCCGGCAATCTTGCCCCTGACATCGGCAATCATAAGGTATTCGGGGCGGAAATCGTAGCCCCACTGGCTGATACAGTGGGCCTCGTCCACCACCAGATAATTGACATTCATCTTGGCCGCGCGGGCCAGAAACAAATCGCTGCGAAGACGTTCGGGCGAGACATACAGAAATTTGTAGTCTCCATAGACGGCATTGTCCAGCGTGGCGTCAATCTCGCGGTAGGTCATTCCCGCACAGACCAGTAGAGCTGGTATCCCCCTCTTTCGCAGATTCTCCACTTGATCTTTCATAAGTGCGATTAGCGGAGAAACTACTATGCAGATGCCCTCTTTCATCATTGCCGGGACCTGGAAACAAATGCTCTTGCCGCCGCCGGTAGGCATAAGCGCAAGCACATCCCTCCCCTCCAGAGCCTGGGAGATAATCTCCTCCTGCTTTGGCCGGAAGGCGTCGTAGCCCCAGTATTTTTTGAGCGTGGACAGCATCTTTAAAATCTCTTGCCTATGCAAAGTTGTATGGACTCAGCGGCCATAAACTTATGAGCTTTGAGAACAATGCCGGCATAGGTGTCTGCCAGATCAGGGAAGTGATACTTTATATTTACCAGTTGATATAGGATTTTGTTGCGGGCAAGGCCATCGTTATCATACAGGTAGCGGCCGACACCGACGTTGAGAGAAAGGTTGCGGTAACTCATTTCGTGCTGGACAGATATCCCCACAGACACCGGATCATAATCTATTCCCCTGCCGTCATATTCTGCGATATGCTTGCAGAAAGGGGTCACGAACAAATCCAGTCCGATACCGGTGGCGTGTGTGCGACAGTATTTATACAGGCAGTCGGCTTGAAATGCAAACTTGGGGTAATGCTTGTTTTTGCCGCCGCCCATATTATCCACATAATAGTCATAATACGCTTCATTGCCCATAACTCCGCCAGAAAACTGAACGTCAAACTGGAAATGGGGCCTGAAGCCGTCATCCACGGGCTCCTTAGGCACGGCTATCTCTGCTTCTTTAGCATTCATACCGAAAAGAAGCGAGAGTTCAAACCCGTTAAAACCCCTGTTCGGGAAGTTGGTGGCACCGTTTGAATAGTGATTGAAATAAAACCCGACCCCGGTGTAGTACCGCTGGGTAAGCATATAGAGTGCCTGGAGACCAAAGGTAATGTGTGAGTTGACCGGAGTCGAGAAAATCAGGTTCCAGGGGTTTGTCTCAGGATCATACAACTTGCTGGGGCATATACCCAGACCAAAGCCGCCGGAGTATCCAAAAGAGAATCTTCCCGCCCGGATAATATCCCTGTCGAAAAAACCGAACACGCTGTAGACATTTCCGAGACCGGGACCATTCACAGCCTTGGCATCGGCAATACCGTCCACCTGAAATGCTATTCCGTATTCGGGATGGTTGCAGATGAATGCATAAGGCGAATCGCTGTAATCTTTCCAGCCAAACTTCACTCCAACCGAGGGAATGGTAGGAGCACTTTCACCATACAATGCCGGGAAGTGCCTGCTGTCGTACAGAAGTTTGGTGGCGCCGGCTTTCACGGTGACATTCTGAGCAGATAGCGGTCCGGACGTTAAAACCAGGACTGCGGCAATCAATAACAATAGTCTTTTCATATCATCAGCAAAGATAACCCTTTTTAGCTATCTTTGCAGTCCCTATTGATAAACAGATGAAGTTTGCCCGAGTTTTAATGATTTATACTATGCTGACTGCCTTATCCGGCATTTCTGCAGCACAGAATATAACTGTCAGGGCAGGCGCCACACAGCTTCTCTATGACCGGAGGTACTACCCGGCGATATATGGCGAAGGCGTTGCACCGATAGTCCCGACGTTGGGAATGAAAATAGGATGGCGGGATTATAGCGATTCTCCTTATGCATTCATCTGCAACCATCCCGAATACGGAATAGCTTTCCAGATGGATTGCCTTGGCGACGCTACGGCAATAGAGGGCCCCGGAGTGGGTAATATTTATTGTCTGTACGGTTATTTTGACAGGCCTCTTCTGAAGACAAACAGGTTGTCATTGGGGTATTCAGCAGGTTTTGGCCTGGGGTGCTGCTTCAGCAAACTGTACGACCCTGTCTCAAATCCCAAAAACCTGATATTCTCCACACCGGTCAATTCGCGCATCCGATTCGGCCTTGAAGCACAGTACCGGTTTTCAAAACGCGGCTATACTGGGCTGGGATTCTATTTCAATCACTCTTCCAACGGTGATGTCAATTATCCCAACAGAGGATACAACGGATACGAATTAGCGCTGCTGCTGGGCTTGAAAGAGCCTGAGTCAGAGAGAGCAATACCCGAGCGGCGCGATGACTGTTTCAAACGCCATTTCCAGTTTGACATACAGGCTTCGGCCGGAGTGGTAAGTAACGAGGATTATTTCTACTACTGTGAAGAGACGCTTGGCGGTGGAGACAATATGCACTATCCCAAGTTTGCTTTCCAAGCCGACTGCCTTTATAAATATTGCCACACACACGCCACAGGCTTGGGTTTTGACTTATCAGTGACCACTTTCTGTGAGCAAATTGCAGAATACGACGGCCGGGATGACATTTATGATCCCGTCTCGGTTGGATTATCCATCATTCACGAAATGTGCTACCGGGACCTTACCCTCACGATGGGTGTCGGACGTTATATCCATCATAACGACGGTATTGCCCGCTGGCAGAAAGTCTATCAGATTGTGCACTTCAGATACCACTTCCCCGATTTGGCCGACACTTTCGTGGGGCTGACACTTAAGGCTCACAAATTTATGAACGCCGAATCGGTACAGTTATGTATCGGTAAGCGTTTCTAGCAAAAAAGGCGGCTCTCTGTGATGAGAGCCGCCTTTAAAGTAATTATCAAAAAACGGTTTACAGCTGAGGGCCTGCTGCCACAAGGGCCTTGCCTGCCTCGTTGCCTTCATATTTAACGAAGTTCTTGACAAAGCGGCCGGCCAGGTCTTTTGCCTTGGCGTCCCACTCTGCAGGATCTGCATAAGTGTCGCGAGGATCCAGAATGCCGGTGTCAACGCCTTCGAGCTTGGTGGGAACCTCAAAGTTGAAGTACGGGATCTTCTTGGTGGGAGCCTTGAGGATTGCGCCGCCCAGGATCGCATCGATAATGCCGCGGGTATCGCGGATACTGATGCGCTTGCCGGTACCGTTCCAGCCGGTGTTTACCAGATATGCCTTGGCACCGCTCTTCTCCATGCGCTTAACCAGCTCTTCTGCATATTTTGTGGGATGCAGCTCCAGGAATGCCTGGCCAAAGCAAGCTGAGAATGTAGGAGTCGGCTCGGTGATGCCGCGCTCTGTGCCAGCGAGTTTGGCGGTGAAACCGGAGAGGAAGTAATACTTGGTCTGCTCGGGAGTCAGGATAGATACGGGAGGCAGCACGCCAAATGCGTCGGCGCTGAGGAAAATAACATTTTCTGCTGCGGGGCCAGAACTCTTGCCGTAGATGGGCTTGACTATCTTCTCGATATGCTCGATGGGATAGCTTACGCGGGTATTCTCTGTGACACTCTTGTCTGCAAAATCAATCTTGCCGTCTTTATCTACAGTAACGTTCTCCAGCAGCGCATCGCGGCGGATTGCGTTGTAGATGTCGGGTTCGCTCTCCTTATCCAGGTTGATGACCTTTGCATAGCAGCCGCCTTCGAAATTGAAGACGCCGTTGTCGTCCCAGCCGTGCTCGTCGTCACCTATAAGCAGACGCTTGGGGTCGGTGGAAAGAGTGGTTTTGCCGGTACCGCTGAGGCCGAAGAAGATGGCGGTGTTCTTGCCTTCCATATCGGTGTTTGCAGAGCAGTGCATAGCAGCGATGCCCTTCAGCGGGAGGTAGTAGTTCATCATAGAGAACATACCCTTCTTCATTTCGCCGCCGTACCAGGTGTTCAGGATAACCTGCTCGCGACTGGTGGTGTTGAAAGCCACGCAGGTAGAAGAGCGGAGGCCAAGCTCCTCAAAGTTCTCTACCTGAGCCTTGGATGCGGTGTAAACCACAAAGTCGGGCTGGAAGTTTTCAAGCTCTTTCTCGCTGGGCTTGATGAACATATTGCGCACGAAGTGTGCCTGCCAGGCAACTTCCATAATGAAACGGACTGCCATACGGGTGTCTTCGTTTGCGCCGCAGAATGCATCCACAACATAGAGGTCTTTGCCGGAAAGCTCTTTTACAGCGATTTCCTTTACCTTGCCCCAGACCTCTTCGCTCATAGGGTGGTTGTCGTTTTTGTAGCCCTCGGTGGTCCACCAAACCTTGTCGTGGCTCTGGGCGTCATCAACGATATATTTGTCTTTGGGAGAACGGCCGGTGTATATACCGGTCATTACGTTCACGGCATCCAGTTCGGTGAGCTGACCCTTGTCATAGCCTGTGAGGGAGGGATCCATCTCGGCCTTGAAAAGCTCTTCATAAGAAGGGTTGTAAACTATCTTCCCGACGTTTGAAATGCCATACTTGCTTAAATCTATCTTTGCCATATTATATGTGTTTTGTTTATTTTTCTCCAATCTGCGAAAGTACGTAAAAAAACCTTACGTGACACACTTCAGATGCAATAAACAAGCCAATTTTTAAAGATTTTTGTATGCCGCCACGGCCGCAGGCGTACCTAAATCGAGTAACTTGAGTGAAGGATATTCAACCGCCTCGATTTTATGGTTAAGACATTCTTTAAGATAGAAATCTATGACTGAAAATTTGTCAGTCATAGAGGCTGTTTCTGCCAGCAACCTGTCAGAAAAAACGTGGATGCCGGAGAAGGCTTTCCGGGAAAATGATTCGGCATTGAAACCGGGATACGGAGATTTGACTTCACCCGTTTTGACATTGGTCCAACCTTTCAAAAGGCCAGCATCGTCAAAAAGCAGGTAGCGGCTGGTGCTGCGGTCGCTGACCAGCAGCGTGGCGTCAGCATTGGAATTCTCTGCCTGATCTATGAACCACCGGTAATCGAGGTTCGAAACTATATCGACATTATGGATAAGGAACTTGCCGGAACCTTCCAGCAACGGTGCGGCGTGTTTTATGGCACCGCCGGTGTCGCGCAGCAGATCGCGTTCGTCGGAAATCTGAATGTCAAGGCCAAAATTGCCGTTGGAAGCCAGGAAGTCAATAATCTGCCCGCCAAAATAATGGACGTTGACCACAAAGCTGGTCACGCCGGCATCGGCCAGAGTCCTGATGGTTCTTTCAAGCATAGTCATACCGGCCACAGAGACAAGCGCCTTGGGCCTGTCGTCGGTCAGCGGGCGGAGCCTCTCCCCCAGCCCTGCAGCAAGTATGAAGGCTTTCATTATTTTATCCGCTTGTTGACATTGATGGCGGTGTGGTGCACCACCACGTGGACATCATATTTGGCAGCGACCGCCTCGGCAAAATGCTGGGCCGAATACACGCTGCGGTGCTGGCCGCCGGTGCAGCCAAAAGATACCATCATATTGGTAAAGCCGCGCTCTACAAACTTCTCTACGTGAGGGAATACCAGCGTCTGGACGTTCTTAAGGAACACCTTTATCCCACCCTCTTTTTCAAGAAACTCTATCACGTTGGCATCCAGGCCGTTGAATTTACGGTACGGCTCATAGCGGCCGGGGTTGGCAAGGGCACGGCAGTCAAACACAAATCCGCCGCCGTTGCCGCTTTTGTCAGAAGGAACACCCTGGCGGAATGAGAAGCTGGTGACCTCCACGGTAAGTTTGCCGTCCTCTGGAACAGGGGCCTGCTGCGAAGATTCCGAAAGGAAGCCTAGCACGGCGCAAAGCTGAGGATAGCGTGACCTAAGATTGTCGTCAAGAAGAGAAGCGGCGTTCTGAAGGGCAAAGGGAACGCTGGCCAGAAAATGGCCCTTTTTCTCTATGTATCCCCTGAATCCGTAAGCGCCCAGCACCTGCAGGGTGCGGAGCAGTACAAACAGCCGAAGCGAGTCGCGGAACCCCGCGCCGGACAGATCGGCATAAGGCTTGGCCGCCTCTATGTATTCCTGCACCAGTTCTTCTTTCAAGGAATCGGGATACCGCGCCGCAGCCTGCCATACAAACGATGCCAGATCGTAGCACACCGGGCCGCGCCGTCCACCTTGGAAATCAATGAAATAAGGTTCATCGCCCACCAGCATCACGTTGCGTGACTGGAAATCGCGGTACATAAATCCCACCGGACATTCCGCCGCCATAACATCGTCTGCAAAGCGTTCGAAGTCATCTTGCAGGGCATTCTCATCGAAAGTGGCCCAGGTGAGCTTAAGAAAGTCGTATTTGAAATAATTCAGGTCAAAAAGTATGTTCCTGCGGTCAAACTCGCTCTGGGGGTGGCACACGCTGTAGTCCAAACCTCGACCGCCTTCAAACTGGATCTTGGGCAGGCGGGATATGGTCTTGAGCAGCAGCTGGCGCTGATACTCGTTGTAATTTCCGGCAGTGCGGCCGCTCTCTATCGCAGAGAACAGGGTCGTGTTGCCCAAATCGTCCTGGAGATAATTCATTCCGTCTTCACTGACCTTTAGCACGTGGGGAACTTTGATACCAGCCGCGGCAAAATGCCTGTCAATGGTTATGAAGGCCTTGTTCTCGGGAGCAGAGTCGCCCAGAACACCCACCACAGAACGGTTGAAATCGTCTCTAAGCCGATAATAAACACGGCCGCTGCCCGACGCTGCAAGCTTGGTGCAGTTTGCGGCCTCCACGCCAAAATAGTCTTTGAATAAAGCCTTCAGTCTCTCCATTCTTATTCTCTTAAGCCGCCCTCATCGTCTTGTCGGGGCTCACTCTGGCCACAAACCTGGAAGTGAGCGACAGTATCAGCATTATCGCCGCCAGAGCCACGATATTGGCCAGCAGGATATACCAGAAATTAAACACTATGGGGACGTATTTTACAAAATAGTTTTCTGGGTCCAGGGTAAGTATCCTGAAATACTTCTGTACAGCGCAAAGCGCCACTGCCAGCACGGTGCCTATCAGAAGGCCCTTGCCCACAATATTCAGGGCGATATTGCGGAACACCTTGCTCACACCCTTGGAGGTCATACCCATAGCCTTCAGCAGGCCAATGGAAGATATGTTCCTGAAGAGGATAATGAGTAAGGATGATATCATATTGAAGCCGGCCACGACAATCATCAGAAGGAGAATCGCCACAACATTGAAATCCAGCAGGTTAAGCCAATCGTATAGGTTGGGGAAAAGCCTTTTTACGCTGGTCACGAACAGTGTGGGGTCATCGTCCTGGGTTTCTTCGTACAAAAGATCGTTTACCTTGTTGCACAGCAGGTCAATATCGCTTCTGTCATCGGCCATAATCTCTATGGTAGAGATTTCGTCCTTCTCCCAGCCGTTGATTCTCTGAACCTGGCGTATGTCGCACAGTATCATAGTGTTGTCAAGGTTCTCCAGCTGTGCGTCGAACAGCCCGCAGATTTTGAACTTGCGCACCTTGACATCTTCGCCTATGTAATATGCGGTGACCTCATCTCCAACTCCATAACCCATCTGGCGGGCAAGTCTGGCCGCCAGCATAATATCGGAGGATATCCTTCCTGAAAAATCGGGGACATCGCCACCGGCAAGGTTCTCTTTGAAAAAAGAGAAATTGTAAAGCGAATCCACGCCTTTGAAGTGGGCGCCGAAAATGTTTTCGGCGGTTTTAATCATTCCGGAACAGTAAGCCACCCTCTGGCAGGCATCAATACCCGGAATTGAATCCAACTTGCCCAGATAGGAAATGCTGTCGGTGAAGGGATACTGCTCGTTTAGCGGGGTCTGGCCCGGCGCCACCAGTGCCATAGATCCCATATATGCGGAAGTCTTGGAGCGGATTTCACTCCTGAACCCCAGCAGCACACATATAGAAACGATTATAACAAAGATACTTACCGCCACCGACACCAGGCCGATGACACTGCTCACGCTGCCCATACGGTCGCCTTTTGCCTCGGTGGCCGCACCGCTGCGAATCTTGCCGGCTATGTATCTGTACTTATTCATTTCTTGACGGGCACGGTTTCTTTAAGGTCTTCCCATCTGGCCAGAATATCCCTCACATAGGCGGTGGTGGTCTTGCCTATAAATTTGTTGTTGGTGGCGAACGTGGTTACAACCTCCTCCCAGTCGTTGGGATTCTTGCCCTCGGAGAGGGCGTGGTTGCGGCACTGCTCGATACGGCCGTCGCCGGCATTGTACGATGCCAGGGCAAACTTGATAACATTCAGTGAATCAAGCCCTTCCTGGTAATATTTATTCATCAGATACTTAAGGTACAGGCTGCCGGCCTTGATGTTGCCTTCGGGGCTGAAGAGATCGCTCACTCCATAGCGGGCGGCGGTGACATCAGTAACCTGCATAAGGCCCTTTGCCTCTTTATATTCGGCACCTACATAGTACTGGCTCTCCTGATACATCAGCGATGCCAGCAGCAGCCAGTCGATGCCGGTAAGCGCAGAATAACGCTTTATGATTTCGTCAAACGGAGATACCTCCCCGGTGGCGGGATTGATACGGGGCTTGCTGTAGGTACGGTACTGGCGCGCCACCGTACGCTTGTAAAGACGGCTGCCCATAAAATCTTCCAGCCAGACGTTTATCATAGACAGCAGCGTGGGGTCGGCAGACGAAGTCACCCAGTGGATGTTGTTTCTTATGGTGTGGGAGACATAGCAGGAGTCTTCCATATCCTCCGGTATATTGTCGTCGGGATGATCCAGCACCAGGATATCTATCTTATGCTCTTTCAGGGAATCCAGATAAGAAAGGCTGCTGTTGCCCGGCACAATCTCAACGGTAGCAGAGGCAAAGTCGCCAAAATACTGCAGCATCTCGTTGCTGAGGCCGGTGCCACGGCCCTCGCTGGCAGCCAGATGACCGGCCAGCGCCACCGCGCAGTGCAGTGTGTCCTTGTCCAGGCGATAGTCTTCTGCCGTATCGGCAACTTTAAGCATAGGCTGAATGCCGGCCAGCGAAACCAGAATCAGAGAAAGCACTATACAGCCTGCAAGATGCCTTGATTTGCTATTCGACATAGAATGGCCAGTAAATACCGAATTTGAGGCAACGAGTAGGTCTTATGTAGTCGTATGCAGAGAAATAGTCGCCGCGGGTGACGGTTTGCAGCACGTTGCAATATTTGACATATAGGCAGGCGCGCTTCCACTGGATGTTCACAAAAGCATCCACGCAAGGGCTGTTGCCCCACTCCTTTATGTTCTGGTTGTAGAAAACGCCCAGATCGGGTTCGTAGGCCTGGAGATAGTATTTGGAATACATCAGGCCGTTGGCGCCAATCTGCATTGTCATCACATTCTTTACAACGGGGAACTGAATATAATATCTCAGATTCAGAGTCAGGGTGGGCAGCGGGAGCACAGATTTGTCGCTTGAGAGCTGATATAGAACACGGTTGTCTAGATGCACCGGCCCCAGCTTTATATTCTCTGTGACATAGGCAGAGAGCACCGAAACCGGATTCTCGGCCTGCATTATCTCTGCATTCTCGTTGTAATAGGGCATCGATGTCAGCAGCGCATAACCCACGAAGGCAGAGAAATTGAGTCTGGGGATGGTCAGCAGGCCGGTAATTCTGGTCTCCGACGTCTTGCTGAGATCCTTGTCCCAGATATGGTGGTTGAAATAGACGCTCTTCAAGAAAGGATGAGGCGTCTTTATGGCAGATTCTATATGTGCGTTCAGGTGAATGCCTTTCTTGATTGGATAGAAAGATAACTTGACATTTCCCTGAAGGCTCAGGTCGCCGGCATAGTAGCCGGTAAGATTCATCTGCCCGGAGGCATCCCAGGCAAAATATTTCTTTATCATACCGTCCACTCCGCCGTACACATATGTATTCAACTGACTTACGCTGGTGACGCCGGTTATGAAGTCGGTAGGTTTA
The DNA here is from genome assembly GCA_016290415.1 of Bacteroidales bacterium. GTDB lineage: Bacteria > Bacteroidota > Bacteroidia > Bacteroidales > UBA932 > Equibacterium. Next base: position 53,255 of record JAEETP010000008.1, read on the forward strand.
AAGCCATATAGTTTGAGGGCCTGCGCGCCAAGACCTCCGTGTATCGTAGAGACAAACGCATCGGGGGCAAACGGCTGCAGCGATACGAATACCTTGTTTTCCAGACGCCGCACGGCAAGGCTGTCGTGGCTGGCCGTAGAATAAATATTGAACTGGTCACGATAAAAATCGCGGCCGGTCTGGTCGGAAGTGCCTATCTCGTCGGTATAGAGCTTGGTATATTTTGACAGTTCAAAACTGTGGCCCACGTAAATCACTGTGCCCTCCCCCGCAGCCAGGGAATCCCTGTCCTTGCGGAAGAAGTTCATAGGCACCGCCAGCGAATGGTTCAGGAACAGGGTGCGGCGCTTGAGCTCATTGTTGGCCTTCTGCAGTTTTACATCTATGGCCTTCAGGTCAATGATTGTATCGCAAACCCAGAAGACATCCTTGACACCGCCGTTCTCTGTGCGCTTCACAGTCTGGCCAAGATAGCCGAAATGCATCTCATATTTCTTGCCCACATAGTTGGCTCCTATAGAGAAGGTACGGTTGTCGGTATTCTCGTTTATCAGGAGACCGGTGCTGCCGTAGCGCTGATAGTTCAGGGCGATGTTGAGTTCCGGAGTGATATTCTGGGTGCTGAGCAGATTGAGGTCGGACTCTTCCCTGGTGGTCTCGGCAAACGGGTTGCCCCAGTAAGAAAGCACGGTGTACGGAGATTTGACATTGTACATCGGCATCGACTCGGGGTCGTATGAATACACCATATATGGCGTAAAGAACGGAGCTATGTCAAAGTCCTTTCTGTTGAAGAAGTTGGTGGACAACGCCGCGGAACCGGATGTTCCCAGATAAATGGCGTCGGCATCATTTTTCAGGAAAGGCAGGTCGTAGAAGTGATAGTTATAGGTTGTGTCTATCTCTTCAAAATGGATCTTGTTGGTATTCTGGTCAAAGGTCCAGCGCAACCCCCTTTCGTAATAGAGCGAGTCGGGGATTACAAACGATTCCAGGATTCGCGGCGTGTTCTCTATAACGCTGTCCCGGTAGGCTTTCTTGCGTTCTTTGCGCCACTTCCTGAACTCCCGTTTGCCAGGCAGGTTGTTTACGATAGAGTCGTTGTATTCTGCCATCAATGTGTCGAAATCGGCAAGCGTGGTAGTGTCCACAAAGCTCCAGAACCACCTGGAGAGAGTATCCAGCTTTTCACGGAGAAGCCAGGTGGCTGTGGTGTCCATAACCTTCAGGCTGTCGGGGCCAAGCAGGAATGCACCGGTAGAATCGACCTTATAGACAACGGTATCTGAAATGATCAGACGGGGGGATAAATCCCGTCTGGAGAAATGCGGCCTGCGGCCCTCGGCAGCAAATAAAACCGAGAACATCAGCACAAATATCAGCAGGGCCTTTTTCATTAACTTACAAAGATATCAATTTTTGTTAACTTTGCCTTATGAAACAGTATAGATTATGTGTCTTGCTGGCGTTTGTCAGCATATTCTGTGCCATCAATCTCCAGGCGCAGACCCTTGAAGAGCAGTTTAAAGCCCTCCCTTCGGTAAAGAAGGTCGAGGTTTTGGATAAAGGCCAGTTCACGGCCAAGTATCTGCTCTGGTTTGAACAGCCCGTAAGCTACAAAGACTCCTCTAAAGGAACCTTCTTGCAGCGCGTCTTCGTGGGCGACATATGCCGCGATTCATCTTCGGTTTTCGTAACCGAGGGTTATGGTGCCGAGTATGCTGCTCACCCCCGCTATCGCGATGAGCTGTCGCGTATGTTCAATTTGAACAACGTGGTGGTAGAGCATAGGTATTTTGCGCCTTCTGCTCCGGAAGATCTTGACTGGAAATATCTTACGGCAGAAAACGAAGCCCGCGACCTGCACCGGGTCATCACTGAGCTCAAAAGCATATATCCCGGCAAGTGGATAGACACCGGCATCAGCAAGGGCGGCCAGAACTCCGTGATTTTCAGGGCCTTCTATCCGGAAGACGTGGATATCACCGTGGCTTATGTGGGGCCTTTCTGCCGCGGAGTGGAAGACGGCCGTCACGAACCTTTCATTGCCGCCAACGGATCTTCCGATGCCGACCGCGAGGCTGTACGCACCTTCCAGGAGGAGTGGCTGCGCAGGCGCGAAACCATCCAGCCCAAGTTGGACTCGCTATGCAAGGCCAATGGCTACCAGTTCCGAATTTCGATGAGCGAGGTGTATGATATGTGCGCCCTGGAGTTCTCTTTTGCCTTCTGGCAGTGGGGTATCCCCATCGAGAGAATCCCCTCTTCCAGCGCATCTGACAATGAGTTCCTGAATTTTATGAACGTTGTGAGCGGCCCGGACTACTGGCAGATAGAGAATCCTCACGCACCGTTCTTTGTGATGGCGGCCAAAGAGCTTGGCTACTATGGCTACGATGTGAAGCCGTTCAAGGATCTTCTCACAATAAAGAGCGCCAAGGGCTATCTGCACAAGATTTTCCTGCCAGAGAGCGCGCAGAACGTCAAGTTCAACCGCAAGCTGTCCCGCAAACTGGACCGCTTTATCAAGCACAACAAGTGCAACATTATTTATATCTACGGCGAGTACGACCCCTGGAGCGCTGTTCGTGCCGGGGACAGGCATTCCGAGACCAACCACATCTTTATCCAGCCCGGCGGCAGTCACCGTGCCCGCATAGGCACATTTGACGAAGAGACAAGGGCACAGATCAAAGGTATCCTGGAAGGCTGGTTGTATCAGTAGACTTGGTATTTCCAAAATCATTTGTATATTTGCGTTCCCGAATCGGGAAGTGGCGCAGTTGGCTAGCGCGCTGCGTTCGGGACGCAGAGGTCGGGTGTTCGAGTCACCTCTTCCCGACGAATCTACAGGCTGGATCTTCCAGCCTGTTTTTTTTGCTTCCTGGGATGAGGATACGGGGGAAGGTGCTTTTCTTAACGCTGCGCGCTTAACCGCTTCTTCGCTCCTTTTCACCGCGACGCCTCCTTTTACAGGCGCCTAATTCGGCACCTGTAACGTCGTTGACGGGCTCAATTAGTGACGTCTGCTGCGCAGCCGCCCCTAACCGCAGCTCTGAAGCTGACGCGCAGCTAAAAAGCACATATCCCCCATCTCCTCATCCCTTCCACCAAAGGCATAAGCCACCGTTAGGTGGCCGGCGCACTGCGCCGCGGGGGTCGTGGAACGGACAATGAGAGAAAACGAGGGCGAACCTCAAGCCCCCTTCCGGGGAAGGGGGTTGGGGGTTGGGACAAACATAGGCGGCGGCATCAGCCGCCAACTCAAAGCCCTGGCACAAAAAAAGCCTCCGGCTTTTGTGCCAGAGGCTTTGAAGGCGGCGGCTACCTACTCTCCCACATGGTGTCGCAGTACCATCGGCGCAAGTGAGCTTAACTTCTCTGTTCGGGATGGGAAGAGGTGGATCCTCACCGCTATAACCGCCTAATTGTTTCTTTGTACGATGGGAAGGTTTCACCCCTCCCATCGTTATATCTTCGAGAGAGAACTCAAGGTCGCTTTCACTCTTCGTTCGTCACTTCGTTTTTTTCTTTATCACGAAGCTCTCGGGCTATTAGTACAGATCGGCTTTGACATTACTGCCTTTACACCTTCTGCCTATCAACGTGGTAGTCTCCCACGACCCTCTATGGAAATCTCATCTTGAAG